>NZ_JBEZZS010000016.1:0-127325 GCF_040639295.1 Nocardioides sp. NPDC023903 | reverse complement strand
CAACCGGGGTCCTCGCACAGGAGGCCGGCTCCATCCCAACCTGGCCCGACGGCCAGCTGAACCATCCCGAGACCGTCCTCGCCTTCGACGGTCCACCCCAGCTTCGTACCGATGGTGCGCCCGCTGCCGGCGTCGCTGCCCTGCATGTTGGAGACGGTCTTCTCGAGATGCTCTCCGGTGGGATCCAGGTGCTCGGCCAGGACATCTCGGTACTTCTGAAGCACCGGGACGTCGCGAGACCACCCGGCTCCGTTGCCGTTGAAGGCCGCGGGCCACAGCCCCGTGACGTCGTCCCCGGGGACCTTCACCGGCGCTACCACCCGGTCGGGCACCGGCGACGGCTTCGCCGACGTCTCCAGCGGACCTGCGATCTGCTTGTCACCGCTCAGCAACGACGTTCTCTGGGCGACCACGACACTCCCGGTCGCCATGACCGCCACCGCTGCGGCAGCCGCGACGGGCACCATCCACTTCTTCGTACGACTCTCCTGCGAGATCGCCTGCATCAGTTCCGCCTCTCGCCGCGCCTTCACATGGGGCCGCAGCCTGCGTTCAGGAATTCCGGTCATCACTTCTCCCCCTCACCCATGAGCGCGGCGACCCGCTTGCGTGCGCGGGAGAGCCGGCTGCGTACGGTCCCGACAGGGATGTCGAGAGCCTGGGCAACTTGCAGATAAGAGAGGCCGTCCCAGGCGATGAGCATCAGGATCTGACGGTCCTTGCGGCCGAGCCGGTCGACGGCCACGAGCAGCTCGGACATCCGACGCTCCTCGTCGAGGCGGCGTGCGACTCCGTCCGCGTGGTCCTCGGCGTCATCGAACCGCACCAACTGCAGCCTGCCCGCCAGCGCGTTCTGCCGGCGGGCACCACGGGTGGCGTTGCGGCAGACGTTCTCGGCGACGGTGAAGAGCCACGGCATCAGCGAACCGTCGTAGGCCACCGCCCGGTCCCGAACCCGCCAGACCTCAAGGAACGCCTGGGACATCACGTCCTCGGCGAGGCTCCAGGAAGCCACGCGGCGGAAGCAGAAGTTGTAGACCGGGTCCGCGTAACGCCCGAACAGCTCCGCCATCGCCTCGTGGTCGCCCTGGCGCAGACGCTCCGCCAGGCCGCTGTCGTTCTCCGTCACCACGAGTCCGAAGCTCTGGGACTGACTACCTCTCACGCACCCTCTATGTCCGGTCGGCCCAGAGGGGTTCCACTCCGGACGTACCTTTCTCAGCGCCTCGGCTGCGTGCCGAGCAGCTCCAGCAGCACCGGCAGCGAGCCTGCCAGCAGCTCCAGCAGCTCCTCACGTGACAGCCCCGCGGGATCGGCCTTCCACGACAGCACCAGCTCCTCGGACATCGCCTGCCAGCCCCTGACGATCAGGCGAGCAGCCGGGGTGTCGACGACGAAGTCGACATCGGCCTTGAAGATCCGGGCCCCGAGAGCGCCGAAGGCGTCGTCGTAGATCTGGCGCAGGACCGGGTCGCTCGCGGCGCCACGGACCATCGAGACGTACCCCTCGTAGTTGGCGTCGACGAAGTCGACGTACGCGGTCATCGACGCCAACAGGCGCTCGACCGGTTCACCCGTCTCCGGCGGGGCGGTCTGGGCGACGAGAGCGTCGGCGGCGCGGCGTACGACCGCCTCACGGAAGGCCATCTTGTCGCCGAAGTAGTGGTAGAGCAGCCCGCGCGAGATGCCGGCCTCACGCGCCACCACGTCGATCGATATCTCGTCGAGGGAGTGGTTCGCGAAGAGGCGAATGCCCAGATCGAGCAGCTGCTCGCGTCGCTGCACGGGCGTCAGTCTCGTGCGTTGGCTCATGCCGACCATTCTATTGACATCTGTTCAATAGGCAAGAATACTCTCGGTATGACCACTGCTGACCTCACCCCTGTCGACCACCTGATCGTCGGTGCCGGCTTCGGAGGCCTGTGCGCGGCGATCAAGCTCGAGGAGGACGGCGAGCGCGACTTCGTCGTCATCGAGAAGGGCTCCGGCGTCGGCGGCACCTGGCGCGACAACACCTACCCCGGCGCCGCGTGCGACGTCCCCAGCCAGCTCTACAGCTACTCCTTCGCGCTCAACCCCGACTGGTCGATGAGCTTCTCGCCCCAGCCAGAGATCGAGGCGTACATCAACAAGGTCGCCGAGCAGTCCGGCACGCTGGACCGCTTCGTCTTCGACACCGCGATGACCGCCGCGACCTGGGACGAGAGCCGGCAGCGCTGGCTCGTCGAGACCGAGGGCAAGGCCGGGAAGAAGACGTACGCAGCGACCACCGTCATCGCCGGCCCCGGCGCGCTCTCCGAGCCCAAGCTCCCGGACATCGCGGGCATCGACACCTTCCAGGGCGAGATCTTCCACTCCGCCCACTGGAACCACGACGTCGACCTCACCGGCAAGCGCGTGGCCGTGATCGGCACCGGCGCGAGCGCGATCCAGATCGTCCCGGAGATCCAGAAGAAGGCCGCTCGCCTCGACGTCTACCAGCGCACCGCGCCGTGGGTCCTCCCCCGCAACGAGCACCGCTACTCCAAGCTCGAGAAGGCCGCCTTCCGCCACGTCCCCGGCGTCCAGCGACTCGCCCGCGCGGCGGTCTACTGGGGCCTCGAGGTCCGTGTCCTCGGCCTCGCCGTGCAGCCCAAGCTCACCCTGGCTCACCAGCTGAAGGCGAAGAACAACATCCACCGCGGCATCAAGGACCCCGAGCTGCGCCGCAAGGTCACCCCCGACTACACCCTCGGCTGCAAGCGCACGCTGATCTCCAACGCCTACTATCCCGCGTTGGCCGCCGACAACGTCGACCTGATCACCGACGGCATCGCCCGGGTGAGCGAGAACGCGATCGTCGCCAAGGACGGCACCAGCCGCGAGATCGACATCCTCGTCGTGGCGACCGGCTTCTACACCACCGACCTGCCGATCGCCCATGCCATCACCGGCAGCAAGGGCCGCACCATGGCCGAGCGGTTCGTGGAGACCGGGATGAGCGCCTACAAGGGCACCACGGTCCCGGAGTTCCCCAACCTCTTCTTCGTGGTCGGCCCCAACACCGGTCTGGGCCACTCCTCGATGGTCTACATGATCGAGTCGCAGGTGGCCTACATCCGCGACGCGATCCGCACGATGCGCACCAACTCCTACGCGACCGTCGAACCCACCGAGGACGCCACCTCCGCCTGGAACGACGACCTGCAGCGCAAGATGGAGAACACCGTCTGGTCGGAGGGCGGCTGCGCGTCGTGGTATCTCGATGAGCACGGCCGCAACACCACCCTGTGGCCGAGCTTCACGTTCCTGTTCCGCCACCTGACCAGCAAGTTCGACGTCGACAAGTACGCCGTCACCGCCGCCACGACCAAGGAGAGTGTCCCCGCATGAAGTCCTTCGACGACAAGGTAGTCGTACTCACCGGAGCCGGCTCCGGGATCGGCCGCGCCCTCGCGGTCAACCTCGCCGGCCGCCGCGCCCGGCTCGCGCTCTCCGACGTGAACGAGGCCGGTCTGGCCGAGACCGTCGAGCTCGCCAAGCAGGCCGGAGCCCGCGAGATCAAGGCAGACAAGCTCGACGTCGCCGACCGCGAGGCCTTCACGACGTACGCCGAGGGCGTCATCGCCCACTTCGGTCAGGTCAACGTGGTGATCAACAACGCCGGAGTCGCGCTGTCGGGTCGGGTCAACGACCTCGACTGGGAGGACATCGACTGGATCATGGGCATCGACTGGTGGGGCGTCGTGCACGGCACGAAGCTCTTCCTGCCGGCCCTGATCGAGTCCGGCGACGCGCACATCGTGAACATCTCCTCGCTGTTCGGGCTGGTCTCGATGCCCGACCAAGCCTTCTACAACGCGGCCAAGTACGCCGTGCGCGGCTTCACCGAGGCGCTGCGCGAGGAGATGCTGATCGACGGTCACAACGTCGGCGTCACCTCGGTCCACCCCGGTGGCATCAAGACCGCGGTCGCCCGCAGCGCCCGGGTCTCGGCCAAGGACGACCAGGCCGCGACCGCGAAGTTCTTCGACGAGAAGCTCGCCAAGATGGAGCCGGCGCGCGCCGCCGAGATCATCATCAAGGGCATCGAGAAGAAGCAGGCCCGCGTGCTGGTCGGCCTCGACGCCCACGTGATCCACAACTTCGGCAAGTTCACCGGCTCGCGCTACCAGGACCTCATCGCGATGGGGGCCAAGTACGTGATGCCGAAGAAGCAGGCAGACTGAGCACATGCGCTTCGAGGCCGGTCACCCTGTTCGTGTCGAGTTCACGAAGTGGGGTGGCCGGCCTCATTGGTCCTTCACGGGCCTCTACCTCGGCGAGGACGAGCACGGCGAGTGGATCGGCCACCCGGTCGGCACCGAGTTCGCCCGCCCCGGGCGGGGCTGGATCGCCGACTGGGAGTCGGTCAGCCTGGTTCCCCACCACGACGCTGCCCACTTCCCGGCGTTCAACCGGCCCAACGGGAAGATCAGCTCGCAGATCTACGTCGACATGTGCACCCCGCCGGTGTGGCAGGACTCGACGGTCACCTGCATCGACCTGGACCTCGACGTGGTCAAGAAGTTCGACGGCTCGGTCTACATCGACGACGAGGACGAGTTCGAGCACCACCAGCTCGAGTACGGCTACCCGCCCGAGATCATCTCGATGACCGAGCAGTCCGCCGAACGCGTCTTCCTCGCGGTCAAGGAGAGCCAGGCGCCGTACGACACGACCCCCGAGCGCTGGTTCGAGGTGCTGAGCGGCCTATGAGTCGATGTCGGCGGCAGGCACCGGCGTGGTTCGGTCCTTCCGTAGCGGACCGACGAGGCGCGGCCCGGACAGGCGCGTCTCGATCCGCCACGAGCGGCGACTGAGCGGCTGGGCGATGTATTCGCCCAGGTAGACGCCGGAGGCGAGGGCGAGCGCGACCGAGGCCGCGGTGAAGAGGGCGACCAGCCCGACCGAGGTGGTCGTGGGCGTCTCTTGGGCAAGCATCGTCAGACCGCGGTAGATCGAGTAGCCGGGCAGGAACGGCACGACCGACGAGACCACGACGACCAGCGGCGGCACCTTCAGCCGGGTGGCGACCGAGTAGGCGACCAGACCGATGAAGAGGGCGGCCACGGCCACCCGCCACGTACGCCCGACGTCGCCGGGTACGACGATGGAGAGGATCACGGCGACGCCGGCGATGACCGCGATCGGGGCCAGCGTCCGCTTGGGTGCGTACGCCGCGTAGGCGAAGGCCGCGGCGCCGACGGCACCACCAGCGGTGGCGAGAGTGATCGACTGCAGCGATGTGACGCTTCCCGTCACCGCGCCGTGGATCGGCACCCCGACCGCTCCCGCGAAGACCAGACCGCCGGTGACGCCGGCGATAATCCCGGCCGTGGAGACCAGCGCCTCCATGATCCGGGCGCTGGCGGTGACGTGGAACCCGGTCAGCGCGTCCTGGAGGGCACCCATGAAGCTGATCCCGGCCAGCATCACGGTGATGTTGGCGGTGATCGAGGTGGAGACGTCGAGGTCCAGCGGCAGCGCCGCGGCGATGACCGCGAGCAGCGTGGCCAGGCCCGCACCGGCGACCTGCAGGTAGAAGAGCGGCAGCCGCCAACGGCGGTGGAGGAAGTGCTGAAGCTGGTCGATCGCGGCGCCGGAGATGAAGGAGAGCACGATCACCCAGAGCTCACCACCGACGTAGACGGTGAACGCGGCGGCCATCACCGCCATGCCGAGCGTCACCGCCCAGCGCGGCCGGCGGTGGCCGCCGGAGATGATGCGACCCAGCGCGATCCGGGCGCCCTGGAGGTCCACCTCGTCGCGTACGACCTGGCGGACCAGGTGGTCGACGGCGGTGAGGTGGTCGTAGTCGATGGTGCGATTCTTGACCTGGCGGGTGGTGTGCACCGGGATCGCCTCGGGATCGGCCTGATAGCTCATCGAGAGGCTGGTGTAGGTGACGTCGACCTCGGCCTCGCGAAGGCCCAGATGCTGGGCGAGCGACCTCATCGTCGCGGTCACGTCAGCGGCCCCGGCGCCGGTCGAGATCAGCAGCTCACCGACGCGGAGGCAGAAGTCCAGAGTCAGGTTCACCTCACGCGCATCCACCGTCACAGGGTGCCATTGGGCCGGTGACCGACAGGCATTCACGATGCTCGACAAACAGGCCCGTGCAAGGAACGCTCGTTACATGCGGATCGACTTCCATCCCTCTCCCCGGCCGACGCTCGGCGTCGAGTGGGAGCTCGCGCTCGTCGACCGCGAAACTCGGGACCTGGTCAACGTCGCCGACCACATCTTCGCGCGGGCAAAGGCACGGGTTCCCCACCCCGGGCGGATCCACAAGGAGCTGCTGCGCAACACCGTCGAGGTCGTCACCGGGGTCTGTGAAACGGTCGAGGAGGCCATGGACCAGATCCGCGAGACGACCACCGGTGTCGTACGCGCCGGCGACGATCTCGGCGTCGATCTCTTCGGCGCCGGGACCCACCCGTTCGCGTCCTGGACCACGCAGGAATTGTCCGCTGGCCATCGCTACCAGGAGCTGATCAACCGCACCCAGTGGTGGGGCCGGCAGATGCTGATCTGGGGCGTCCACGTGCACGTCGGGATGCCGGAGCGGGACCGGCTGCTGCCCGTCCTCAACGGGCTGCTGACCTACTACCCCCACTTCCAGGCGCTATCGGCCTCGTCCCCGATCTGGGCGGGCATGGACACCGGCTACGCCTCCAACCGGGCGCTGATGTTCCAGCAGCTGCCGACCGCCGGGCTGCCGTTCCAGTTCGCGACGTGGCAGGAGTTCGAGGCGTACGTCTCGGACCAGACGGTCACCGGCGTGATCGAGGACATCAGCGAGATCCGCTGGGACATCCGGCCCTCGCCCCGGATCGGCACCATCGAGAACCGGATCTGCGACGGGGTCTCCACGATCCAGGAGCTGGCCGCCATCGCCGCCCTGGCGCACTGCCTCTGTGTGGACCTGGACTCCCGGGTCGCGGCCGGGGAGCCGATCGCGACGATGCCGCCCTGGCACGTCCAGGAGAACAAGTGGCGCGCCGCCCGCTACGGCCTGGACGCGATCGTGATCCTCAACGACGCCTCCGAGGAGCGGCTGGTCACCGAGGACCTCGCCGACCTGCTGGTACGCCTCGAGCCGGTCGCCGCGCGCCTGGGCTGCGAGAAGGAGCTCGCCGGGGTGCACGACATCATCCACAAGGGCGCCGCCTACCAGCGACAACGCGCCATCGCGGCCTCCACCGAGGGCGACCTGGTCGCGGTCGTCGACTCGGTCGTACGCGACCTGCGCGGGTCGCTCTAGCGAGGCGGCAGCGGCGGCAGCGCGTCGGTCGCCTCGAACTGCCCCATCCCGGTGACCCCGAGCAGGTCGACGATGATCGACCTGATCTGGACGAGGATGACCTCGGCGTTGAGCGATTCCGTACGCTCCACCTCGGCCGAGTGCTCGCCGACCGCGAGCAGCACCGACCTGGCCTCCTGGCTCAGTCCGTCCGGGCTGCGGCCCGCGGCGAGCTCGGCCTCGACGACGTCGACGGCGTCGGCGAGACCGAAGGCCAACTGGTAGTAGCTCTCCGGCACCACATCCCCGCGATACGCCGACACCGCCGCCCTCCGCACCAGTACGCGGGTGCTGCGCAGCGCGCGGTCGAGCGGCTCGACGAGCTCGGCCATCCGATGTACGTGACTGCGATGTCGGAACCGGAACGGCGAGACGGCCAGCACCGACATGCCCTCGTCGGAGGCGTCCTGCAGCTCGCGGATCAACGGGTCGGTGGCGCGCGCGTCGGCGAGCACCTTGAGCCCGTGGACCGCGTCCGCGTCGAGCATCACCTGGCCGGCGGCACGCAGCAGCGAGGCGATCTTCTTGGCGACCACGGCCGCCTGCTCACCGGGCCGCCGCAGCGGTGCGGCGGGCACGATCGAGGCCGCCACCAGCGCGACCGCACCGCCGATGAGCGCGTCGGTCCAGCGCGTGAAAGCGGCACCTGGCGTCGGCAGCAGCCCCATCACGAAGATCGACTGCACCGCCGCCTGGTTGCGGAAGACCTGCCCCGAGGAGATGAAGATGCCCACGGCCATGGCCATCGCGACCACCAGGGTCATCTGCCAGGCGCCCTCGCCGATGACCTGGACCACGACGTCGCCCAGGAACACGCCGAGCGCCACCCCGATGGTCACCTCGGTCACTCTCCTCAGCCGCTGGCCGTAGGAGGTGCCGAGGCTGACAACCGCAGCGATCGGGGCGAAGACGGGTTGTGCGTGGCCGAGCAGGGTGGCCGCGATGAACCACGCCGCCCCGGCTGCCCCGGCGGCCTGCAACACGTGCCAGCGCTTCGACTTCAGCCGCGCCAACCGGCGGCGTACGTCGGACTCCACCTGCTCACGTGTGACCCGTGGGGCAGAGAACGCCATGCGCAGAATCCTAGGGCAGCCGGGGCCCGGGGGTCAGCGCGCGAGGGTCACCGAGACGCTCTGGCTGCCGCAGCCGTTGGCGGAGGTGAGGTTGGTGAGAGCGGACTTCTCGGTGCTGTCGATGGAGAGGCGCCAGCGGATCTTCACCGAGACGTACTCCTTCAGGTAGCGGCACTTCTGGAGGTCGGGCATCCACCCGGCCGGGTCGGCGTCGGACTTCTCCTGGTTCTCGTTGTCGGTGACGCCGACGAGCGAGCCGTAGTAGCCGAGGTCGTTGGCGAAGTTCTTGCGCTCGGTCGAGGTCCAGGTGCGGGCGCCGGAGTCCCAGGCCTCCGCGAGCGGGACCATGTGGTCGATGTCGATGTCGCTGGTGGCGGTCCAAGAGAGACCGTCGTAGTAGGAGTACCAGCGGCCGCCCGAGAGCGAGCAGCTGGAGCCGACCGCGGGGGCCTCCTCGGCCTCCGCGATCAGCACCTCGTTGCGGGTGCTGCAACCGTCGCCGTCGGCGTCGATCCAGTGCTGGAAGAGGTCACGGCTGTAGCCGGTGCGGTTCTCGGTCGCGACCGAGAGGTCGCCGATGGCGGTCGAGAGCGGCTGGGAGTAGGACTCGGCGTGTGCTGCCGCCGGAATCGTGAGCGGCACGAGGGCGCCGCAGGCGAGGATGAACAGGCCACGGAGTTTCATGGGGGTCTCCCGAGGTGAGGTGTTCGGTCGCCCCCTGACGATGCCGTGTTTTACGCGCCCCGTGTAACTCGGTTACCAGATGTTTCGAGAAGTTCACCAAGAGGCGCGATCACGCCGAGATGAACGGCTCCGTCAGATGCGGCGTCGCCAGGTGAAGCGTCGCCAGATGAAGCGCGCCGGCGGCTTCGCGGCTGAGCATGCGCTCCCTCGAGTGCCTGGCCACCTCAGGATCGATCTCGTGTGAGTAGGCGAGCTCGGGATGGAGCAGTTGAAGCGCGTGCACCAGGAGGTCGCCGGTGACAAGCGCCATCTCGCGCCCCTCGGCGACCAGCACGCTCTGGTGCCCGGGCGTATGACCCGGCGTGGCGACCGCGCGCCCGGTGCGCAGGGGCGTGTCACCGTCGAGGAGCCGAAGCCGACCGGCCGCCGCGAGCGGGTCGGTCAGGGTCTCGCGAAGCTGGGGGTTGAGCGCGTCGAGGGCGTCGTACTCGGCCCGCTGGAGCAGGTAGTCAGCGTTCGGGAAGTACGGGCGGCGGCCGTTGGCCTCGGTCACGACCGCCCAACCGACGTGGTCGGTGTGCAGATGCGTGAGCACCACGGTGTCGACCTCACCCGGGTCGATGCCCGCGGCGTCGAGCGACTGAGGAAGCACACCGGGCACGGGCGCCCACGAGGCGGCCGGGCCGTCCGCCGGACCGATACCGGCGTCCACGACGGTGACGCCCCTATCGCCGCGGATCGCGTAGGCACGGAACTGGAGACGCCAGCGGCCCTCGGCGTCGACCGCGCCCGGATCGTAGCGGTCGACCTCGGCCCATTGATCGGCCGTGGCCTCAGGGAAGGCATCGGCGCGCGGGGAGAAGAACGGGCCCTCGCCGTCGGCGAGGGCGATGATCTCGGTGGAGCCGATCCGGAGGCGGGGGACGCTGAGAGCCATGGCCGCGATCCTGCCCTCCTACGCGCCCCGCGTCACGCCAGATGTTTCGAGAAGCTCACCCATGTCGCGTTCGACCAACCCCTTCGCGCCGCCGTTCCCGTGGGCCGCGACCACGGCTCGCAGGCGTGCGCGGGTGATGTCGGAGACGTACGCCATCTCGGCCTTGGCCGCGTTCGAGCCGGGCCGGGTGGTCTCGGCGATCTGGACCGACCAGCACGTACGCCGCGCCCCGTCCTCCACGTTGGCCAGCGCGACCGCGTGGCCGGTGGTCCCGGAGCCGGCGAAGAAGTCGAGGACCCGCGCGTCGGTCGGCATCGTGGCCAGGATCCGCCGGATCAGGCCGGTCGGCTTCGGCGACTCGAACAGCGGCCCCACCAGGGACTTCAGTTCTGCGACGGCGGAGTCGGTCGAGCCGATCTCCTCGGCCATCCAGATCGTGGTGAGCTTCTTGCGCCTCGCCTCACCGGAGGCGTCGCGGGAGAGCCAGTCGCGTTGGTAGACGTCGACCCGCTCCCCCAGCTTCCCGCGTACGCGACGGCACATCAGATCGTCGGGACGGGCCGCGATCAGCGGGGCGCTCCACCGCCAGACCGCCGGGCGACCGTCACCGAAGACCGGCCAGATCTCCTGGCCGCCGTCGAACGGCTCGACCGCGACGCGACCGGACTCCGGGTCACCCCACACTGGGAAGTGGAGCGTCCTCGCGGTCGCCGGGTTGAACTTCTTGTTGGTGTTGCGCAGCGGCAGCCGCCGATAGTGGCGCCCGTCGTCGGTGACGAGCGGGAAGTCCTGCTCGTTGACGGCCTCCGGGATGCTCGACTCAAGCGCGCAGGCCCGGGCGTCCTTGGCGTAGACCAGCAGATACTCGTGGGACGTCGCGAACCCGTTGCCGAGCTGGCGGCCCTTGGGGTTGAGGTTGACCACGATCTGCGCGAGCTGGTTGCGCTCCTCGAAGACCTCGTCCATCAGGACCTTGAGATGGGCGGCCTCGTTGTCGTCGATGGAGACGTAGATCGCCGCGCGCTCCGACATGACGGTGCGCGCGGCCTGCAGCCGGGGCCTCATCATGGCGACCCAGGCCTCGTGGCGACCGGCCCGCCGGCCGTCCTCACCGCGCCTGTCGTCGTGGTAGGCGAAGAGGCTGCCGGTGTTGTACGGCGGGTCGATGTAGATCAGGTCGAACTTCTCTCCCGCCACCGAGAGCGCCCGAAGAACATCGAGGTTGTCGCCCTCGACGAAGGTGTTCCACGGCTCCCCCACGCGGGGAACGTTAGCCGACCGGGATATCAGTCGAGAGCAACGCGACCGATCGCTCCGCCACCAGGCACTGGATCTTGGTGCTCTTCGGCGGGGTGACGCTCAGGACCACGTCATCGCCGGTCGCGCCGGCGGTGATCGTCGCCGGGTCCGGGGCCTCGCAACCGTCGTAGACCGTCTGGGCATAGAGCCGTTGGCCCGCCGGGACGTGGGCGAGCAACTTGGTCGCCTCGGTGGTGAAGGACGCCTGCAGCGAGGTGCCCAGCGTGGCCGCGTACGCCTTGATCGCGGCCTCGTCCGGAAGGGGTGTCGCGGTCTTCTCCAGGTCACCCTCGGCCGCGCCGCCGGCGGAGACCAGGCCGCGTACGGGCTTCTCCGAGCTAGGCGGGCGGGACGGCTCGGGCTGCGGTTTGGGCTTCGGCATCGGGGTTGCGGACAGCGAGGCCGACGGGCTCGAGCCCGGGTCGGTCGCTTCATCGGGGGTGCCGCAGGCAGAGACCAGGAGCGCCGTCGCAGCGACTGCGAGTGGGAGAAGACGCGTGGGGTGCATATTTCACATACTCCCCACGGCACCCTGCTGTTGCACCCCAGGACGGTAGGTCGTTACGCAGATGGAAGGATCACGCTGTGGCCCGCTTCACCCAGGCCGAGCTCCAGACCTACTACGGCCGCTCGGTACCCGACCTCCTTCCCGCAGACGACCAGCCCATGCGCCTCCTCTTCGTCGGCATCAACCCCGGCCTGTGGACAGCAGCGACCCAGACCCACTTCGCGCACCCGCTCAACCGGTTCTATCCGGCGATCTTCCGAGCCGGGATCACCACGCGTCCGATCGACGCGTCGGCGGGGATGACGGCGGAGGACCGCGACTACTTCCGGGACCGGGGCATCGGCTTCACCAACATCGTCCGTCGCGCCACCGCGAAGGCCTCCGAGCTCAGCAACGCCGAGCTCAAGGAGGGCGGCGCCGAGCTGTTCTCCCTGGTCGCACGGAGGAAACCGGCGGTCGTCGCGATCGCTGGGATCACCGCCTACCGGACCGCGTTCAACCGCCCCAAGGCCAAGCAGGGCCTCCAGCCGGAACCGCTGGCCGGCGCCGAGCTCTGGGTCGTACCGAACCCGTCGGGTCTCAACGCCCACGAGACCGTCCCGACCCTGGCCGCCGCCTACGCCGAGGCCGCCCGCGCCGCCGGCCTGATCTGAGGCGTCAGAACCCAGTCGGGGCTTCGGGCAGCTCCGGAACCCCGAGCTTCGCCAGCAGCGCCACCGCGTCGTCGGCCGAGACCCTCGCGGACTGGGAGTGGAGCATGTCGTCGACCGCGAGATCGACCTCGCCGGTGAGGCAGACGAGCACGTCCTCACCCTCGGCCTCGGCAGGCCCCTGGAAGGCGAGCACGGGCAGGTAGGCGAGGTCGAGGGAAGCGGTCTTCTGCAGGAGGCGTACGGCGGCGAGCACATCGGCCCGCGGATCGGCGACCTCCAGCGGGCGGCCGTCGACGGACGCCGCGCCCGAGGCCGGCACCTCGACCATGCCGGCGGTCGAGGGGATGTCGTGCTGCTCGATGACCGCGACCCCACCTGGATGCACCACGACCGCCTCGAGCTCCCGCGAACCGATGCTCACGTTGAGCACGACCAGCGCAGACTCGAGCTGGCCTAGCGCCTGGCGGAGCTTCTCCTCGCCGAAGGTCTCGGGCGCACCGAGGTCGAGCATCCAGCCGCCCGCGGCGGTGGCCACCCACGAGGCGGTCTCCTGCTCCTTCAGCGCCACCAGCTTCTCGGCCTCCTGCCGCAGCCGGTCCCGCTCGAGGGCCGCGTCATGGGCCCGCCGCCGCTCGTCGTCGAGCTCGGCGCGCAGCATCGCGACCTCGCTCTCGGCCAGCTGCTGCAGCTCACGGCGTCGCTCCGCCTCCCGGGCGCGCTCCTCGGCCTGCTGCTTCTCGGCCCGCAGCCGGGCGACCTCGAAGCGGCGTACGCCCTCTTCGAGCAGCCCGAGCGTGCGGTCGGAGACCGCGACGTCGGCGCCCGACTCGAGCCGGTCCCGCAGCGCACCCCAGTTGACCTCGGGGTGGTCGGTGACCAGCGCGTCCAGCACCTTCGCGAGTACGCCACCCTCGACCCCCACACGCGAAGCGAGCGAGGCCTGGTTGAACCGAGCCGGCGCGGGCGCCAGGGACGAGGCGGGAGCCAGGCTCCACTGCCCCGGCGGCCCCTCGACGAAGCCGCCCGCCTTCAGCACTCCGAGCAGCTCCTCCTCGGTCAGCAGCACCCGCTTGCCCTTCAAAGCGGCGCGCAGGACCTGCAGGCTCAACGGAGCCCGCAGGCGCAGGATCTCGGCGACGGCCGGCATGGAGGAATGTGGCATAGGGGCTGGTTAAGGGGTTGTTCTCGCAAGCGCGGCGATCGTACACCGCAGCACCGACATTCGAGCCCAGCCAGAGCGGTTCCGAACACTTGACCGGATTGCGGGCGCGAAGGCCCCGGACACCGGCTGGTGCCCGGGGCCACGCTGTCGAGCTAGTCGAGCGGCTTCAGGTCGAAGTCGTAGACAGTCGTCTGACCAGCCACGATCTGCGCCTTCTTGGTCGCCGGGACGAACCCGTCGGCGGCGACGACCACCTGGAGCGGCGCGTTGGACTTCTGCATCCAGTACCCGTAGGTGCCGTCCGCATCAGTCCGAAGCGTCACGTCGTACGACACGCCGTCGAGGGCAACCACCGCGCCCTCGAGCGCCTCACCCGAGCCCGTCACCGTGCCCGTGATCTTGCCCCAGCCTGCGGGCGCCTTCACGATCATGGTCGCCGGGACCGGCGCCACGGTGTAGGGCGTGTTGTTCCCGATGACCACGTCGGCCGTGTAGGTGCCCGGCTGGTCGACCGTGGCCGCGAACGTGGTGATCGCGGTGACCGACTTGCCCGGCGCCAGGGTGAACGACGGCGGCTGGACGTCCAGCCACGCGACGCCACCGCCGCCGGTCTCACCGGTCACATCGAGGATGATGTTGGAGTCGGGGAACCCGAGCTCCGCGGCGTCGGTCGGCTCCGGCGTACCGCAGGCGTCGGAGGCCAGGTAGGTCGGCGACGTCTCGGCGGCGGCATTGCCACCGAAGTAGACCGCGCCACCCGCGACGGAGACGACCAGGATGTCGTCCGGAGCGATCTCCGCAGACGCCGCGATCGGCACCGTGTAGGTCGCCCCGAAGTCGCCGGTCACCGTCGTCGTACCCGACCCGATCGGGGTCAGGTTGGCGAAGGTGAACGCCGCCCCCTCGGGCAACGTGTAGAGCGTCGCCGTCACCGGCGTGCTCCCGTTGGCCGACTCCTGGACCGCGAAGCTCACGCTGGTGGGCGTGAAGCTCCCCGAGACCCCGAAGTCACCCGGCGAGTAGGTGCGCAGAATCGTCGTGGTCCCCGAGGGGCACGCGACCGAGCCAGCCTGTACGACCTCGTGCGAGCTCGAGTGGGACAGGGTCGTCTCACCCACGGGGGTCGGCGCGAGCGCCGTCACCGACGGCTCCCCCGCAGAGCCGAGCTTGCTGCCCGACTTCGACGAGTTCAGACCGGTCGACTTCGACCCGGCGCCCGGCTTTGTCTCGACCGTCGTCGCCTTCTTGGTGACGCTCTTGGTGACACCGGCCGAGGCGGTCTTGTCGCCCTGGATGACGACCTCCTCGCCCGCGGCACCCAGATCGACCTCGGCGGGCGCGGACCCGGTGTTGGTGATCTTCAAGTTGCGGGAGACAGATCCACCCATGGCGAGGCTGGCGTTCAGCGCCGTCTGGGTGACTGCGAGCCGGCCGGCCTTGAGCTGGGCGTTGGAGGTGAGCGTGGTGTCCTCGGCGACGGTGAGGTTGCGGCTGATCGATGTGTAGTCCGGCGCGGTGAAGCTGATGCCGTACGCGCCGGTCACCATGTCGACGCTGTAGGAGCCGTCGGCACCGGTCTCGACCGTCTTGACGGACCCGCCGGCGGTCGGGGTCAGGGTGACCTCGGCGCCGTCGATGCCTGCCTTGGTGTTGTAGTCCTTGACCACACCGCTGACCGTGCCCATCGGGGCCAGGTCGAAGGTGATCGACTTGTTGTCGCTCAGCGAGGCGGTGTTGAGCGAGAACTGGGTGCCGATCGTGCCGGTGGCGTTCTCGATCCCGATCGTGGCCGAGCCGCCCAGGGCCCGGTCCCCGGTGGGCAGGTCTCCGTAGCCCAGCTCGACCCGGCCGTCCTCGAAGAGGGTGACCGAGAAGTCGAGCAGGTCCGAGCTGCTCAGCGGGTAGACGTCACGCCACTCGATGACGAACGCGTCCACACCGTCGACCGTCGTCGCGCCGGTGAACACATCGGCCTCACCTCGGGCGTCGAGGTCGTCCCAGAACGGGTAGATCGCCGCGTTCGGCACGGCCGTGGACGGGATCGCCCCGTTGCCGTAGGCCGTGCTGGAGGCGAGGAAGTTCACGTGACCGTTGGAGGCGACGTACGCCTTGGCATAGCTGCTTCCGTAGAGCGGGAAGCTGAACGGAAGGTCGACCGAGGCAGCGGCGTCGTCACCCTCGAGCCCGAGCGCGGTGGCGCCGGAGCGTACGCCGCTCGAGCCCTCCGAGCAGAAGTAGCCGTAGCCGTCGTAGGAGAAGACCACCTTGACGCTGTGGGTCTTGGCGCCCGTGACCTCGATCTCGGAGCTCGTGGCCTCGGCACAGCCGGACCCCTCCGTGAAGATCGTGTACGTCCCCTCCGGGACCCCCGCGATCGAGTACGTCCCGTCGGCGCCCGAGGTCGCGGACAGGTTGCCCGGTGACAGCAGGACCTCGGCCCCCGCGATCGGAGCGTCGGTGCTGGCGTTGGTGACCGCGCCGCTGACCGTGTGCTTCGTGGCCTCGGCGAGGTCGAAGTCGACGGTCGTGGTGGCGTCCTGGGTGACCGTCGCGGAACCCGTCTCGGTGACGAAGCCAAAGGCGGAGGTGGTCAGGGCGTAGTCACCGACGAAGACGCCGGCCGAGAAATGGCCCTCGGCGTCGGTGGTGAGGGTGCGGTCGAGAGCCTCGCCGTCGAGCTCGACGGTCGCACCCGCGATCGGCTCGCCGCCGCTGGTGACGGTGCCGGCGACCGTGCCACCCTCGGCCGGAGCCAGGGCGATCAGGCGCGCCAGGTCGAGGTAGCCCTCGCCGTACACGTTGTTGTTCTCGGCGGTGCCACCGCAGGTGGTGTCGTCGACGTTCGTCGCCGCCTCGTTGAGCAGGCGGCGGGTCTCCTCGACGTTGCCGATCAGGGTCGGGTTGTAGCTCCACAGCGCCGCGACGGCACCCGCGAGGTGAGGGGCCGCCATCGAGGTGCCGTTGTAGCTGCCGTACGAACCACCCGGGAGGGAGGAGCGTACGTTCACACCCGGTGCCGCGATGTTGGGCTTGACCAGGCCGTTCTGGCCCGAACCACGGCCCGAGAAGGAGGCGACGGCGCCGGAGGAGTCGACCGCGCCCACCGAGTAGGTCAGCACGTTCGCGCCCGGGGAGGAGGTTCCCTGGCACATCGAGCCCGGGTTGCCGGAGGCCCACGAGGAGAACTGGCCGGCTGCGTTCCAGGCGGCGTTCACGTCGTCGAAGAAGGAGTCGATGTAGCCGACGCCGTTCCAGCCCCACGAGTTGTTGATGACGTGCGGGCGCTTGGCGACGTCCGGGTTCTCGCCGGCGGCGTCGGTCGGCTCCAGCAGCCACCAGCCCGACTCGAGGAGCCCGGCGTCGGTGCCGCAGCAGCCGTTGGTCTCGATCCACTCGGCGTCGGGTGCGACACCGATCTGGTTGCCGGCGCCGTCGTCGCCGACCATGGTGCCCATGGTGTGGGTGCCGTGGCCGTCGAGGTCGCAGGGACCGCTGGAGCAGTCGCCGTAGGCGTCGTACCAGTTGTAGTCGTGGGTGAAGCTGCCGTCACCGTTGTTGCCGCGGTACTGGTTCACCAGGGCCGGGTGGGTGTAGTCGGTACCGGAGTCGACGCTGGAGACCACGATGCCGGCGCCGGTCGCGCCCTGCTCCCACGCCTCGGGCGCGTTGATGAAGTCGATGCCCCACTCGATGCCCTGCGGCGCCTTGGTGGCCGTCTCCTCCTTGACCGGCTCCACGAGCGAGAGCTTGGCCCGCTCGTGGACGGTCTTGATCTCCGGGTCGGCGGCGAGCTTCAGCGCCAGGTCCTCGGAGCCGTCCTTCACCAGGATCGCGTTCGAGATCGCGTACGTCTTGTAGCTGACCTTGGCGGCATCGAGCTCGGCGACGGTGCCGGCCTGAGATGCCTTCGCCGTCTTCTCGAGCGCGTCGACGACGTACTGGCCACGCTCGGTCCAGTCGCCGATGGAGGAGGCGGGGCCGAGGTTGGCCTTGTCGGAGAACCGGAGCCAGAAGTCGGTCGAGTCCGACTTCTCGAACTTCGACTCGAGGGCGGAGGTGAGCTTGGCCGCAGGGGCCTTGTCGTCGGCTGTAGGGGTGCCGGCGAATGCGGGGGTGGCAAGCATCGCAGCCGTTGCGGCGAGTATGCCTGTGGCTGCTACGGCCGATCGGCCGAGGCGTGAATATCTCAAGGTGGGTCTCCTTGCGGAAACCGTCGGCAAAACCCGCGAGCAGAGATCGTGCACATTCCCGGGTAATGCGGACGGATCGATTATTGCCACGGGAAACCGTTCTCCAGATTTGTTACAGCCAGAGACATGCCAAGCGCTGGAGCGCGGCAGATACCTGCCAATGTCGTAAAAGCGTCACGGCTCTAGACAAGTTGGCGAGGCAAATATGACACGGCTGCGTCATTGACACCCGCCCCCGGTATCGGCGTCGCCGAATGCTCCGTCAAAGGCCGGGTCGTTGACCCAGGTCCGCTTTCCGTTCGCTGTACGTTTTTGTAAAAGGAGGGGCATGTCTGCGATCAAACGCGTGACGAACACGTCGGAGGCCGAGGCGCTGGCGGCGTTGCTCAACGGCGACTCCCGCATGAAGCCGACCGTGGTGGTGACGGTCGCGTCAGGACACACCGAGCCTTACGCCGACGTGGAGCGGATCGCGGCCGAGATCGGCGACCTCGCCGACCTCTACCTGGTCACCACCGGCGGACACACCTGGGCCTTCTCCAACAAGATGACGCCGGGCACGCAGGTCTACGGCGGCGCCGGGCGGGTCTACCCGGTCGGCTTGGCGTGGAACATCGATCTGCTGCAGGCCCCGCTGCGGTTCGCGTGGAGCAAGTCCGAGGGCCGCAAGCTCACCGGGCAGCTCATCGACGACGCCCTCGACATGGCCGCGGCGGCCGGCCTCTTCGACAGCGCCCGCACCGCCTCCACCCGCGAGCGCCGCGCCGGCACGGTGCGCTCGATCATGAGCGAGCGCGCGCTGGTCGACCTCGTTGGGGGCGACATGGCCTCGATCCCGCCCCAGCTCGCCCAGGCCGGCGTGCCGATCGAGCGCGTCCTCGCGCCCGGCATGCACGTCGAAGGCGTACTGGAGAAGAAGTCGCGCTGGCTCGACATCCGGGAAAGCCGCCCCACCGCCGAAGAGGCATTGAAGACGTACGCCGCCGGGGACGTCGTCCCCGCCGAGGTTCGCTCCGTGCTGGCCGGCTCGGCAGACCTGCGCCTGCATCCCGACGTCACCGTCGAGCTCTTCCGCTCGGATGTGACCGGCGACCCCGACGACGACCTCTCGGCGCTCCTCACCCCCGGTGAGGTCGTACTCGCGCGGGTCGTCGCCACCGGGCCCAAGTGGCGGCTCTCGCTGCGCGAGGTCCGCGAGCACGACACGGCTCGCGAGGCTCTCGCTCTGTACGCCGGTGGCCCGCCCTGGCTCGACCCGGATGCTCCGCCGCCTGCGGTCGTCGAGCATGTCGATCCCGAGCCCGCACCTGCTGAGGTCGCTCCGGTGGCCGAGCCGGTTGAGCCGGTTGAGATGGCTGTCGAGCCCGCAGCCGAGGCTCCACCCAAGCCGGCGATCCCGAGTCCCGCGATGATGCCGCGGCGTAAGGGCGAGCCGGTCCGCGCTGTCCGACCGGTGCCTGCGTCCGAGCCTGCGGCGGTGCCGGAGACAAACCACGCGCCGGCGAAGAAGGCCGCGGTGCAGTCGATGTCGCTGCAGGTCACCGCGATCAAGGCCGAGAAGGCCCATCTCGAGGCCGAGCTGACCGAGCTCCGCGACCAGGTCTCGGGGCTGCGCAACGAGCGCGTCCAGTTCGCCAAGGACCTCGCCCGCGCAGCCCGTCAGGTCGAGACCCGCGACGCCGAGCTGGCCCGGATGCGCTCCCAGCTGCGCCGTGCCAAGCAGCGCACGGCGCCGCCCGACGTCGCCCTGCCCGTCTTCGCCGACCGTGAGCGCGGCTTCCGTCACCTGGTCGAGGCCGCCTGGGCCCGCCGGATCCCAGTCGGCGAGCAACCGACCCGGCCGCTGCCGGACTACGCGATCGGCGAGCGGTTCCTCGACAGCGTCGACGCGCTCGAGGGCATCGCCGTCGACAAGATCGCCGACGTGGTCATGGAAGTGCTCACCGGCCTCGCGGAGCAGTCGACCGGCCGCGAGCTGCACCAGCTGCGTACCTCTGCCGGGGGCAACGCCGCGCCACAGTCCCGCACCGACGGCGCCGTCTGCTACCGCGTCTCGATGCAGATCCACACGCCCAGCGCCCGCCGGCTGCACTTCTGGAAGTGCCCCGACGGCACCATCGAGCTCTCTCGCGTCGTCGTCCACGACGACATGGAGCCCTAGCTCAGCCCCAGCACCAGGTCAGCAGCCCGATGAGCGGATCCGGGATCGACTCGAGCTCGACGGCCTCGCCAAGGATGGCGCCGTAGCGGATCTTGCGTCCCGACGCTGTGCCGAAGAAGCGGTGCAGCTGGTCGGCGACCTCCTCGCCGCGGTGCTCGGGCTGGTTCTGCAGCGTACGGAATTTTCCGCCCTCGCCGTTGGCCTCGAGGATCTCGACGATCCGCGCCGCTCCGATCGCCCGGATCATCTCGTCCTCGAGGTCACGCCGGCACGCGAAGAACCCCTGCCCGGAGAGGTCCTCCCCGACCTGCCGGCCGAGCGCGTTGGTGACGAAGTGCTCCTCGGCCTCGTCGTAGAGCCCGCCGACCCGATGCCCCGCCGCCGTGGTCTCCCGGATGAACCGCCCCGCGTTGCCGGCGCCGTTCATGGAGACGACCTCGATCCCGAGCTCGACGAACTCCACCCCGTAGCGCGGAGCCAGCGCCTCCACCAGAGCCTTGTCCGACTCCCCCTCGACAAGCAGCGTGATCGGTCGCGTCATGGCGCACACGATAGAAGAACGTACGCCGTCGCGCCTGTTCCATATATGCAACAAGTCGCCCTAGGGTTGCATATATGGAACAGGACGTCGGCCGCCTCGTCGCCGAGTGCATCGAGCGCTCGGGGCTCAACGCGCGCCAGGTGGCTGCGCGCGCAGGCGTCGCCGCGTCGACGGTCCACCGGATCCTCAACGACCAGGTCAGTCCGTCGGTCGCGACGCTCCACAACATCACCGCCGCCTGCGGTCTCGACCTCACGTTGAGCACCTCGACGCTGGCCTCCCCGGCAGCCGCCGCGGCCGCGCGAGCCATCCTCGACGAGGACTACCCAGCCGACGTGGCCCCCGAGATCGACCAGTGGGCCGCCCGACTCGACGCCTGGACCGACGGCGACCCGGTCCAGATCATCGAGGAGGCGGGGCGCGCCTCCGGCGTACTCCACCGCCCCGACGCGATCCGGCTCAGCGGTGAGGCCACCATCGGCCGGCTCGCCTCCGCCGGCGACGCCTCGGGCCAGCGTTGGGCGGTCTCCGGCGCGGCCGGCCTCGACCTGCCCGCATTCGACGAGGCCGTCCCCCGGATCTCGGTCCTGTGGTGCGAAGATCCGAGTGCGATCCGACCCCTGCTCACCGGCGGAACCCTCCGTCCGGCGTCCGCCCCGCACCGGTCCACCGTGGTCATCGCCGCCGCCGAACCCGACCTGTTCCTCGGTACGTTCGAGCGCGATCGGGTCGTCTACGCGGCACCGATCCAGATCGCGATCGACGCCATCTCGGTCGGCGGTGACGCCGCGGCCCGCGCCCGCGAGGAGATCCGGACATGGTGACGAAACAGCCCCGCTGGGCACCCGACCCCGAGACGTACGCCGCCCGCAAGCCGACCACGAACGACACCTACCGGGAGGTCGCGGACCGCGACGCCCAGCTGCGCGACACGGGCATCTGGTGGACCGAGGTCGACACAGCCCGCATCCTCCCGAGCGACCCCGACCGCGCCTGGCGCCGGTTCCGCGCGCGGCTGCCCGAGCTGATCTGGAACGCCGCGAACCTCGAGGGCAACAGCTTCACCCTTCCCGAGGTTCGCTCCCTCCTCGACGGCGTCACCGTCGGTGGCCACCGGGCTGCGGAGGAGCTGCAGGTGCTGGCCCTGAACGAGGCGTACGTCGCGCTCCGCGACCTGGTCGGCTACGGCAGGTTCCATATCGACAAATCGACGTCCGACCGTCTCAACCGGATCGTCGCCCGCCGCGAGACGCTCGACGCCGGAAGGTTCCGCGGCGAAGGCACGCTGCGCCGCAATGGCAGCGAGCTGCTCCGAGCCCGCTTCGCCACGCTGCAGGAGCGCGTTTCCGAGACCGGCGACGCACGGCTTCAGGCGCTGATCTACTTCTCCTCCGCCGTCCGGACCCGGTTCTACACCGGCGGCAACAAGCGCACCGCCCTGCTGATGATGACCGGCATCCTGATCTCGAACGGCTTCGACGCCATCACCGTCCCCGGCGCCCGGCGTCTTGAGCTCGACCACGCCCTCGACACCCTCGTCACCACCGACGACGCCACCGAGCTGATGGCCTTCCTCGTCGACTGCGCCGCCTCCGAGGGCTGACGGCTACAGCACCAGATCCGCCCGATCCCGCGTCGCCCGCACCAGCGCGGCGTTGCGCAGATCGCTGTCGGCGATCTTCGCCTCCGCCTCCTCCCGCGACCTCCCGCCGGCGAGGAACCGCTCGAGCAACCTGGGCACGAGGACGGCGTCCGGAACATCGACGAACCACACCTCATCCAGCAGGCCGCGTACGTCCTGCCACGGCCCCTCATCCAGCAGCAGGTAGTTGCCCTCGGTGATCACGATCGGCTCGTTCTCGATCACGACCCCTCCGGGCACCGGCTCGTCGATGACCCGGCTGAACGTCGGCCACTCGACTCGTCCCTGCCGCTCCCGCACCCGTCGCAACACCTCCACATACCCCTCGGCGTCGAAGGTGTCCGGCTCTCCCTTCCGCCCCCGAGCCCCCATCGCGTCCAGCTCCGCGTTGCTCCGGTGGAACCCGTCCATCGGCGCCACCACCGCGACGCTTCCGGACTCGTTGAGTATGTCCCGCAGCCGCTCCGCCAACGTCGACTTCCCCGCCCCCGGAGGCCCGACGATCCCCAAGACATGCCGGCCCGAACCCGCACGCTCCCGCACCCGTTCAGCCAGATCAACGAACTGCATTGTTGTCACGCCCTGAACGCGCGAAACCATGTGCTGATCGTGTCGCCGACCTCGTCAGGAGGCACGAACACTGCCAGATCCGCGGTTGCGAGGGTCCGGATGTGGCCGTCCCCGACGATCGTCTCCAGATAGCGCAGACCGCGATGGACTGCCTCACCGCACCGCTCGTCATCGCGGTGCTCGTCGAACTTCGCGCGCACAGCCGCACCATCGCTCACCGCCAGCAGTCGCCAGACGTCAACCGCATCCTTCGGACGTACGCGATTCCGACCGTTCCCATCACGCTCGCGGATCCGCTCACCGAGCTTGTAGGCCTTCGCGCAGAGCAGTCCGGCGTAGCCTGCCACCCAGGCGTCCCGGATCGAGCCGTCGACGAAGTTCTCGATCTTCATCAACGATCGATCCAGGACAACGAGCTCCAGCCCCGGCGTGTGGCGCGTGGCCTGTTTGCCGTGGCTCTTGAGCGCGTGGGCCGACCGACGCCCGCCGCCCGCGATCGAGGTCGGCACCAGGAGATCGACCTCACCGATCGGCTCGCCCGAGCTCGCCATCCCGGTTGCCCACAGACCGGGCTGTGCCTCGTACCGGCGGCGCAGTCCAGGATCGTGCTGACGCGCCTCGCCCTCGAGCTCCGCGAGTGTCCGAAATCCTGCCCCGCGCATCGCTGCCTCCAGACGAGGCTCCTCCGCCACCAACGCGGGCGTCAGCGCTAGGTCTCCGTCCTTTGTCGCATCTGCGGCGATATCCAGATCGCGGGTGCGCTCGAAGACCGCATGGGCACCTGCGACGGTGACGGCATCGCGATGCGGGGCGATGGCATCCAGCGCAGCACACAACGCAGCACGGCTCGGAGCCATCGCCGCATTGACGCCCCCGTACGCCCCCGATGGGGCTGGCATTCGCAGCCTCGCCGCGTCCCCCACTGCCGGGTTGATGGAGCGTCGGGATGCATCAGGCACTTTGCACACCTTCGCCTTCGGGTCCGGGTGTCAACAGGGCCTCGAGAATGCTGTCGGCCTGCTCCGGCACCCGATCGTTTCCGCCATAGCAGTCGAGGACGATCTGCCAGGGTGCTGCGTACCAGCGGCCGTCGTCGTCCTGCCAGCGACCCATCTCGCAGAAACCGTCGAACGGGAGCAAGGTGATCGGTTTGCCCCATTCCCGCGGTCCTTTGAAGACCAAACCGAGTGCGCCGATCGAAGCGTCGATGTCTTCCACGTAGAACGTCGGCTGACTCTCGCTCGCCGAATAGACCAGCCGATTGGCCGCCCGATCCCCCGTTCCGGCCCACGCGAGGTCAGCCCGGGTCAGCCCGTCGGCGACGTCGTCCCAACTGCGATCCTGGCGAACTCTGACCACCTTGGGCCGATACGCAAGGACCGCGGCGCGCCCGGCCCGGAAGGCGAAGGTCTGCAGGTCAGGGACGGTGACGTCCCCCACCGCGTCGAGCTTCAACGTCCCGGTCATGATCCACCGATTGATCCAATAGTCGACCTCGGGCGGTTCCTTCCCTACGCCGAGGATCCAGCGCGCCGTGGCCACCGCGAGAGGGTCGGATACCGGGTCGAACCGCTCGTCGAGCCCGACCGCGTCGAGCAACTTGAGAACCACGTCGTACGTCGGGTTCATCTTCCCGGACTCGACCCGGGTCACCGTCGACGGGGACACGCCGGCCAGTGCCGCGACCTGGCGCGCGGAAAGAGCGTTCATCATCCGCGCGCCGCGGAGACGCTGTGCGAGAGTCCCTTCCATACACACAACGTATGTCGGGTGTTGCGGATCTGCAACACCCGACGCAAATGAGGTCAGGACGTCGCAACCTCGAACTCGATGACTGCCCAGGACAGTGGCGGCAGGGTCATCCGCACCGAGCCGTCCTCGACACCGACACCGCCAAGCGGGGTGAGTCCTACCGCGTCAGGGGCCGACTCGACGTTGGACGTGTGCCGGTCGCCGCCCTCGGGGATGGTGAGCACCTCGGCGCTCCGCACAGCTGTCACCCCGAGCCCGCGTAGGTCGACCGCAACCTCCGATGGCTCCGAGAGGCCGCGGTTGGCGACGAAGAGCGCGACCCGACCGTCCGCCTCGGACCATGTCGCGGCGGCGTCGATGACGTCGACGTCGCCGAACTTCTCGGTCGGGATCTGGTCGGCGGAGACGGCGAGCCGCATGATCTGCCCGCGAGCCAGGGAAGCCATCCGGGCGAACGGCCAGAAGATCGTCTGCCGCCAGGCCGGGCCACCCTCCTCCGAGCGGATGGGGGCGATCACATTCACCAGCTGGGCCTGGTTGGCGATGCGTACGCGGTCGCCGTGGCGCAGCAGGCTGTTGAGCAGGGTGCCGACGACCACGGCGTCGGTGACCGAGTACTCGTCCTCGATCAGCCGCGGGTGCTCGCGCCACTCCTTCTTCACCTGATCCGGCTGGTCCTCGGAGTCGAGGCCCTCGGCGTACCAGACGTTCCACTCGTCGAAGGAGATGTCGACCTGCTTGGTGTGCTTGCCGGCCGCCTTGACGGCGTCGATCGTGGCGACGACGCCGTCGATGAACGCGTCCATCCCGACGGCCTCGGCGAGGAAGGAGGCGGCGTCCCCGGAGCGCTCCTGGTAGTACTCGTGCATCGAGATGTAGTCGATCTCGTCGTATGCGTGGGTCAGCACAGTGTGCTCCCACGAGCCGAACGTCTCCATGTAGCGGTTCGAGGAGCCGACCGCGACCAGCTCGATCGAGTCGTCGACGAGCTTCATCGCCTTGGCCGTCTCCTGGGCCAGCCGGCCGTACTCGTGTGCCGTCTTGTGGCCGATCTGCCAGGGCCCGTCGAGCTCGTTGCCGAGGCACCACAGCTTGATGTCGAACGGATCCTCGGCCCCGTTCTTCCGCCGCAGATCCGACCAGTACGTCCCTCCGGGGTGGTTCGCGTACTCGACCAGCGCCCGCGCCTCCTCGACCCCACGCGTACCGAGGTTGATCGCCTCCATCACCTCGACATTGGCCTCCCGGGCCCAGCCCATGAACTCGTGCAGCCCGAACTCGTTGGTCTCGATCGTGTGCCAGGCGCCGTCGATGCGGCGGGGCCGGTCCGCCACCGGGCCGATGCCGTCCTCCCAGCGATAGCCGGAGACGAAGTTTCCCCCGGGGTAGCGCACCACCGTCGGACCCAGCTCCCGGACGAGCTCGAGTACGTCCTTCCGGTAGCCGCGGTCGTCGGCGGTCGGGTGGCCGGGTTCGTAGATGCCGGTGTAGACGCACCTCCCCATGTGCTCGACGAACGACCCGAAGAGACGTCGGGGTACGTCGGCGATCGTGAAGTCACGGTCGATGGTGATACGTGCGCGGGTCATGGCACGAAACTATTACATCGTTGTAATGACACAGGCAAGAGTCTCCGCCTCCCCTATTCGGTGGATCCCTTCCGCCCCCGACCGACCACGCCTGGATCACGAGTGCCAATGGGAAGCATGAAGTCCCGAAGGCCACGCTCCCGATGAGTACGACGCTGCTCATCGCCGCAGGTATGGGCTACCTGCTGGGCATCCTCGTCGGCGTCTGGATCGCACACGGCCGCTGGACCGCGCACTAGACCGCCGCGGCCGAGTTACCGCGTCGTGCTCGCACGGACGACCAGCTCGTGCGGGATCGCCACCGCGCGAGGAGGGCTCGTCCGATCCCCGATCCGGGTCAGCAGCAGGTCGACAGCCTCCTCGGCGAGGGCGAGCCGGTCCAGGGCGATGGTGGTCAGCGACGGATTCATGAACCGCGCGTGCTCGACGTCGTCGAACCCGGTCATCAGTACGTCGCCGGGCACCGAGACCCCGTGCTCCTGGAGCACATGCATCGCACCGAGGGCGATCGAGTCGGTGAACGCGACGATCGCGTCGAAGCCGGCGTCGCGGGCCAGCAGCTCGGCGGCCGCCTCGGTGCCACCCGCCATCGACCACTCCGCGACGTACACCTCCAGCCGCGGGTCAGGCTCGATCCCGTGCTCCCGCAGCGCCCGGTGATAGCCCTCCAGCCGCTGGATGCTGGTCGCCGACGCACCGGTCGCGCCCGTCTTCCCGCCCAGGGCCGCCACCCGTCGCGCGCCACGCTCGAGCAGGTGCTTCGTCACCTCATACCCGGCCTGCCGGCTGTCGATCAGCACCCGGTCGACCTTGTGTTGCTCGACCTCACCGATCAACACCACCGGCGGCAGCTGATCGTCGTGGACGACGATGCTGTCCTGGAGCCGGATCGGGTTGAGGATCAGCCCGTCGATCTGGTGCTCGCGGGCCCGCGAGACCAGGTCGTACTCCCGCTTCGGCTCGGCCCCCGTCTCCTCGATCTGGACCGCCATCCCACGCTCGTGCGCCACCTGCACCACCCGGTGCACCAGGTCCGCCGAGAACGCCGTCGCCAGATCCGGAAGCGCGAGCGCGATCACCCCCGTCCGGCCGTTGCGCAGGCTCCGGGCACTCAGGTTCGGTACGAACCGCAGCTCCTCGACCGCCGCCAGCACCTTCTCCTGCGTGTCGGGACGTACGAACACCGTCCCGTTCATCACGTTCGACACCGTCTTCGGCGACACCCCCGCCAGCGCCGCGACATCCTTCACCGTCGCCCGCCGCGGCCCCCTGGTCATGGAGTCAGCGTAAGGGACCCGATGGCTCCCCACTTTCCGCTGGAGTCCCCGACCGCCAGAACCTCTCTGGGGGAACGATCCAGCAGGAAGACTCCCCACAATTGAGGACGAGATTTACGAAGTTCCGACGCTTAAGCGGCACCGTTCGCGAAGCTGGAGGGGTGTCAGACCTCGGATCCCATGACGGCCTCTACGAACTGCTCGTCACGAACGACCTTCAAGACCGCCTCAGACAAGTCACCGATCGGGACGTCGAGACCACACACGTGGACCAGGCCGACCAGCCGCATGTGCTTGCTCGCCACGTCTACCAAGCAGCCGTACGCAGCCTTGAGGCCGTCAAGGATCCCGAGTTGCGCGTCAAGGCTGCCAACGAACTCATCGCCCAGTTGGAGACCGGCGATGCCGACCACATCGTCGCCCCGCCGACCGAGCTTCGCCGCATCAGCAGCCCGCAGGCCCCAGGCACCGTCACTTACCTCAACACTCGCCCGAAGACTCCGCTCACCGAGGCGGCGCTCCTCACGAACTCGAAGGAGGAGCCCAGCCTCGCCGCCGAACTCCGCGCTGAGATCGACACCGCCGACGAGGTGGACCTGCTCTGCGCGTTCGTACGCTGGTATGGGCTCCGCCTCGTCGAGCCCGAGTTGAAGCGCCTCCGCGACCGAGGTGCTCGGCTTCGGGTCATTACGACCACCTACACCGGATCCACTGAGCGTGACGCGCTCGATCGGCTTGTGCGGGACTTCGGCGCGCAGGTGAAGGTCCAGTACGACGCCCAGCGCACCCGCCTCCACGCTAAGGCTTGGATGTTCCGCCGCAATACTGAGTTCGACACCGCTTACGTTGGCTCTTCGAACCTCACCAGGACGGCAATGGTCGAGGGCGTGGAGTGGAACGTGCGCCTGTCGCGCAAGGGCACGCCTGCTCTGTTCGACAAGTTCACCGCGACCTTCGACACCTACTGGAACCACGGCGACTTCGAGTTGTACGACCCCGACCGGGATCGGGACCGGCTGGACGATGCGTTGGCCGAGGCATCGGGTCGGAGCCGAGGGGACAGGGTCACGATCTCGCTCTCTGGCCTCGAGGTGAGGCCGTACCCCTACCAGCAGAAGATGCTCGACGACCTCGACGCGGAACGTACGCTGCACGACCGGCATCGCAACCTCGTCGTCGCTGCGACCGGCACCGGAAAGACGGTTGTCGCCGCTCTTGACTACCGGCGACTCGCTGAGGCCAACTCGGATGGGAAGCGTCCGAAGCTCCTGTTCGTGGCCCATCGCAAGGAGATCTTGCAGCAGTCGTTGCGGACCTACCGCGAGGTCCTTTCCGACGCGACCTTCGGAGAGTTGTACGTCGATGGCACCCGGCCGGAGCGTTGGGAGCACGTCTTCGCGAGTGTGCAGTCGCTGAAGTCGTACGGCGTCACTCAGATCCCACCGGACACCTACGACATCATCGTCATCGACGAGTTTCATCACGCCGAGGCGAAGTCCTACCGCGAGCTCATCGACCATCTGGAGCCCACGGAACTGGTCGGTCTGACGGCGACTCCAGAGCGCGCAGACGGAGTCAATGTCGCCTCGTTCTTCGACAATCGCATCGCTACTCAGCTTCGCCTTTGGGATGCCCTCGGCGCGGACCTTCTCTGCCCATTCCACTACTTCGCCGTGTCTGACAACACCGATCTCCGAACGGTGAAGTGGGCGCGTGGGAAGTACGACGACACCGCGCTCTCATCGGTGTACACCGGCAACGACGCCCGCGCTCGGATCATCCTCAAGGAGCTCCGCGACAAGATGCCCGACGTGTCGGCCATGCGCGCTCTCGGCTTTTGTGTCGACGTAGCCCACGCCAGTTACATGGCGGACGTCTTCAACAAGGCCGGAATCCCTGCCGGGGTCGTCACTGGCAACACGGCGGCTGCCGAACGCCGCAACTCCATCGCCGCCCTGCGCGAGCGACGGCTCAACGTGCTGTTCTCGGTCGACGTCTTCAATGAGGGTCTCGACATTCCTGATGTCGACACGGTCCTCTTCCTTCGGCCTACCGACTCGGCCACGGTCTTTCTACAGCAGCTTGGTCGCGGGCTGCGGCGAACCCGCGACAAGGCCGTGCTCACGGTTCTGGACTTCGTCGGCCATCAGAACAAGCAGTTCTCTTGGGACCGGAAGCTTCGAGCAATGACGGGACTGACCCGAGCTGCGCTCCGTCGCGAGGTCGAACGCGGCTTCCCGTTCCTCCCCGCGGGTTGCCAGATCGTCATGGACCGCGAAGCACAGACACTGATTGTCGACAACCTCAAGTCGCAGATCTCGAACCGTTGGCCCTCGATGGTTCAGGAACTGCGCTCGTACGGCGACCTGTCGCTTCCCGAGTACCTCGACGAGTCGGGCATGGAACTGCCCGACATTCTGCGAAAGGGCCAGCGGTCCTGGACAGAACTACGCCGCACGGCTGGCCTCCCCGTACCGAATGGCACCGAGGCTGAGCAGAGGCTGCTGCGTCGCGTGCGAGCGTTTGCCCACGTCGATGACCCGATTCGTGCAGTTGCCTTCTCTCGGCTGCTCGCGGACGACGCTCCCTCGTACGCATCACTCTCACCGGGCGAACAGCGGCTCGCAAGAATGCTCTTCTTTTCGCTCTGGCCCGACGGCGGCGGCTTCGAGTCGATTGATGCTGGCTTCGCCGTTCTTCAAGCGGAGCATGCGACCCGGTCCGAGATCCGGGCCGTCATCGATCTCGCCTTCGACGCCGCACGCCATAGTCTTGCCGAGCTTTCCGGCGCACTCACTGAGGTGCCGCTCATGGTCCATGCCCGCTATCAACGCGAAGAGATCCTGGCAGCCCTTGGATACGCAAGCCTCGATCGGAAGCCGAACTCCATGCGGGAAGGCGTCAAGCACATCCCAGAACTCAACGTGGACGCCTTCTTCATCAACCTCAAGAAGTCCGAAGCCGACTTCTCCCCCACGACGATGTACCGCGACTATCCGATCAGTCCGACGCTGTTCCACTGGGAGACGCAGTCCACGACCTCGGTGGCGAGCAAGACTGGCCAGCGCTATCTGAACGGCGAGAGCACGGTGCTCCTCTTTGCCCGTGAAGAAGCTGACGGGGTCTTCGGCACCTCTCCCTACCTCTTCCTCGGCCCAGCGACGTACGTCTCCCACACCGGCGATCGCCCTATCGCGATCACCTGGCGACTGGATCACGCCATGCCCACCGACTTCTTTAGTGCGGCCTCTGTCGCTGCTGGCTAACCGACGTCTCGACGCCAGCGGTCGGGGGTGGTGCCGTAGCGGGACTTGAAGCGGCGTACTAGGTAACCGGGGTCGGTGAGGCCGGTGCGGGTGGAGATGACCGAGAGCGGGAGGTCGGTTTCGCGGAGGAGGCGGCGGGCTTCGGTGAGGCGGCGCTCGGTGAGCCAGTCGAGGAGGGTGCGGCCGGTGCGTTGGCGGATGACGGTGGTGAGGTGGCCGGGGGTGTAGCCCAAGGTGCGGGCCAGGTCGCCGGCGGAGACCTTGGTGGCGTACGTCCTCTCGATCTCGTCGAAGACCCGGCTGACCAGCGGGTCCGGGGCGATCGGGGCACTTGGAGCCAGGCGCGCGGACGCGACGAGGAGCTGGGTGAGGATCGCGGTGACGGTGTCGTGGGAGCCGAGGCGTTCGGGGTGGCGGAGCTCGTCGTCGAGCTCGGTGAGCCAGGCCCGCCAGCGGGGGCGCTCGGCCTCGGGGACCATGCCGCGGCGGCCGTCTGCGGCGAAGAGGGCGAGCAGCGGGTGGTGGGCCCAGGTGAGCGGGGAGATGGAGGCGAGGGAGGGGATGGCGTCGGGGGTGAACGCCACCGACCAGGCTCGCGCGTGGGTGAGCTCGGCGAGCGACTCGGCGGCCACGACCTCGCCGGGAGCCACCGCGTGGACCTCGCCGTCACGCAGCGCCACCTGCTTGCCGTCGAGACCGACGGCGCCTCCGCCGCGCTCGACATAGGCCAGCACCCAGAAGTCGTGGGCGTGCCGGTTGTCGGGAGGCAGGTGCTCGGTGTCGCAGTCAGGATCGAGGGGTACGACCCTGACGGCTGGTCTGCCCGGGCGCTGGTCCCAGGCGTAGACCGGGGTGCCGTCGGCGCGCACAGTACGCACGCCTCGGGCGAGCACCGAGGTCGAATCTGAAGAACGTCCCATGCTGACCGACTTCCCTCCCACCGTTGATCCGCAAGATGTCCCATCGTGGATGTATGACCACCATACAGATCATCGACGGCCGCGCCGAGGGCGAACGGGACCGCCCGTTCCTCCCTGGCATGGGCCGCACCTGGCTCCTTCCCCTCTACGACCTCTTCACCCGGCTCGCCCGCGTGCGCGCGCTCCACGAAAGGACGGTCGAGCTCGCCGGCATCTCGCCCGGGCAGACGGTGCTCGACGTCGGCTGCGGCACCGGCAACCTCTCCTTCTCGGTCCTTCGCGCCGTCCCGGGCGCCGTCGTCACCGGGCACGACCCCGACGACGCCGCGCTGCGGATCGCCGCTCGGAAGGCGGGCCGGCGGGGCGTACGTCTCTCGCTGGTGCAGGGGTACGCCGACCGGTTGCTGCCCGAGGACGGCACCGTCGACCACGTCGTCTCCTCGCTCGCGCTGCACCACGTCGACGACGCCGGGCGCGAGGGGTTCGGACGCGAGGCCCACCGGATCCTCAGGCCCGGCGGGCGGGTGACCATCGTCGACTTCGGCGCTCCCGACCACGGGCCGGGCCACAACCACGACCACGACCACGGGAGCCACCGGCACCGCGGGATGAACGCCTATACCGAGCGCAACCTTGACAACGCGCTCGTCAGTCTCCTGACCGACGCCGGGTTCACCGACGCCCGCGAGGTCGACCACATCGACCACCGGTTCGGTCCGATCACGATCGTTCAGGCGACTCGCTGACGGCCCGGGGGTTAGACCCGCGCCTCTTGGGCGGGCAGTCTGGCCCCATGTACTTCCTCGGAGTCGACCTCGCCTGGGGCGTGCGCAGGCCCACCGGCCTGGCCGTCCTGGACGAGGAAGGCCGCCTCGTGCACGTCTCTGCCGTCAAGACCGACGACGAGATCGTCGCCGCCCTGGAGCCCTACGTCGACGACTGTCTCGTCGCGATCGATGCTCCCCTGATCGTCACCAACCCCACCGGGAACCGTCCGGCCGAGGCCGCGCTCAACAAGGACTTCGCTCGCTTCGACGCCGGCGCGCACCCCTCCAACACCAGCAAGCCGGAGTTCAGCGAGCAGCCCCGAGGAGCCCGGATCGCGGCTCGGCTCGGGCTCGACATGAACCCCCGGTCCGGCCGGCGGCGCCGGGCGATCGAGGTCTACCCGCACCCCGCGACGGTGGCCCTCTTCCGCCTGGGCCGCACGCTGAAGTACAAGCACAAGTCAGGGCGTGACATCGACCAGCTCCGCGCCGAGCTGATCATGCTGCTCGGCCTGCTCGAGGGTCTCGAGAGCGCCGACCCGCCGCTGCTGCTCGACGACCCGTCCTGGCACGCCCTTCGAACGGCCGCCGAGAATGCCGTACGCAAGAGCGAGCTGCGCACGGTCGAGGACCAGGTCGACGCGGTGCTGAGCGCCTACATCGGTCTCTTCGCGACCCGCGCACCGGACCGCACCACCACGTACGGAGACTTCGCCACCGGCTACATCGTCACTCCGACGCTGCCCGACGACCTCCGCCCGACACCCCGCGGACGAGCCGGGGCGAGGATCCACGACACCGCGACCGCGGTCCGTGAGTACGCCGCGCTGCAGCCGACGCTGCAAGAAGCAGCTGACCAGTACGTACAGCTGGTGACCTCGATCCTCGACGACGCCGGCATCAACTACCTCACCGTGACCTCGCGCGCGAAGTCGGTCGCGTCGTTCGCGGCCAAGGCGGCTCGTACCGTCGACGGACGGCAGGTCTTCACCGACCCGCTCCGCCAGATCACCGACCAGATCGGACTGCGGGTGATCACCTACGTCCACAGTGACGTGCAGGCCGTCGCAGACCTCCTCGACGACCAGGTGGTGGTCCACGACGACCGTGACATGGGCGAGGAGACCGCGAGCGAGGGCCGGTTCGGGTACGCCAGCCGCCACCTCCTGGTCAGTCTCGACCCCGCACGCGAGGGCCAGGAAGCGTACGAGCTGTTGCGCGGCCGCCAGGCGCAGATCCAGATCCGCACCGTGCTGCAGCACGCCTGGGCCGAGTTCGAGCACGACATCCGCTACAAGGGCACCATCCCCAGCGAGCACGTACCCGACTTCGACCGACGGTTCACGCTCGCCGCCGGCCTGCTCGAGCTCGCCGACCGCGAGTTCTCCACGATCAGGGATCGACTCCGAAAGGGCGGGACCGCAGCCAGCACGGAGGCTCTCGACGACGACCCGCGCATCAGCCCCCGCGAGCTGGCGGCGTTCCTGGCCGGGCAGTACGCCGAGGCCGGCTGGTCGCGGACCGACCACTACGGGTGGATCTCCGGCATCATCCTCGAGCTCGGCATCACCTCGCTGACCGAGCTCGGCGACGCGTTGCGCTCGGTCGACGAGGAGACACTCATGGCGCGGATGGACTACCGCTATCCGCCGGGCGCGGTGCGGCGGCTCGACGACGCACTGCTGTGGGTCTACGGCGATGACTACGTCAGGCTGCGGGCCAATGCGCACCGGGAGCCCGGCCTGCGGGCCAGGCTCGCCAAGATGCGCGACTCGGACTGAATCGATCGTTCAGCCCACCGGCTGAAATCCGATCCGGGCGCGGGCACGAATCCCCGCCATGAGACACCTGGATCGTCATTCCCTCGCCCATGCCGCCGCCGGTGTGCTCGCCGGAGCGGTCGGGATGTCCGTCGCGCACCTCACCGCTGCGCTGCTCACACCGGCCTCCTCCCCCGCACTCGCGGTCAGCACCGCGGTCATCGACGCGACGCCCACCCCCGTCAAGGAGTGGGCGGTACGCGAGCTCGGCAGCGCGGACAAGCCGATCCTGATCGGCAGCGTGCTGCTGGTCACGATCGCGTTCGCCGCGGTGATCGGGGTGGTCGCCCGAAGACGTCTCTGGCTCGGCGTCGGGCTCATGGCGGGCCTGGTCCTGCTCGCCGGCGCCGCCGTGGTCCGCCAGCCGCTCTTCGAGGTCTCGAACCTCGTGCCCACGGTGGTGGCGCTCGTCCTCGGACCGGGCGTGCTGGTGCTGCTGACCCGCGCCCTGACCGCCGAGCGCACCCCGGCTCACCGGCAGGACGCCCCGGCCGAAAGCGTGGCCACCCGCCGCAGCGTCCTGATCGGGTTCGGGGCCCTCGCCCTGCTCTCCGCCGCGGCCGCGACCGGCGGGCAGATGATCGTGCGCGGCCGTACGGCGCTCGCCGACATCATGCTGCCGCGCGTCCGCAAGCCGTTGCCGGCGCTCCCGGCAGGGCTGGAGGAGACGCACAAGGGGATCTCCCGGTTCATCACCCGCAACCGCGACTTCTACCGGGTCGACACCAAGCTGGCCGTCCCGATCGTCGACCAGAACAGCTGGTCGCTGACCATCGACGGTGACATCGACCGCGAGCTCACCTTCAGCTACGACGACCTGCGCGCGCGGGAGAACGTCGAGTACGACATCACTCTGACCTGCGTCTCCAACGAGGTCGGCGGCAAGCTCGTCGGCGCGGCGCGCTGGACCGGCGTACCTCTCAAGGAGCTGCTCGAGGAGGCGGGTGTCGGCAGCCGTGCCGACCAGATCCTCTCGACCGACGTCGAGGGCTTCACGATCAGCACCCCGCTCGAGGCCGTGATGGACGGCCGCAACGCGATGGTCGCCCTCGGCATGAACGGCGAGGTCCTCCCCCGTACCCACGGCTTCCCGGCCAGGCTGGTGGTGCCCGGCCTCTACGGGTACGTCGGTGCCACCAAGTGGGTCACCAAGCTCACCCTGACCCGCTACGACGACGCGACGGCCTACTGGACCGACCGCGACTGGGCCATCGACGCCCCGATCAAGCTCTCCAGCCGGATCGACACGCCCCGGCCGCTGAGCAACATCGAAGGTGGCCGCACCGTGATCGGTGGCGTCGCCTGGGCCCAGCACTCCGGCGTCGCCAAGGTCGACGTACGCATCGACGGCGGCCGTTGGCAGCCGGCCGAGCTCGGTCCGGACGCCGGGATCGACTACTGGCGCCAGTGGTTCATGCCCTGGGACGCCGAGCCCGGGAGCCACCAGCTCGCCGTCCGAGTCACCGACCGCGACGGCAACGTGCAGAGCGACGAGCGGGCCACCCCGTTCCCCGACGGGTCCAGCGGCATCCAGCAAATCGTCGTCACCGTCACCTGATCCAAACCTGATCACAAATTGGCGAAATCCGATTCGGCCACCGTGCCGAAGCCCTCATGACAGCAAGAGACCAACCCTCGAAAGGCTCTCTCATGAAGCTCAACACCATCACCCGCACCGGCAGCGTCGCCGCCTCCATGGCTCTCCTGCTGGGTCTGGGTCTCTCGGCATGTGGCTCCGAGGACACCGCGTCCGGAAGCGAAGGCGGCTCCAAGACCTCCGAGACCACCGAGGCCGCACCCGAGACCGAGGAAGCAGCTTCGCAGACCTTCGGCGAAGGCTGCAAGCTGATCCCCGCCGACGGTGCCGGCTCGTTCAACGGCATGTCGACCGCACCGGTCGCGTCCGCTGCGAGCGCCAACCCGCTGCTCAAGACGCTCGTGACTGCCGTAGGCGAGGCCGAGCTCGTCGACACCCTCAACAGCGCCGACGCGCTGACCGTCTTCGCCCCGACCGACGACGCCTTCAAGAAGATCCCGAAGGCCGACCTGGACGCCGTACTGGCCGACAAGGCCACGCTGACCAAGGTCCTCACCCACCACGTGGTGGCCGGCCAGCTCAGCCCCGACGAGGTCGCTGGTGAGCACGAGACCCTCGCCGGCGACATGATCACCGTCGAGGGCGAGGGCGAGGAGTTCACCGTCGGCAAGGAGAACGCCAAGGTGCTGTGCGGCAACATCCCGACCGCCAACGCCACGGTGTACGTCGTCGACACCGTCCTGATGCCCTGATCGGGACATCGGACCGGACATCCGCGAGGATCGACACATGAGACCGCTCAGCTCAGTCCCCTCCGGCGACTCGTCGCCGGAGGGGACCGGGTCCCCGGGGCTCGCCGGGCTCCTCCGTCGCGTCGCCCGAGGCGACGAGGCAGCCTTCGCCGCCCTCTACGACGCGACCTCCGCCCGCGTGCACGGACTGGTGCTGCGGGTGATCCGAGACCCGGCTCAGGCGGAGGAGGTCACCCAGGAGACGTACCTCCAGGTGTGGCGTACCGCCAGCCGGTACGACGAGAACCTCGGCAGCGCCCATTCGTGGCTGCTGACACTGGCCCATCGTCGTGCCGTCGACCGGGTCCGATCCGCGGAGTCCGCCGGCCGCAACGACACGGCCTACCACGGGACCACCCAGACCCCACCACATGACACGACGGCCGAGGCCGTGGAGACCTCCTTGGAGGCTCGCCGCGTCCACGCCGCCCTAGAAACCCTGACGGCAGTTCAACGGGAGGCGCTACAACTGGCGTACTTCGGCGGTTACACCCACACTGAGGTCGCCGCCATGCTGGACCTGCCGATAGGCACTGCAAAGACCCGTATCCGGGACGGACTGATCCGGTTGCGCGACGCGATGGGAGTGAGCAGATGAACGCGCAAGACATTCACGCCCTCTCCGGCGCATACGCGGTGGACGCCCTCGACGACATCGAGCGCATCCGCTTCGAGGAGCATCTCGCCGCCTGCGCGGACTGCCGCGACGAGGTGGCCAGCCTGCGCGACACCACCTGGATGCTCGGCGGCCTGACCGACACCGCACCTCCGCCGGAGATGCGCGATCGTCTGCTCGCCGGCATCAAGGAGATCCGGCCGCTTCCGCCCGAGACCACGCCGAAGCACAGGGCCGACGACGCTCCTGAGCCCTCGGACGCATCGTCCGACCGTCGCCGGTTCGGGTGGCGTACGTTCGCCGCCGCGGCCGCGGTGCTGGCCATGGTCGGCACCGGGACGGTCGCCGCCGTCGAGCTGATCCGCGAGGACTCCAGCCAGACGATGTCGACCGCGGAGCGGGTTCTGAACGCGAAGGACGCGACGACCGTGGCCGTCGACCTACCCGGCGCTGCCCGTGCCCGGGTGGTCCGCTCGGTCTCGGAGAACAGGGCGGTGCTGGTCACGTCCGGCATGCCGGCCGCGCCGGACGGCAAGGTCTACGAGCTCTGGCTCCAGCACGACGATGTGATGGTCCCCGCCGGGCTGATGCCCGACGACAGCGACCAGACCTTCGTCCTCAAGGGCGACGCCGCAGACGCGAGCGCGGCCGGGATCACCGTCGAGCCCGAGGGAGGCTCCGACGAACCGACCTCGGCCCCGATCGCCCTGTTCGACTTCTCGCAGGCCACCTGACCTGCGAGAAGGGGAGGCCGGCCCGCTCAGGCGTAGGGGTCGAGGGAGACCCCGGCCGGCTTCCCACCCGCCAGTGCGTTGCCGAAACGCGCATCGGTGAGCTTGAAGGTCGCGGCGCCGAAGTCGGCCGCGACGAGGCGGTCTCGGATGCCGGCCGGGTAGTTGTCCCAGCCGACCAGGCCCTTGACCTGCCAGACGCCCTCGTGGTTCTCGGGCGGCTCGTCTCCGCCGCCGGTCTTGGGGAAGCGGAAGCAGTGGGTGCTGCCGCCGTCCTTGTGATAGACGGCCTTGGGGTGCGTACCTCCCTCGAACTGCAGCTCCGACTCGGGCTTGATCTGGTAGCCGGAGTGCTGGGAGACGGACATGAACCTCGCGTGGCCGTCCTGCACCCACACGATGATGTGCTCCCAGTCGTGCCGGTGGCCGGCCGAGCCGGGGCCCCACGAGACCTGGTCCTTCTCGAAGTAGTAGCCGTAGAGGTACGCACACCAGCCGTTGTTGCACTTCGAGCGCGAGTAGACGTTGGTGTTCTGCAGGTCCGAGAGGTCGCGGCACTGGCCGTTGACCGTGCCGCCCATCGCCAGACCGCCGTTGAGCGTGCCGTCCGGGCCGATCGCCGGAGTGCTGTAACAGCCGTCGGTGTCGAAGTCGAGGGCCGGCTGCCACGTGCGGTCGCCCTCCGGTGCCGAGGCCGGCAGCGCGGGCGGCGGGGCGGCCCAGGCGGCTGTCGGGATGACGGAGAGGAGTGCGGCGAGCGGAAGCGCGAGGGCGAGCTTGCGCGTGAGTCGTTTCCCGAGAGTCATGTGGGGGTCCCTTGATCGTGGGGGGAAGGGGGTGCACAGATGCAACCAGTGCCGCGATCGCGTGACAACCCCTTGCGTGTGAACGCCCCGGTAACGCTGACTTCGGGCCCTGGTTGGATGGACCGGTGAACGCAACGCAATGGCAAGACCGGATCACCTCCGAGCTCGCCGGTCTCGGGCAGCAGGAGTTCGTGATCATCGCTGAGCCCTCGCCGCCGGTGCCGGAACCTTCAGGCCTCCGAGCGCGGCTCAGGTCGAAGGCGTCGCGGTCCGCCGCACCGTCTCGCTGGGGGCAGGTGCTCTGCGTGGACTCGGTCCTCTACGCGGAGTTCGTGGGTACGCAGCACATCGGCGGCACCTGGGAGGCTTCCGCCGAGCAGCACGAGGCGCTTCGCGCGGCCGGCTGGTTGACGCCGGACGAGACCGACCCGATCGCCCCGGCGCCGGGGGTGCCGCATTACTGGCGCACCGTCCCGCAGGCCGAGGCATCGCTCGTCGCCGGCCTCCTTGTCGACGCCTTCCGCATCCTCGGGGCGGACTTCGCGACGCTCACTCTCCGCAGGGATCAGTAGGCGCCGAGCTGCTGGCAGAGCATGCGGTAGAAGGCGGTGTTGGTCATCGGGGTGAGCCTGTCCTCCAGCGCGAGATGGAGGCCGTCGGGGCCGTTGATGCCGGCGAGCTGCCACGCGCCGACGGCGATCGACCAGGCGGTGCGGGCGCCGAGCTCCTTCAGGACCACGTCGCGAGCCTCCTGGTCCTCGCCCAACAGCTCGGCCATCCGGGCAGTCGGGAACGGGCGCACCGACCCGGCCGCGCCCTTGACCGGGCGGATCTTCAGAGTACGGACCAGGCTCGGGACCAGGTGACCTCGCGGGAGGTCGAGGGGCTGCGTACGGGTGCCGTCGACGCCGAGTTCGAGGTGGATGCCCGCGGGGCCTACCTCGGCGCGGTGCTCGAGGCGTCCGCCCGGGCCGGCGAGGACCCAGACGACCTCCGTCGCCGCGGCGCTCATGCCGGGCTCCAGGTCTCGGCAGCGGCGTCGATCTGGGCGGCCCAGGTCGCATAGTCGCTCGTCAGCACGGTCGCGGTGAGGGTGTGGCCGACGCCGTCGATCGCCACGAACCACTGCTCCATGGTCAGCGCGGAGCCGCCGGGGCCGTCGTACATCGCCAGCCGCCGCCCCGCCTCCTGCCCGGCGATCGTGAGGCGCTCGAGGTCGATCGGCGTGTAGCCCGGCATCATCTCCGTGAACGCCATCTCGGAGCCGACCTGCCAGTCGCGGAACCCCAGGTCACCGTTGGTCTGGGCGGTCACCGTGAGGTTGGAGCGGAAGGTGCCGCTCGCCGGCGCGAGCGCCAGGAAACGTACGCCCTCGGGTGGCTCGACGCTCTCCCAGCCTTCCGGGACCGTCATCGTTGTCTGATCAGACATGGTCACTTCTTTCCTGCGGTGCGCTTCTTCTTCGGGCGCGACTCGCGATACCACTTCGGCTTGATGAACGACGGGGTGGGCACGATGACCAGCAGCGGATAGACGATGCAGGTGAGCAGGAAGAGCCCACCGATGATCGTCCATGCCGCGGTCTGCTCCGGCACCAGCCCGAACGCCGTCGAGCCGGTGATGGCCAGCGCGGAGATGCAGGGCAGATGGATGAGTACGACGTCCTCGCCCACACCGCCCCGGTTCCACGCAGTCGCCCAGGAACGGGCACGAGCGGAGAGCCCGAGATGTTGCCAGATGCTGACCCCGGCGCCGATGACGCCGGCGGCGAGGATGAGTGCGGCCCAGATCATTGCGGTCCTAGTCCCAGAAGGTGATGGCGTCGCCGACATCGGAGGCTACCTCGCCGGCGCCCTCCGCGAAGTCGCTGACCCCGTCGACCACGGCCTCACCGAGCTCACCAGCCTCGTCGACCACGAAGTCGGCCGCCTTGCCGGCCAGCCCGGAGCCAATCGCACCACCGATCACGCCACCGACGACGCCGCCGATGACCGTGCCCGGACCGGGGAAGATGCTGCCGATGGCGGCACCGGCCTGGGCCCCGGCCCAGGCTCCGCCCGCGGCGCCCGCGGTCGTGATCGCGGAGGTGCTCACCGTGCGGCTCACCCGTTCCGTCGTCGAGAGCGACGGGTCGTCGGCGTCCTTCTGCCACTGCTCCCACGCCGAGGTACCTGCGGTGACCACCCAGCCGGCCCGGGTCGCCCACTTGCCCGCGGTCAGCCACTTGCCGCGTACGGCTGCCTTGTTGGCCTTCGCGTGCCAGTTCTTGTCGTTGAGCACCTTGGCTGCTCGCTCGAGCTTGGTCAGGCTCGCAGGGCTGGCGAACCGGCCGTTCACGCGCGGCTGGAACGTGCCGTAACGGCTCTTCACCATCCAGTCGACGCCGGCGCCGGCTCCCAGGCCGGCCAGCCCGAGGGCGTACGCACCGATCTGCATACCGTCGGAGAAGTCCTTCGGCAGCAGGCCGAGGTCCTCGAGGCGGTCCTCGATCCAGCCGTCGCCGGTCGACTTCGAGATCGCCTTGCCGAGGTCCTCGTGCGCGTTGTCCTCGTCCTTGCGAGCCGTCTCGACCCGGCTGACCAGGTCGTTCCACTTCTCGACCTTGGTGTTGTGGGCGTTGACGTCGCCCTCGGAGGCGTCCTCGCCCGGGTCGGTCGGCGGCGAGATCATGGTGCCGCTGACCGTGAGCCCCGCACCGCTGGCCTCGGTGCGGATCGTCGACATCTTGGTCTCGACCGCCTTGAGGTCGCCCGAGAAGGTCGAGAGGCCCTTGCCCATGGCCTCGATCCGCGACTCGAGCTGACGCAGGTCGCTCTTGCGCTTCTCCGCCTTCGACTCGAAGGCGGCGCCCGCCTGGCCCTTCCAGGAACCGGCGGTCTTGATCGCCTTGCCGAGGTCGTCGAGCGCGTCGCCGACCGCGTCCTTGGCGGTTGTACATGCGTCCGCGGCGGTCTGCGCCTCGGCGGCGTCGCCGTAGACCTTCGTGTCCATCGCCTCTGGCATCAGTTGCCCCTCACCCTCTGCTCCTGGCGCCGGCCCGCGTCGCCGGCCCCGTGATCGGCTGTGGTCGCGTGGTCGAGAGCGTTCTGTACGCCGTCGCTGAGTGACCCGAGGCCTTCCGCCATCCCGCCGACGGCCGCCGCCAGCGACGCCAGCGCGGTCGCGACCTCGGAGGACGACTCGCCCACGTCAGGTGTCTTCTGCAGCGGCTTGGCCTGCTTGAAGAGGTCTCCACCGGCGGTGTCGAGCGTGCTCTTGATGGACCTGAGATCGTCGGGATTGACGTGCATGTCGTCGTCACTCATGCCTTCGTCCTACCCGCTTTCGCCGATTTCAAACACCGTCGAAAGTAAAAAGCCCTATAAGGCCGACTCGGCCGGGCTCCGCACGTCCTGCTCACCCTCCACGAACCTGCGGGAGAGCACGGCGAGCGCCTCATCGAGCTTGGAGTCGTCAGCACCCCAGTCGGAGAGCTCGGTGACCAGCCACTCCTTGAACGCCGCGACCAGCTTGTCGAGCTCCTCCCTGCCCGCCTCCGTCAGGGCGTACGCCCGCTCGTCGCCGTAGAGGTAGCCCTCCGCCGCGGCGGTGGCGAATGCCGGCGCCAGCACCGCGCCCGGCATCCCGAGGCGGTGACCGATCGCGACCAGCGAGGTCTCGCCGCCGACCCACTCGCGGATCCCGATCTGGCGTACGCACCACGCCGTCGCGGCATCGAGATCCACCGCCGACTCCCGGAGCATGGTGAAGGTCTCCGGTGGCTGGCGGCGGACCAGCTGGGCGGCGGCGACGTCGAGGCGCATGGCGCTGTCGGAGGAGTTGGGCATCGCGAACCCGTCGCCCGGGTCGGTCGCGGCCGCCCTCGAGGTGCCACGCAGGGGCACTTCCTTGAGGAAGAGCGCGACCAGGAACGCGAGCCCGGCGACGGGGACCGCGGCGAGGAAGACGATCTGCAGCGTCTCCGCGTAAGCACCGATGATCGGCGCGCTCTGGGCGTCGGGCAGCGAGTGCAGAAGGGCTGGTGTCGCGACCTCGTCCGGGGAGACTCCTGCCGAGGAGACGGCGGCGGGCAGCCGGTCGGCGAGCTGGTTGGCGTAGACGGTGCCCATGATCGAGGCGCCGAACGAGCAGCCCATCGTCCGGAAGAAGGTCACGCCCGAGGTCGCGACACCGAGGTCCTCGTACGCCGCTGTGTTCTGCACGATGATCGTCAGGATCTGCATACTCAGGCCGACGCCCATGCCCATGATCAGCAGGAACAGCGACATCATCAGGGTGCTGGTGTCGGCGTCCATCGTCGAGAGCAGATACAGCCCCAGCGCCATGATCAGCGCACCGGCGACCGGGAAGATCTTGTAGCGCCCCGTCCGGCCCACGATCGAGCCCGCCAGCGTCGATGTCACCAGCAGACCGATGACCATCGGCAGGGTGCGGATCCCGGACGACGTCGCGGAGACGCCGTGGACGTACTGCATGTAGGTCGGCAGATAGGTCATCGCGCCGAGCATCGCGAACCCGACGATGAACGAGAGCACGACGCTGACCGTGAACACCCGGTCCTGGAACAGCCGCAACGGCAGGATCGGAGAGACCGCCCGCGACTCGGCCCAGACGAAGATCGCGAAGGCGACCGCCGAGCCGATGAACAGGCCGATGATGGTCGCCGAACCCCAGGCGTACTCCGTCCCGCCCCAGCTGACGGCCAGCGTCAGCATCGAGGCACCGAGGCCGACGAAGAGGATGCCGAGGTAGTCGATCGAGGGTCGTTTGCCGCGAGCGATCTGCGGCAACGTCAGGCTGGCGATCGCGATCACGGCGATGCCGAGCGGCAGGTTGATGTAGAACGCCCAGCGCCAGGAGAGGTGGTCGGTGAAGACGCCGCCGAGGAGTGGTCCGAGCACGGTGGTGGCACCGAAGACCGCCCCGAGTGCGCCCTGGTACTTCCCTCGCTCCCGCAACGGGATGATGTCGCCGATCAGCGCCGTCGCGGTCACCATCAGGCCACCTGCACCGATGCCCTGCACAGCTCGGGCGCCGATCAGCCAGGCCATGTCGGTCGCGAACCCGCATGCGGCCGAGGCGAGGATGAAGAGTCCGGCGGAGACCTGCAGCATCAGCTTGCGGCCGAAGAGGTCACCGAACTTGCCGGCGAGCACGGTCGCCACGGTCTCGGCCAGGAGGTAGGACGACACCACCCACGACAGGTGTCCGGCACCTCCGACGTCAGCGACGATCGTCGGCAGCGCGGTCGACACGATCGTCTGGTCGAGCGCCGCGAGCAGCATGCCGAGGAGCACTGTGCCGAAGATGAGATTGATCCTGCGCCGGCTCAGCTGAGGCTCGGCGTCCGATGTCGCCTGCGATGCTGCCATTGCGACCCCCACGGTCTCGACTGGAATCAAACTAAGCCAAACTCCCGGTCGGGCGAGGGACCTCGCGGAGTGTCAGGCAGCCTCCTCCTGGTGGTCGGCCAGGTCGCGAATCAGACTCGCGGCCGGCTCGTGGACGAACTCGACGAACCCGCCGAGCGCGGCAAGCCCCTCCAGCGGAACGCCCGAACTGAGCGCCGTGATCGTCTCCGGTCGCACCAGCCAGGCGGCCAGGCACGCGGGGTAGTCGGCCGGATGGTTGAACAGCTCGTCGAGCTGATCCAGCTCATCGTCATCGGGATTCCTGAACGCATGCAGACCCGCGTCCATGGCGAGATTGACCAGCCCGTACGGAATGTCGGTGAGCAAGCCGTAGTCACGCAGCCCGCGGTGTGTCCAGATCTCACCCGGCTCGCGACCCGGCCGTCGGCTCGTGTCGCGCAGCGCGTCGATCCACCGCTCCGGCTCATCCGCAACGGCGTACGCCACCTCCTCAGGCACCCGCAGCGGCCCCGTCTCGAACATCAGGCCGTCCTCGATCGGCACGATCCGGCCGATGACGCACTCCCCGTCGTCGACCAGCAGCCCGGCGCCGATGTTGATCGTGGTCAGCTGCTCTCCGGTCCTCGGATCCTCCCAAAGCAGGTGTCGCGGCTCGCGCCCCAGCAGCCGTACGCCACGCATCGGCGCCCGCACCCACTCCCAGATCCGGTCGGCACCTGCGATCAGGTCGCCGGAGGCGTTGTGGCGCAGGAACGCCTCGAGCCCACCGAGTTCGTAGAGGAAGGTCTGGCGGTAGACCCAGTCGCGATCCAAGATCTGGATCCGGTCGTCCTCCCGGTCGCGTCCGGGGTCAGGGCCACCACGGACGTCCAGCGCGACACGGATCGCCTTCGACATCCGCCACTGGTTGCGCGCATGGGTCCCCTGCATCGCCTGCGCGACGATCCATCGCGAATGCGCCCACCTCGGCATGAGCGCCTCGAGCAACCGCAGCTGTTCGAGCCGCTCGAGGCGCGACGGATGCCAGAACTGCTCCTTGTCGAGCTGGTCGCTGGTCGTATGGATGATCTCCAGGGCCGACCTCACGTCGCCGCGGGCCTCGGCATCGTTCACCGCGAACATCGCCGGCCAATAGGGACTGTCGACGACCTTCTCGGCGAACGACCGTCGCCGCGGATCGCCTGGCCTCTTGGGCAGGACGGGCCTCTTCTGGTGCTTCTTGCGTTTGGGCATGGCACCAGAAGACCGCGGATCCGTACGTCTCGCCAGCGCCTATCAGCGGCCTGTGGATAACCCTGTCCCGGAGCTCGCCTGTGGACAGTGATCGGCCCGCCGATCAGGCAAGAGCAAGGAAGAGCTTCTCCATCTTCTTGGTGTCGACACTGTCGCGACCGCCCTCGGCGAGGCACTTCTCCAGCCCGGTGGCGACCAGCGCATAGCCGCCTCGGCTGACCGCTTTGTTGACCGCCGCGAGCTGGGTGAGCGCGTCTTCGCACTCCGAGCCCTCCTCGAGCATCCGGATCACCGAGGCGAGGTGTCCGTTGGCCCGCTTGAGTCGCGTGATGACGGCCTTGATCTCGTCAGGCTCGAGCTGCATCGGCGTCCTTCTCTTTCCAGTGAGTGTCTCCAGCCTGCCGGGAAAGCGCTGGCGTCCTGGGGATTCTATAACCCCCCAGGGGGTTATGCTACCGTCGCCGACGTAACCCCCGGGGGGGTTACGGAAAGGAGTCACCATGACCACCACGACTGACCACACCTCACCCCACGGCAAGAGCGTCCTGCGAGACCTGGGGCCGCTCCACCAGGAGCTACGCCGCGCCATCCCCGACGTCTACAAAGGCTGGGGCGGACTCTCCAAGGCGGCCTTCGCCGACGGCGCGCTCGACCGCAAGACCAAAGAACTGATCGCCTTCGCGATCGGCGTCGTCGAGGGCTGCGACGGCTGCATCGCCTCCCACGGCCAAGCCGCCGCACGCGCCGGCGCGAGCCCCCAGGAAGCAGCCGAGGCCATCGGCGTCACCTTCCTCATGCACGGCGGTCCCGCCACCATCCACGGCGCACGAGCCTTCGACGCATTCTGCGAGTTCGTCGACGCCCTCGACGCCGGCGAACCTCCCGCCTGACCCCGACCAGATCCACAGAGGCAGGAACCGAACCATGTGTCGCCCCGTCCGCTGCAAGAAGTGCAAGAAGACCACCTGGACCGGCTGCGGCCGCCACGTCTCCGACATCAAGGCCTCCGTACCCACCGGCCAGTGGTGCCCCGGCCACTCCGCCGACCCAAAGGACCCCAACGGCACCTTGCTGAGCCGCATCCTCGGCCGCTGACCACTCGGCATCGTCAGAGCACACGAAACTGTCGGAGGCGGCACCTATCGTTCCGAGCAACGCTCATCGCGGCCAGGAAAGGTGCAGACGTGACGGCTCTTGCAGATCTCGAACTCTCTGCCCGCGATCTGGCGGCGCGGCGAGCCTGGGCCGAGCGTGAGCTGGGGCTACAGCCGGCGTGGCCAGCCGGGCCCAGCTCACCTTCGGCGGATACACGCCGAACGACATCCGCCGCGCGATCAGACGCCGCGAGATGCAGTTGGTCCATCGCGGCGTCTACGTCACTCACACCGGCCCGCTCACCTGGCGTCAGCGCGCTTGGGCGGCGGTGCTCTACGCCGAGCCCGCCGCCCTGTGCGGTCCGACCGTCCTCGAACCGCTCCTCACGGGCGACGCCGACGGCCCCATCCACGTCGCCATCGACCACAGCCGCCGTCTCGACCCACCCTCGGGCGTTATCGTCCACCGCGTGGTCGGAATGGCCCGCCAGATGTTCGCCGGCCAGCGCCCGCCCCGCCTCAAGCTGGAGGACAACGCCCTCCTCCAAGCCCGCGAGGCGACCTCTGAGATCGAGGTCATCGGCCTGCTCACCGACATCATCGGCCGCCGTGGAGTGACGACCGAGGCTGTACGCACAGCCCTGAAGCGCCACCCGCGACTTCCCCGTCGCGGCTTCATCACTGGCCTGCTCGCCGACGTGGAGGCGGGCACCTGCTCGGTTCTCGAACACGGCTACCTCGCCCACGTCGAACGCGCCCACGGGCTCCCGACAGGCACTCGCCAGAGCGAAAGATCGACGCCGAAGGGCAAGGAGTTCCGCGACGTCGAATACGAGGCGTACGGCCTCGTCGTCGAGCTCGATGGCCGGCTCAACCCCGAGTCCTGGAGAGCTCAGGGCCGCGACGCCGACCGCGACCTCGACGATCTCGCCCTCGGCGGCAGGCTCACCGCCCGCGTCCGCTGGCCCCAGGTGTTCGAGACCCAATGCCGCACCGCCGCCAGAGTCACACAACTGCTGCACCAGCAAGGCTGGACGGAAGTCCCGAACAGGTGCGGAGACGAGTGCACCTTGGAGATCTGGATGTGACGTGGGAGTCCCGATGTCACTGAGTGACACCGGGACTCCCACGTCACCAGGTCAGCCTCGGCGCCCGCCGCTGTGGACGTGCACGTGCAGGTGCTTGGAGTCTTGGTACGCACCTAGATTCGTGAGCACCGCCGCGGCGCCGTGCTCGAGCTCCACGTCTCTGGCCACTGCTTGGACGACACCGAGCAGCTCACGTACATCGGTCTCATCCTCGTCGCTCACGGTCGTGAGCGACGCGATATGTCGTTTGGGCACCACCACGATGTGAACCGCCCAGAACGGCCGCGTGTGGTGGAACGCCAGCACCCTGGCGCTGTCGTGCACAACGTCGAGACGGTCGGGATGGGGAATGGCGACTTCACAGTAGAAGTCGTCTCCGTCGTACGAGACACCGCTTGTCATCCAGAGACCATAGGCTGGCAAGCGTGTTCGGCGACATGGCGCGTGCGGTCGTGCTCGTCGTCCATGCCCATCCTGACGACGAGGTCTTCGCGACGGGCGCCGCGACCATCGCTGCTCACGACGCCGGCGCGACCGTCCACCTGCGACTCTTCACAGGCGGCGAAGGACGCGCCAGCGGGCTCACCGAGGCAGAACTGGCTGCGTCACGACAGCGCAAGGAGATGCAGCTCAGCAAGTCGATCCATCAGTTGGGCATCGACGACTGGGCTTATCTGAGCGAAGCGGGACGCTGGACGGACACTCCCCACGCGCTCGACCAGACGATCGCTCAAGCACCGGTCGACGCACTGGGCGCGAGCGTAGCCAAGGGATCGCGACATTGCGCCCGGACGTACTCCTCACCGTGGGATCCGACGGTCTGACCGGCCACCCGGATCACGTCGCCTGCCATCGCGCCGTTCAGCACGCTCTCGACATCTCCGGACACGTCCCGCGTGTCGCCCTCGGCGCCGTCCTCGATCGACACGCGGTCCGGGAGGCCCACGAGCGGGCAACCTCCGTACTTCGACACGAGGTCGGTTCTGGTCGCGTGACCGGCGTCGATCTCGGCCCGAAAGTCGTCACCGTCACTGGGCCGCCTGGCGCTGAGGAGCGCCGCCGTCGAGCGCTGGATGCGTACGTTCCTGGCCTCGGCACCGCGGAGCCGGAGACTCTCTCCCGCCATCGGGTGGGCGCTGGTGACTCCGTGCTGCTCAGATTCGTACTCGACTCCTCGGGATGGAACCGCGACCAGTTCGTCGAGCTGCGCTCCCACGCTCCATGAACGAGTCCGGTCCCGCACCCTTCCTCGGGTGCGGGACCGGACTCATTCAGCCTTCAGGCTCAGCTGCAACCAGAGGTCGAGCCGCAGCCCTCGCAGACGTAGCAGGAGCCGGCGGGGCGCATCTTGGTGCCGCAGGTGAAGCAGAGCGGGCTGTCGATGGCCATGCCGCTGATCGACTCGAGCAGCTCGGCGGTGGTGTGGGCGGTGGCCTTGGGCGCCTCCTCGACGACCTCGGCCTCCTCCTCGACCTCGGCCTCGACCGGCTCGGCGACAGGAGCAGCCTTGCGCTCCGGAGCCGGCTTCTGGACGAGCTCGGCGGCGGTGGTGCCGTTGCCGAGCTGCTCGTAGGAGCCGGTCTCGAGGTAGCGCTGGCGCTCGTCGGCGGAGTAGATGCCGAGAGCAGAGCGGTCCTCGAAGGACATGTAGTCCAGCGCCAGGCGGCGGAAGACGTAGTCCATGAGCGACTGCGCCATGCGTACGTCCGGGTCGTCGGTCAGACCGGCGGGCTCGAACTTCAGGTTGGTGAACTTGGAGACGTAGGTCTCCAGGGGCACGCCGTACTGAAGGCCGACGGAGACCGCGATGGAGAAGGCGTCCATGACACCGGCCAGGGTCGAGCCCTGCTTGCCGAGCTTGAGGAAGACCTCACCGAGCTCGCCGTCGGCGTGGGCACCGGAGGTCATGTAGCCCTCGGCGCCACCGACGGTGAAGGAGGTGGTGCGCGAGACGCGGGACTTCGGCAGGCGCTTGCGGGTCGGCGCGTAGACGATCTTCTCGATGATCTTCTCGACGATCTCCGGCTCGACCTCAGCCTCGGCGGCGACAGCAGCCGTGGCCATGCCCTGGTCCTTCTTGGCGCCCTCCGACTTTCCGTCGGCCAGCGGCTGGCCGACCTTGCAGTTGTCGCGGTAGATCGCGGTGGCCTTCAGGCCGAGCTTCCAGGACTCCATGTAGACCTGCTCGATCTCCTCGACCGTCGCGGTCTCGGGCAGGTTGACGGTCTTGGAGATCGCACCGGAGAGGAACGGCTGGGTCGCCGCCATCATGCGTACGTGGCCCATCGGCTGCAGCGCACGCTTGCCCATCGCGGTGTCGAAGACCTCGTAGTGCTCCTGGCGCAGGCCGGGGGCGTCGATGACGTGGCCGTGCTCGGCGATGAAGGCGACGATCGCCTCGATCTGCTCGGGCTGGTAGCCCATCTTCTTCAGCGCCCGCGGGATCACCTGGTTGACGATCTGCATCGAGCCGCCACCGACGAGCTTCTTGAACTTGACCAGCGAGAAGTCGGGCTCGATGCCGGTGGTGTCGCAGTCCATCATGAAGCCGATGGTGCCGGTCGGCGCGAGCAGCGAGGCCTGGGCGTTGCGGAAGCCGTTGACCTTGCCGATCTCGACGACGTCGTTCCACACGCGGGTCGCCGCGTCGATGATGTTGCGGTCGACCGGGTTGATCGAGCGGACCGCGTCGTTGGCGGCCTGGTGCTTGCGCATGACCCGCTGGTGGGCCTCGGCGTTGCGGGCGTAACCGGCGTACGGACCGACGACACCGGCCAGCTCGGCCGAGCGCTTGTAGCCGGCACCGGTCATCAGCGAGGTGATGGCGGCGGCCATCGTGCGGCCACCCTCGCTGTCGTAGCCCAGACCCATCGCCATCAGCAGCGCGCCGAGGTTGGCGTACCCGATGCCGAGCTGGCGGTAGTCACGGGTGGTCTCGCCGATCGCCTCGGTCGGGAAGTCGGCGAAGCAGATGGAGATGTCCATCGCGGTGAAGACGACCTCGCAGGCCTGCTGGAAGCGCACGGCGTCGAAGGTGTCGTCGTCCTTGAGGAACTTCAGCAGGTTCAGCGACGCCAGGTTGCAGGAGGAGTTGTCCAGCGACATGTACTCCGAGCACGGGTTGGAACCGGTGATCCGGCCCGTCTCCGGGTTGGTGTGCCAGTCGTTGATCGTGTCGTCGTACTGCAGACCCGGGTCGGCACACTCCCACGCGGCGATCGAGATCTTCCGGAACAGCTCGCGGGCGTCGATCTCCTCGATGACCTCACCGGTCGTACGCGCCCGGAGGCCGAACTTCTTGCCCTCCTCGACAGCACGCATGAACTCGTCGGAGACGCGCACGGAGTTGTTGGCGTTCTGGTACTGCACGGACGAGATGTCCTTGCCGCCCAGGTCCATGTCGAAGCCGGCGTCGCGCAGCGCGCGGATCTTGTCCTCCTCGCGCGCCTTGGTCTCGACGAACTCCTCGATGTCGGGGTGGTCGACGTCGAGCACGACCATCTTCGCCGCGCGGCGGGTGGCGCCACCGGACTTGATGGTGCCCGCGGACGCGTCGGCGCCGCGCATGAAGGAGACCGGGCCGGAGGCGGTGCCGCCGGAGGACTTCAGCAGCTCCTTGGAGGAGCGGATGCGGGAGAGGTTGAGACCGGCACCGGAGCCGCCCTTGAAGATCAGGCCCTCCTCCTTGTACCAGTTCAGGATCGAGTCCATGGAGTCGTCGACCGAGAGGATGAAACAGGCCGAGACCTGCTGGGGGGACTCGGTGCCGACGTTGAACCAGACCGGCGAGTTGAACGCGAAGTGCTGGTTGACCAGCAGCCAGGTGAGCTCGCGACCGAAGAGGTCGGCGTCAGCGTCGGTGGCGAAGTAGTCGTTCTCCTTGCCGGAGGCGACGTAGGTGTTCACGACCCGGTCGATCAGCTGCTTCAGGCTCTGCTCGCGCTTCTCGGTGCCGATGGCGCCGCGGAAGTACTTGGTCGTCACGATCGTCGAGGCGTTGATCGACCAGAAGTCGGGGAACTCGACTCCGGTCTGCTCGAAGACGGTCTCGCCGGTCTTCCAGTTCTTCTGGACGACGTCGCGCCGCTCCCAGGTGATCTCGTCGTAAGGGTGGACGCCCTCGGTGCTGAAGATCCGCTCGATCTTCAGCCCGGCGCCCGTCTTCGACGATGCCTGTGCCTCTGCTGCCGTGTCTGTCATTTCGTTCCCCCTGTTGTCATCGATCGCTGTGCCGTACTGCTGGTCGGTGCTGATGGTGGAGTCCTTGCTCTGTTCTAACTGGTTTCGCTGGCTGTGCCGTTGATTGGCCCGGACAGGTCGCTTCCCCACGGCCTGCCCGGGCCGGTCTATGTGTCCCGTGGGACCTAGTCGGAGCCCACTGGGGCCTCGACCGGATGTTCTGCCTCGAAGTCCTGGACTTCCCGTTCCGTACGCAGCATCTGGATCTCACGCTCGAAGTCCTCCACCGACCCGAAGGCCCGGTAGACGCTCGCGAAGCGCAGGTAGGCCACCTCGTCGAGCTCGCGCAGCGGCGCGAGGATCGCCAGCCCCACCTCGTTGCTGGGAACCTCGGCCAGCCCCTGGCTGCGGAGCGCCTGCTCGACCTCCTGGCCGAGGCAGGCGAGCTGGTCCTCGGTGACCGGCCGGCCCTTGCATGCCTTGCGTACGCCGTGCACCGCCTTGTCGCGGCTGAACGGCTCCGCTGCGCCGGAGCGCTTGGCCACCATCAACTGCATCTGCTCGACGGTCGTGAACCGCTTCCCACATTCCTGGCAGACCCGGCGGCGCCGGATCTGGCCACCGTCCTCGGCCACGCGGGAGTCGAGCACCTTGGTGTCGCTGTGTCGGCAGAACGGACAGTGCACGGTCGAGCCCCTCTCGTGAGACCTGTGGATCCAGGCCGTCTCATTGGCGGCCCGAGCCTGTGGAACCTGTGGATATGAGCGTGAGCCCCTGTGGAACAACACCCTCATCGCTGTGGGCCATCCGCCCGTTCATGTGAACTAGATGTGGATAACTACAGCCGTGTAACTACTAGATGTAGTGGTAACCGTACGCCCGCCCCCACGACGATGCAAGCGAGGGTCGGGTTTACCCGCGTGTCCGGCGTGTCGCCGGTCAAACACCGAAAGATTCCGGTTCGAGGGCGCCGGACTGGCCCTGATGCGTAAGAATGACCCCCGTGACAAACATCTCCGGAGGAAATCGCGTCGGGTCGCGGAGAGGCACGCGCCCCAGAAGCGGTCCCCGGCCACCTTTCATCTTGCCTGCGATCGCGACACTGGCCTTCCTCGTCATCTGGGGAGTGCTCGTGTGGGTCGCCGTCGGTTTCGGGGCCGACGCACGGGGAGGCGATTCCGGCGCCTGGGCGAAGCTCGCCATCGCGGCGGTCGTTGCAGTCGCCTGCCTCTTCCTGACCTTCACCTTCGCCGGAAAGGCCTGGCGGGCCTTCTCCGGCTCCCCCACCCCGCCAACCGACGACTACGCCGGAAGCCACTCCAACGCCTACGTCGAGGAGACGGACTACACAGACCCGGCCTACTCCGACCAGGCCTACCCTGAGCAGGCCTACCCGGAGCAGGACTACTACGGCACCGGCTCCTACGGCTACGACGACACCGGCTACGGCCGGCACAGCTCCGACACCGGAAGCCAGCCGCCCTACGGCGACACCGGGAACCGCTCGGCCTACCCCGACACCGGCTCCCAGTCGCCCTACGGCTACCCCGGCAGCGACCAGAGCTACGGCAACACCGGCAGTCGCGCCGCGTACGGCGCGTCGGCCTACCAGCCGCCGACCAGCCCACCGCCCACTCCGGCGCCCTACTACTCCAGCCCGCCGACACCGACGTCGACGCCGCAGAGCACCCCTGGGTACGGCTCGCAGGGATACAGCACGGACAGCTACCCCACCCAGCAGGCCGGCTCGCCGCAGTATCAGTCCGGTGCCTACCAGGCTCCGACCAGCTACGGCCAGACCGGCTCGCGGGCTCGGCTGACCCAGGATCCCGCCGCGACCCAGGCGATGCCCACCCAGCGCCAGCCCCAGGACCCGCCGGTCCAGCCGGTCCAGCCGGTCCAGCCGGACGACGAGTGGCCGCCGCGGCACAGCACGCGCAACAAGCAGTGGCCGCCGGCCGAGCCGGACAGCCCCTATCGCGGGCGCCACTGACCTGAGACAGCGAGAGTGCTGCAGACGCTTCCCATCGCCTGCAGCACTCTCACTCTTTTCCCCGGTAGCCGGCTGCCAGGGTCGAAGGAGCAGCCGGACATCTGTGCGGCGCCTTACGGCGCGGTCGGAACGATCAGCGTCTGTCCGGACATGAGCATCGAGGACTCGAGACTGTTGAGCTCCTTGATCCTCTGCTCCATCTCCCGAATCGAGGAGTCGGTGCCGGCGACGGCCTTCGAGGAGATGTCCCAGAGCGTGTCGCCATCGCCGACGACCATCGTGTGGGCGGAGGAGGCGGGGCTTTTGTCCGCACCGTTCTCCACCGCGAACGCCACCTTCGCTCCGATCAGCGCGATCCCGAAGAGCACGACGAGCGCGAACGCGAACACGACGACTCGTCCGCGACGGGTGAGCCGCACGGTCGAGCGACGCTCCTCCCGCACCGGACGGGGCGGCTCGGCTACGGGCAGCACATAGACGGTTGCACTCATCTCACGGCCTCCTGGTCACAAGTCTCTCGATCAGGTGTTCGATCGAGCACATGTTCGAAGGTAGATCACGTGTTCGAACAACGCAAGTAGCGACCCCAAGAATTTTCGAACGCCGACACGCACCTCCCAAGAGGTCGAACAAATGTTTGATGTCGTGGTGCTAGAGGGACTAATGTGATGACATGACCACGCAGAAGACAGGCACCGGATCAGGCGGTTCGAAGAAGAGCCGCGTCCGCGAGCTGCCCGACGGGCCGCCGGACGCGACCGGGCTCACGCCGCGTCAGCAGCGCATCCTCGCTCACCTGCGCGACAGCATCGAGCAGCGCGGCTACCCGCCCAGCATGCGCGAGATCGGCGCCGCGGTCGGGCTGACCAGCACCAGCAGCGTCGCGCACCAGCTCCGCGCGCTGGAGCAGCGTGGTCTGATCCGCAAGGACCCGAAGCGACCGCGCGCTCTCGAGGTCTTCCTCCCGGAGGTGATGGCCCACCGCAAGGCCATGTCCGGCGAGGAGCCCGAGTCGACGATCACCGCCGAGGCCGACATCAACCCCAACCCCGCCGCTGCCATGGTCCCCCTGGTCGGGCGGATCGCGGCCGGTGGACCGATCCTGGCCGAGGAGACCTCGAGCCAGCAGAGCATCGAGGACGTCTTCCCGCTGCCCAAGCAGCTGGTCGGCAACGGCGACCTCTTCCTGCTCTCGGTCTCCGGTGACTCGATGGTCGACGTGGCCATCTGCGACGGCGACTTCGTGGTCGTGCGCCAGCAGCCGACCGCTGAGAACGGCGAGATCGTGGCCGCGCTGATCGACGGCGAGGCCACGGTCAAGACGCTCTCCCGCAAGGACGGCAAGGTCTGGCTGCTGCCGCAGAACGCTGCGTACGAGCCGATCGACGGCACCCACGCGTCGATCCTCGGCAAGGTGACGGCGGTCCTGCGCAGCCTCTGAGTCCTGCGCCACACCTCCCGGAACCAGTCCGGGAACACTGCGTGAAATCCAGCCGCCGGCCCATGACAGGGCCGGCGGCTGCGTCGTTCCATACAGCGTGACCCAGACGCAGATCGACCGCCGCACCCTCATCGCCGCCGGGCTGGCGACCGCCGCAGGAGCCGGAGCCATCGTTCTCCCCGAGCCCGCCGAGGCCGCAGGCGGCACGCTCAACCACTTCCAGCACGGCGTCGCCTCCGGTGATCCGCTCCCGGACCGCGTGGTCATCTGGACCCGGGTCACGCCGACCGCGGACGCGACTCCCGGGTCCGGGCAGGGCGAGGAGGTCCTGGTCCGCTGGGAGGTCTCGCCCACCGCGGACTTCAGCCGCGTCACCGCGAAGGGATCCCACCAGACGGGTCCTGACCGCGACCACACCGTGAAGCTCGACGTCACCGGCCTGGCGCCGGAGAGCTGGTACTTCTACCGCTTCACCTACAACGGCCAGACCAGCCGCGTCGGCCGCACCCGGACCGCTCCGGCCGCCGACGCGGCCCCGGAGAACGTACGTTTCGGGGTGGTCTCCTGCTCGAACCTGCAGGCCGGCTGGTTCGCGTCCTACCGCCACCTGGCCGCCCGCGACGACCTGCACGCGATCCTCCACCTGGGCGACTACCTCTACGAGTACGCCCCCGGCGAGTACGGCTACGGCATGGCCAACGAGGACGTCCGGCGGCACGAGCCGGCCCACGAGATGCACACGCTGGCCGACTACCGGATCCGGCACGCGCAGTACAAGCGCGACGTCGACCTCTCCGCCGCCCACGCCCGGCTGCCCTGGATCGTCACCTGGGACGACCACGAGTCGGCCAACGACGCCTGGCTGCTGGGCGCCGAGAACAACGAGCCCGGTGAGTACGACTGGATCGACCGCAAGACCAACGCCAACCAGGCCTACGACGAGTGGATGCCGCTGCGCGTCGACGGCACTGCCACCGTGGAGATCGACGACCACCTCCACGACAGCATCTACCGGCGCCTGCGCTTCGGCAACCTGCTCGAGCTGAGCATGCTCGACCTGCGCTCCTACCGCTCCCAGCAGGTAGCCCGCACCGACCTCGCCGGCGTCGACGACCCCGACCGCACGATCACCGGCGACGAGCAGCTGGCCTGGCTCAAGGACGGTCTGCTCACCGACGCCCAGTGGAAGATCGTCGGCAACCCGGTGATGATCAGCCCGGTCACCTTCGGCGCGCTCCCCAAGAGCCTGATCAGCCCGGTCAACGACGTCACCGGCCTCCTGCCCGACAACGGCATCGCCTACAACGTCGACCAGTGGGACGGCTACACCGCCGACCGCACCGAGCTCTTCGAGCACATCCGCAACAACGCGATCACCGACACCGTCTTCGTCACGGGCGACATCCACTCAGCGTGGGCCTGCGACCTGCCGTACGACTCCGCCGTCTACCCGCTCGGCAAGACCGCCGGGGTCGAGTTCGTGGCCACCTCGGTGACCTCGAACAACCTCAAGGACATCCTCGGCGCGCCACGCCGCACGGTCAGCCTGACGGTCGAGAACATCATCCGGACCGCCAACCGCCACGTCCGCTACCTCAACTTCGACGACCACGGCTACTCCGTCCTCGACGTGACCCGCAACCGCGCCCAGATGGACTGGTACGTCATCGGCGAGCGCAAGGACTCCAACACCACGGCCACCTGGGCCAGGTCGTACGCCACGGCAACCGGAAGCAACAGGCTCCATCACGTCACGCAGCCCGTCTAGACCACGTCCTAGGCCGTGTCCCCCGGACACAGCCGCCCTCTGCGCTTAGACTGCGCAGGTCTGCCTTCCCGAACGTCTGGTATCTCATGCGAAACATTGCCCGCCGGATCACCCGCAAACAACGCTCCCTCGTCTTGATCGCAGGCATGGTCGTCGCGACGTTCGTCGCCACCATGCCCGCAACCGGGTCGACGCCGGCGACCTCGGTGAGGACCGGTGGTGACACCAGCGCCGAGCAGCCGGTGACGGAGGAGGCGGCCCGGGAAGCGCTCGCGGCGGCCAAGAAGGTCAAGCGCAACCAGTCGGTACGCGGTGCCCGCCAGGTCGTGCCCGGGCGGCACGTCGCCGGCCGGCCCGACGCGACCATCGCGCTGACCGACCTGTGGAACGCCAAGGACGCCCTGGACGGCTCCAACAAGGCGGCCGCCCGTGAGCTGCTCGCCCGCCCGCGCACCGCGACCCAGACCTGCAGCGACGTGGTCTGCGTTCACTACACGCCGGGCAAGGGCGGCGACGCCGCCTCGACGACGTACGCGAACCAGGTCCGCGACGTGGTCACGAAGGTCCACAACCTCTACGTGCAGGCGGGCTACCGCAAGCCCGCGGCCGACAAGGCGGTCACCCCGGGCAAGGTCGACATCTACCTGGAGAACCTCTACGACGAGGGCTACTACGGCTACTGCGCGCCCGAGACGAAGGTCTCCAAGACGGCCGCGACGGCCTACTGCGTCATGGACAACGACTACGCCACCAGCGAGTACGGCACGGTCAACACGCCCACCGAGAACCTCCGGGTGACCGCCGCTCACGAATACTTCCACGCGGTCCAGTTCGCCTACGACGCCGGCGAGGACCGCTGGATGATGGAGTCCACCGCGACCTGGGTCGAGGACGAGGTCTACGACAGCATCAACGACAACCGGCAGTACCTCGGCTACGGCCAGCTCGAGGACCAGCGCAAGCCGCTGGACAACTCCAACGCGTCCAACCTCGGCATCTACGGCAACTGGATCTTCTTCCGCTATCTCTCCGAGCGCTTCGCCAAGGAGCGCGGGACGCTGCCGGAGGTCGTCCTCTCGATCTGGAACCGAGCGCCGTCGACCTACTCCACCACCGCCGTCCGGCAGGCGCTCGCCGCCCGCGGCACCACGTTGAAGCTGCAGTACACCCGCTTCGCCGCCGCCAACCTAGCCCCCTCGAAGAGCTACAGCGAGGGCGGCGCCTACTACGCGCCGGTCTACGACGGCCGCACCGCGCTGCCCGCCAAGCACCAGACCGTCGACGGCCAGTTCACCCTCAAGCACCTGACGTACGCCTCCCAGCGCCTTGTCCCGAAGAACGTCGGCAAGGGCTGGAAGCTGCGGGTCAAGGTCGACGTGGCCCGGCCCAACGCCAACGGCGCCGTGGTCAGCGTCTTCCGCACCGACGGCACCCGAGGCGTCTTCTACCTCAAGCCCAACAGCAAGGGCATCGCCACCAAGACCATCGAGGGCTTCTCCTCCAAGCGGATTGGCAAGGTCGAGGTGACCTTCGCCAACGCGAGCAGCAACTTCAACTGCGGCCAGGGCACCGCGTTCTCGTGCCACGGCATCGCGACCCCCGACAAGGCCACCCACCGCTGGTGGGCGAAGACCTACCGCTGACCCAAAACCACGCCGAGTCGGCTCGTTGTAACGAGCCGACTCGGCGTGCATTTCGGTCAGAACGCGCCGACTCGGCTTGGGTCAGGCGGAGGCCATCTCCGAGAGCCGCTTGAGGGCCTTGCGTACGACATCGGGGTCGGTCGTGGCCCACATCGGCGGCAGGCTGGCCTTGAGGAATCCGCCGTAGCGGGCGGTGGCCAGGCGGGCGTCCAGCACGGCCACGACGCCGCGGTCGGTGGTGGTGCGGATCAGTCGACCTGCCCCCTGCGCGAGCAGCAGCGCCGCATGGGTGGCGGCGACCTGCATGAACCCGTTGCCGCCGGCCTTGTCGGCCGCCTGCTGCCGGGCCGACATCAGCGGGTCGTCAGGTCGCGGGAACGGGATCCGGTCGATGATCACGAGCTGGCAGGTGTCGCCGGGGACGTCGAGGCCCTGCCACAGCGACAGCGTGCCGAAGAGCACCGTGTGGGGGTCGGCGACGAACTGCGCGGCGAGCTCGGGCAGCTGCGCGTCGCCCTGGGCCAACGTGGTCAGGTGAGGCAGCTTCTGGCGCACGACCTCGGCGGCGGCTTCGGCGGCACGCCGGGACGAGAAGAGCCCGAGCGTACGTCCGTCGGCGGCGTCGACCAGGTCGACGATCTCGTCGAGGGTCTTGGCGCCCATGCCGTCGCGGCCGGGAGGAGGCAGGTGGCGGGCGACGTAGAGGATTCCCTGCTTGCCGTAGTCGAACGGGCTGCCGACGTCGAGCCCGATCCACGGCAGTACGTCATCGGTACGCTGCGCCCCGACGCCCACCTCGGTGCGCTCCTCCGCCTTGAGCCCGAGGGATCCGGCCACGGGGCCGAAGTCGCCGCCGAGCTTGAGGGTCGCCGAGGCGAAGACGACGGTCTTCTCGGTGAGCAGCTTCTCGCGCATCTGCGCCCAGACCTGCAGCGGCGCGACACAGAGGCGGGGCGGCCTGGCATTATTTCTTTGGGGATCGCCGCCCTCGTTGAGCCAGATCACGTCGTGCTCTGAGGCGGCGGCCATCCGCTCTGCGGTCGTGAAGACCTCCTGCAGACCGCCCTTGGCCTGCTGGAACCCGGGATCGGCGCTCTCGGAGTCCTTCGGCTTCGGCAGCGCGGAGATCGCGGACCGAGCGGCGTCGCGCACCAGCACGAGCGCGTCGGAAATGACCTCGGGGAGGGTCACGAACCGCCCGGGTGAGCTCTCGTTGATCGCCGCCCGCAACGCGTCGGAGGCATCGGCCAGGTCGTCGGCCTCGGAGCCCTCGATGTGCTTCTGGGCCCGCCGGGCGGCCCGCTCCACCTCGGCCGCGGTCAGCTCGTCGGTCGCCGCCTGGGTCACCCGGGCGACGAGCTCGTGGGCCTCGTCGATCACGACGGCGTCGTACTCCGGGATCATCGGCACGCCCTCGATCGCGTCGATCGCGAGCAGGGAGTGGTTGGTGACGATCAGGTGGCTCTTCTGGGCCTTGTCGCGAGCGACCTCGGCGAAGCACTCCTCGCCGAAGGGGCACTTGGCGGCGCCGAGGCAGTCGCGGTGGTTGACGGAGACCTGTCGCCACTCGCGGTCGGTGTGGCGGGGCGCGGAGTCACGCTCGCCGCTGCCACCCTTCTCCGCCTGCTTCTCGGCCCAGCTGCGCAGCTCGAGGACCTTCTCGGCCATCGGGCCCATCGGGACGTCTACCAGGGTGCCCTGGTCGTCGGGAGCGCCCTCGCGCACCCGGTGGAGGCAGGCGTAGTTGGAGCGGCCCTTGAGGACGGCGTAGGACGCGTCGACGCCGGGGCGCGAGCCGATCGCCTTGACCAGGCGCGGCAGGTCGCGCTCGACGAGCTGATGCTGCAGCGCCAGGGTCGCGGTGGCGATCACGACCCGGCTGTCGTGGAGCAGCGACGGGACCAGGTAGGCCAGCGACTTCCCGGTGCCGGTGCCGGCCTCGACCAGCAGGTGCTCCTCGTCGGCCAGGGCCTGCGCGACCGCGTCGGCCATCAGCACCTGACCCTCGCGGGTGGCCCCGCCGAGGGTCGCGACCGCGTCCGCCAGGGCTTCACGTACGGGCGTCTGGGAAGCGGTCTCGGTTACGGTCACCCGGGCAACTTTAGCCGTGGGCGGGGACAGTCTCAGATCGGCTCTCCGCGATCCGCCGGGCGACGATCTCCCCGAACTGCATGTGGCCAGCGACCGTCAGGTGAGTGTTGTCCTCGAGCATGGGCAGCTCGAGGTCGAAGACGTTGATGTACGTCACCCCGTACTCCGCCGAGACCCGCCGCATCATCTTGTTGACGACCCGGATGGCCTTGGCGCGGGAGTTCACCTTGGGGGCGCTGAGCACGATGACCTCGTGGTCCTTCAGCTCGTCCAGGGTGGCCCGGAAGCCCTTCTCGACGTCGTCGAGGTCGCTCTTGGAGTCGTTGATGCCGCCCTCGAGCACGACCAGGTCGGCCCCTTGCGCCACCGCGTCGGGGACCCGCTCGGGGAACGAGATCGGACCGCACCGCTCCATCAGGTCGTGCGAGTAGCCGGTGCCACCGAAGCCGGAGACGCGCACCTCACCGTCGAGGTAGCGCGGCCAGGACATGCCGGGGTCGTCCAGCCCGAAGCCGGAGGCCCAGGAGTCGCCGATGACCACGACCCGCTCGCCGGCCCCAGTCACCACCGAGGCGCGGGTCACCGACTCCGCGGCCAGCCGGGTGCACAGGTCCTGGGTCACGTGGTTCTCGTGGCTCGCATCCTGCCCCGGAAGCGCGCCGTCGTCCTTGCTGGCACAGCCCGCGAGGGTGGCCACCAGGACAGCACCAACCAGCGCGCTCACGATCGTGGCGCGCGCCGCGTGGCGTACCTGTGTCCGCATCCCTGCCCTCCGACGACTGATCGTCCCAAGTGTGAGGGACGATCCTGTCATCGCCAATGTCGCAACGCCGGATCAGCGGGCGAGATCAGCGCCCAAGATCATGCAGAGTACGCAGCCAGCTCGCCGGCCAGGTCCGCATTGGCGCGGCCCTTGACGACGGTGCCTTCGGCGGTGTGCTCGAGGTGGTCGATCTCGCCGTGCTGGTGGATCCGGTTGACCAGGTCACCCCGCTCGTAGGGAACCAGCGCGGAGAACTCCACGCCCGGACGCGGCAGGTCGGTCTCGACGGCCTTGATGGCCGCGTCGATGCCCTCGCCGGTCTTGGCCGAGACCGCGACCGAGTGGGGCTCGGCGCGCAGCAGCCTGGCGATCACCAGCGGGTCGGAGATGTCGGCCTTGTTGATCACGACGAGCTCCGGCACCTCGCTGGCACCGATCTCGGCGAAGACCTCGCGCACCGCCGCCAGCTGACCCTCGGGGTCCGGGTGGGAGCCGTCGACGACGTGCACGACCAGGTCGGCGTCGGCGACCTCCTCCAGCGTCGAGCGGAAGGCCTCGACGAGCTGGTGAGGCAGGTGACGCACGAACCCGACGGTGTCGGACATCGTGTAGACCCGCCCGTCCTCGGTGGTGGTGCGGCGGGTGGTCGGGTCCAGGGTCGCGAAGAGCGCGTCCTCGACGAGCACCCCGGCACCGGTGAGCCGGTTGAGCAGCGACGACTTGCCGGCGTTGGTGTAGCCGGCGATAGCGACCGCCGGGATGTGGTGGCGCTTGCGGTCGGCACGCTTGGTGTCGCGGGTGCCCTTCATCGCCTTCAGCTCGCGGTTGAGCTTGGCGATCTTGGTGTTGATCCGGCGGCGGTCGGTCTCGATCTTGGTCTCACCGGGACCACGGCCACCGATACCGGCACCGCCGGCGACGCGGCCACCGGCCTGGCGGGACAGGTTGCCACCCCAACCACGAAGCCGCTGCTTCATGTAGCTGAGCTGGGCGAGCTCCACCTGCGCCTGGCCCTCGCGGGACTTGGCGTGCTGGGCGAAGATGTCGAGGATCAGCGCGGTCCGGTCGACGACCTTGACCCCGGTGCGGTCCTCGAGGTTCCTGAGCTGGCTCGGCGCCAGCTCGCCGTCGGCGATCACGGTGTCGGCGCCGGTCGCGGCGACGATCTCCTTGAGCGCCTCGACCTTGCCGCGTCCGATGTACGTCGCGGGGTCCGGCGCCTGGCGGCGCTGGTAGATCGCCTCGAGCACCTCCGAACCGGCCGTCTCGGCGAGGAGCGCGAGCTCGGCCAGGGAGTTCTCGGCGTCGGTCTGGGTGCCGCCGGCCCACACGCCCACGAGCACCACTCGCTCCAGGCGAAGCTGGCGGTATTCGACCTCGGTGATGTCCTCGAGCTCGGTGCGCAGGCTCGCGACGCGCTTGAGCGCGTGCCGCTCGGCGAGCTCCATCGCACCGACGGTCGGGTCAGTGTCCTCGGGATCCTCGTCGACGTAGCCACTCTCGAAGCCGTCGTCGAGCGCGTCCCAGTCCTCGGTGGCCTCGAGCTCGTCAGCGAGTGAAAAATCGTGTGCGTTGTTCGTCATATACCAACAAGGGTACGGCGCCGCACCACCCGGGGGACAATGCTTATCTGAAGGCTTATCTGAAGGCTTGCCCAAGAGCGCGCCTCAGCGCTGCTCGAGAGCCTCTCGAAGAACGGTTCCGACGTCCTCCGGCCGCTCGGCGACGTACGCCGCCCCGCCCGTCGCATCGGCGATCGCCTGTAGCGTGCCGAGGTCGGCGTCGGGGGTGATCCCGATCCCCAGGACGCGGACCGGACGCCGTGGGTCGGAGGCAGCCTCGAGCTGGCTTACGAGCTCGGCGACGTCCATCGAGTCGGGATCGTCGTTGGTGCCGTCGGTGAAGAGGAGCACCTCGTTGGAGGCCAGCGGGTCGTAGGAGGCGATCGCGGCCTGGTAGGCCGCCAAGGCGGTGTCGTGCAGGGAGGTGCCGCCACCGGTGCGCTCGGTGAGACCCGCGATCTCCTGGGTCAGCTGAGCGCGCTGGTTCTTCGAGGCCAGCTGACGGGTGGGGACGAGCACCTTGTGATCGGCACCCAGGGTGCCCTCGGACTTCTCGGAGAACGCCCAGAGCCCGAGCGCGGCGCCTCCGGGAAGGAGACCGACGGCCTCCGATGCCGCCTCCTGGGTGAGCTGGAGGCGGGTCGTGGCGCTGTCGGGAGCGGACGGCCAGGCCATCGAGCCGGAGACGTCCATGACGGCGATCGCCCGGGTCGGCCGAAGCCTGGCGTTCCACTCCGAGGCCGTCTTCGTCACCGTGGCCGTGTCGACCCGGGTGTAGGCCCCCACGTTGGGGGACGGCTTGCCGGCGCCGGTGGTGCGGAACCCGGCCTGGGTCAGTGCGGTGTCGGCGGCCCCGCTGTCGAGCACGCGGGCGAGGCTGGTGATCGAGGCGGCGATCGAGTTGAGGCGCGATGAGTCCGCGGTGATCAGGACCGGATAGTCGAGGACCACCGTGCCCTCCTTCGGCGCACTGGCCTTGAGCATCGGCGCGTACGTCGACCACTGCTGCTCACTGGTCGCGGTCACCCCGCTCGCGACGGTCTGCAGCTCGGCCAGACGTCCCGAGTCGGTCGGTCCGACGCCCTCCTCACCGGAGGCGAGCCGCTCTGCGTACGGCTCCAGCTTGGCCTCGTTCTGGGGCTTCCCCTGGCTCGCGACGGCGGTGCCGAGCGCGCTCATCATCCGCTGGGGGTCGCCCATCAGCAGGTCGTCCTCGGCGAAGGCCTCGGCGTAGGAGGTGCGGGTGAGCCCGTCTCCGGAGACGAGCACGACCGGCGAGGAGGCCATCGAGTCCCGCAGCGTCACCGGCTCGACCGCGGGGTTGATCCGGTCGAGCCAGAGCGAGGAGTCAGGGATCCACACGTCGGGGAGGTCGCCGTCGAGCGCCATCGGCTGGAGGACCTGGTCGGTCTTGGTCGCCTCCACCTCGATCTGGCCACAGCCGGCGTCCTCGAGGATGTTGCCCACGACGGTCGCCGCCTCCGGAGCCACCGCGACCGTCATCTGCGGGCCAAGACAGGACCGGTCGTCGGTCGAGTCCGCGTTGCCGTTGGCGACCAACGCAGTCGCGATCAGGCACACGGCCAGTACGCCCGCCGCACCGGCGATGACACCGATCGTCTCGCGCGTGAGGCGCGGCTCACGCGGGGGATCGCCGGCTCCCGCCGGCCCCGTGGGCTCGCCGGGCTCGATGATCGCGAGCGCCTTCGACGTACTGGTGTCCGCCTTATCGGACATGCGAACTCCTTGCTCCGACACCCGCGGAGCGGTCTGAAACGGTCCGCGGCTGGCGCACACATTAGCGGTGCGCCAGCCGTCGGGGTACTTCTTGAGGCTTGTTTACTTCGGTGGCATCCGGATGCCACCGTCGACGCGGATCGTCTCGCCGTTCATGTAGTCGTTGGTCAGACACTCCACGACCATGCTCGCCAGCTCAGCCGGCTCACCGAGCCGGTGCGGGAACAGGACGCTCTCGCCGAGCTTGGCCTTGAACGCCTCCGACTCCGGGCCCTCGCCGTAGATCGGGGTGTCGATCAGCCCCGGCGCGACGGTGTTGACGCGGATGCCGACGGCGGCCAGATCGCGTGCGAGCGGGAGGGTGAGGCCGACGACGCCGCCCTTGGACGAGGAGTAGGAGACCTGTCCGATCTGGCCGTCGAAGGCCGCCACGCTGGCCAGGTTGACGATCGCGCCACGCTGCCCGTTGGCGTCCGGCTCGTTGCGGCTGATGTAGGTCGCGGCCTGGCGGCACATGTCGAAGGTGCCGATCAAGTTGATCGCGATGACCTTCTTGTACGCATCCAGGTCGTGCGCCGAGCCGATCTGGCCGTCGCGGCCGATGGTGCGCTGTGCCCAGCCGATCCCGGCCGAGTTGACCACCGCCTTCAGCGGCGCGATCTCCACGGCCCTCTCCACGGCGTTGGTGATCTGGTCGGTGTCGGTGACATCGACGGGCACGAACAGGCCCTTGATCTCCTCCGCCAGGGCCTCGCCCTTGTCCTTCTGCATGTCCGCGACGATCACCGTCGCACCCTTGGCCGCCAGCGCCCGGGCGGTCGCCGCCCCGATCCCACTGGCCGCACCGGTCACGATCGCTGTGCTATCAGTCAACTCCATGGGCAGCACCATAGACGTGACCACCCTCACGGTGGTGAATACCCGTTAACCGTCTCGCGGTCAGAGAGACGTGGTGCCCTCGGCGATCAGGACGGCCGGCCCGGCGAGCAGGACATGGTCGTCCGTCGTCCAGGTGACGTGGAGCGTGCCGCCAGGAACATCCACCCGGTACGTCACATCGGCATCGCGCGCGATCGCGAGACCGTCGGCCTCGGCGGCCGCGACCATCACCGCACAGGCTCCGGTGCCGCAGGAGCGGGTCTCGCCCGCGCCGCGCTCGAAGACCCGCATCGCGACGTGACGCTCGGCGACGCGCTCGAAGAACTCGACGTTGACGCCGTGCGGGTAGACCGTCTCGTCGAAGATCGGGGAGTCGTAGAGGTCACCGACGGGGCCGTGGGGATCGATCGAGTCGACCTCCGCGGCAGCGTGCGGATTGCCCATGTCGACGTTGCATGCCGACCAGAAGTGGTGGGCGACGGTGACCTGGGTCGACCCGAGCAGCTTCGGCGAGCCCAGGTCGGCGGTCCACACGTCTCCCGACGCCCGCAGGATCTTGTCGCCCGCGCGGGTGGCGAAGGTGACCTCGTCACCGGCGAGCCCGACCGAGCGCAGATACTCCGCGAAGACCCGGGTGCCGTTGCCGCACATCTCGGCCCGGGTGCCGTCGGCGTTGCGGTAGTCCATGAACCACTCGGCGTCGCTGACCGGACGGTCCTCACCGGTGTAGGCGGCGGTCCGGATCACCCGCAGGATCCCGTCGCCGCCGATGCCGGCCCGGCGGTCGCACAGCGCCCGGACCCGATCGGCCATCTCCTCGTCCGAGAGGGCGCCGTGCACCGACCCGTCGACGTCCGGCAGCAGCACGAAGTCGTTCTCCGTGCCGTGCCCCTTCAAGAAAGCGTAGGACATCAGTAGAGGAACTTCGAGTAGGTGTCGGTGCGGTAGTAGTCCTCCATCTCCGCAAGCGTACGCGGGTCGTTCTCGACCTGCTTGGCGATGACCGCACGCTTGGGGAGGTGGTCGGGGTCCCACGTCTCCGGGTCCCACAGGCCCGAGCGCAGGAACGCCTTCGCACAGTGGAAGAAGATGTCGTCGATGTCGACGACCAGGGCGAGGATCGGTCGCTTGCCCTTCACGACCATCTCGTCGAAGAACGACGCGTCCGAGACCAGCCGGGCACGGCCGTTGATCCGCAGCGTGTCGCCGCGGCCCGGGATCAGGAAGTTGAGCCCGACGTGCGGGTTGGCGAGTACGTTGCGGTAGCCGTCGACGCGCTTGTTGCCCGGCCGCTCCGCGATCGCGATCGTCTTGTCGTCGATGACGTGCACCAGCGACCCGGCCGGGTCCCCCTTGGGCGAGGCGTCGCAGTTGCCCTCGGCGTCCGAGGTCGCGAGCACGCAAAACGGCGTCGCGGCGAGCCACTCCCTGTCGATGTCGAGGAGCGCCGGGCGCCCCTTGGTCATCGCCCGCTCCTGCGGCACGCCGACCAGGTCGACGAGCTCCTCGAGCGTGCTGATCTCAGTCCAGGTAGGGGTCACGGCCTCAGGGTACGAGGCGGCCGCGTGGGCGGCCGAATCATTTCGTCCCCAGCTCAGACGGACGGCACCTCGCCGCGGCGGGCCCGCAGCCACTCGATCGGGTCGCCCCGGTCGACCTCGACACCGGCCATCCGGAGCATCATCCGGGCCAGCAGACGCCGATGGGCTGCGTACGTCAGGACGTGGGCGACCACCGACCCGATCTGGAAGCTCTCCGGCGGCTCGCACAGGGCGTCGATGAGCCGGTCCTCCCAGGCCCCGCGGCGCTCGATGTCGCGTACGACCGCCAGCCAACGCGCCGCCACGGCCTCGTGGCGTTCGATCAGCGCGACGACCGAGTCGAAGGGGCGCCGGACCGGCATCGAGAGGCCTTCGATGGAGGCGACCCAGCACTCCTTTGCCCAGACCGTCGCCTCCAGGACCTGCGCCAGCGACTCCTCCGGGCCGTCCCACTCCAGCACCTCGTGGTCGGCGAGCCGCACCTCGGTGAGCACCTCCGCGGACAGACCCTTGGCGAGGTCCAGCAGCGCTCTGGTGTCGTCGAGGTCGTGCATGACGAGCTGCTCGGTCAGCGGAGAGAGCACCCGCTCCTGGGAGTCGACCCACAGCGACTCCGGCGGGTGGAAGTGGATCCCGTTCGGCGCCGGCAGCCAGTGGCTGACCGCGGTGGTGCTCGGCGGGTGCCCGAAGGCCTTTGCATAGGCCCGCGAGAACCCCTCCACGGACTCGTAGCCAGCGGCCCAGGCGGCATCGGTCACCGTGCCACCGTGCTGCAGCTGCCACGCGGCCCTCTCCAGCATCACCCGGCGCCGCATCGCCACCGGCGGCTCGCCCGCGCCTCGGGAGAGCAGCCGGTTGAAGTGGTAGGGCGAGGTGTAGGCGTCGCCGGCCATCTGCGCCAGCGTGCGTGGCTCTCCGGCGTCGGCCCCGTCGAGCACCGCGTCCAGCAGCTCCCGCAGACGGTCCCGCACGTTCATGCCGTCGCCTCCGTTGGACAGAGGCAAGGATACGGACGCGACGGCCTGAAGCCGATTGTCGCTCGCTGACGCTCGCTTATGCTCACAGTCCCAACCTCCGCACCGCCGCAACGGCCTTGTCGAGACGGGCCGGATCATCATATGAGACCCATACGACCCGCGGATCCTTGCGGAACCAGGCGTCCTGGCGCCGGGCGAACTGCCGGGTCTTGATGGCGGTCCGCTCCATCGCCTCCTCCAGCGTCGTCTCGCCCGCGAGGTAGGCGGCGACCTCCTTGTAGCCGATGGCCTTCGACGCGGTCCGCGACCGCCCCAGACCGGCCTCCAGGAGCCGGGCCACCTCGTCGACGAAACCGGACTCGAACATCTCCGAGACCCGCTGCCGGATGCGTACGTCCAGAGCTTCTCGGGAGATGTCGACGCCGATCTGGATGGAGGCCGGGTCGTGGTAGACCTGCTCGGGCAGTCGTGCGCTGAACGGCTCGCCGGTCAGCTCGATGACCTCCAGAGCGCGTACGACGCGACGACCGTTGTCGATCTCGATCCGCTCCGCCGCGACCGGGTCGAGAGCTCGCAGGCGGTCGTGAAGTGCCTTCTCACCTGCGGTTTCGAGCTCCTTCTCCAGACGCTCACGCACCTCGTTCGAGGTGCCGGGGAACTCGAACCGGTCCAGGATCGCGCGCGTGTAGAGGGCGCTGCCGCCGACCAGCACGGGCGTTCTCCCCGCTTTCCGGAGCGTCGCGATCTCCTCGCGCGCCAGCGCCTGGAAGTCGGCGACGGAGGCCGGTTCGGCGATGTCGAGGAGGTCGAGCAGATGGTGTGGGATCCCGCGCCGCTCCTCGACCGGAAGCTTCGCCGTCCCGATGTCCATGCCGCGATAGACCTGCATCGCGTCGGTGTTGATGATCTCGCCACCGAGGGTCTCGGCGAGGTCGAGGGAGAGCGACGTCTTCCCCGCTGCGGTGGCTCCGACGACGGCCACGATCGGGGTGGCGGACAGGGGAAAAGATCCCAAGTCGCGTAGCCCAGATGACCCATCCGGGTCGCGTGTCCCCCTGTTGCTGTCGTACTCCATGCAGTTAGTCTGGCCGCAAGTTGGCTCAAACGGGGAGCCGACCGATCAAGAGGGGGAAGCATGAGCTTCTTGGACAAGGCTAAGGATCTCGCCCAGCAGGGCATCGACAAGATCGGCGCCGACAAGGTCGGCGAGGGCCTGGACAAGGCCGGCGAGATCGCCGACGAGAAGACCGGTGGCAAGTTCAGCGACCAGATCGACCAGGGCGTCGAGACTGCCAAGAACGAAGCAGAGAAGCTGGACGGCGGCAACTGAGCCCTCCACACGCCACGAGGCGGGGAGCGACCCACACCGGGTTGCTCCCCGCCTCGCGTTTATTTCGCGTTACACCCAGCTGACTTTTTACGTATCGACTTTCGAAACACTGTTACGAACCTGTTGCGACTTGTGCCGTCACATGGAACGGTCTAGACCGTCTCATTCTCGTCTCACGAATGGGGCAGCCGGGGGGCGGACGTGCGATGTACGTTCGATTCCGGTCCAATCACAACTACTCGGAAGTGTGGACCAATATGTCTGAGAACTACGGCAACAGCGACGAGCAGCAGAACTACGGCCAGGAGGGCGGCTTCGGCGGCCAGGAGGGTGGCCAGAGCGAGGGCGGCTTCGGCGGCGAGCAGTCCAACGAGGGTGGCTTCGGCGGCGGCCAGGAGCAGTCCGAGGGCTCCTCCTACGGCTCCGACGAGGGCTCGAGCGAGGGCGGCTCCTCCTACGGTGAGCAGTCCAACGAGGGCAGCTCCTACGGTGGCGGCGAGCATTCCGAGGGCAGCTTCGGCGGCCAGGAGTCCAACGAGGGCGGCTCGTCCTACGGCTCCGAGGGTGGCCAGAGCGAGGGTGGCTTCGGCGGCGGCGAGCAGTCCAACGAGGGCGGCTTCGGCGGCGGCCAGGAGCAGTCCGAGGGCTCCTCCTACGGCTCCGACGAGGGCTCGAACGAGGGCGGCTTCGGCGGCGAGCAGAGCCAGTCGCAGTACTGATTCAGCTCTGCTGATCACACGGATCGAGCGCCGGGCCCGCAAGGGACCCGGCGCTCGGCGCATTTCACAGAGATCTCACCAAGAGTCGAGCAGCGATCAGGCGCGGTACGCCACCCACCCGTCGATCATGCGCTGCACCTGACCCGGCGTGAACTCGTCCATGCACGCGTCCTCGGTGTAGTCCATGAAGTTGTGGATCGGGTCGAGGCCCGGCGCCGAGCAGGTGTCGGAGCCCTCCGGGCAGCCGAAGGCCGGCGCGGCCTCGGCCGGGGTGTCGGCGACCTGGTCACCCTTGCCGCGACAGCCACCCTGGAAGGTGTGGTAGAGGTGCAGCCAGTGGCCGACCTCGTGCGTGGCCGTGTCGCCCTCGTCGTACGGCGCCGCCGAGCCGCCCGGCAGCGACTCGCCGAGGATGACCACACCGTCCTGGGACGAGATGTTCTTGGTCGGGAAGGTCGCCCAGCCGAGCAGGCCGTCGTCGATCTCGCCGATGTAGACGTTGAGCGCGTTGTCGCCGCCCTGGCGCAGGGCCGCCTTCATGTCCCGCTCGCCGGCCGAGCCGGAGATGATCGGGTACCAGGCCGGGTTGATCGTGGTCTCTTGGCCGGCGACCTCGAAGGAGAACGGCGTGCCGGCGTACGCCGCGTTGAGCACGTCGATCTGGGCGTCGATGTTCGCCTGCGGAACGACGCCGGTGGTGGCGTTTTCCTGGATGACGTGGATGTAGGTCGGGATGGTCGTCGCGGCGAGGTTGGCGGTGCCGCCCTTCTTCCCCTGCGCGGCCAGCGCGCTGGAGAGCGCCTTCTCCTTGGCCTCGGCCTGCTTCGCGGTCAGATGGTTCGTGTCGCGGACCTGCTTGGCCCCTTCGGCGACGCGGGCGGCGCCGACCTCGTGCGGGTCGAAGCAGGCATCGCCTCCCGCGGACGCCTGCATCGCGCCCGCGGGGGCCGCGGCTGCCAGGCCTGATGCCACGAGAACACCGAGTGCGCCCATCGCCGCTGCTCTGTTGACCAGCTTGGGAATCGACATGGGGGTATCCCTTCCTGAGACAAGTTGCCTCAGGCTAGGGCAGAAATACCCTCGGGGGAACGGAGTTACGGAGAATTTGCTGTCCGAGTAACGTGACGCCGCACGATCAGCCGCAGGCCGGTGCGGCGGGCAGCGGAGCGGGCACCCCGACCGACGGCATGCCCAGCCCGACCGAAGCGGCCTCGGGCTCGGGTCGGCCCTGGCGCGCCTCCCAGGCGTCGCCGGAACGCGTGCGGCGTACCTCGAGCACGGGGTTGTCGGCAACCAGGTGGTGCGGAGCCGCGTAGGTGACCTCGACCTTCACCATGTCGCCAGGACGTACGCCCTCGGCCCCGGCCACGTTGAAGTGGACCAGCCGGTTGTCGGGAGCGCGACCCGAGAGCCGGTGGGTCTCGGAGTCCTTGCGGCCCTCACCCTCGGCGACCATCAGCTCGAGCGTACGTCCGACGTTCTTCTTGTTCTCCTCGTAGGCGATCTCGTTGACGAGGTCGACGAGTCGGCCATAGCGGTCCTTGACGACCGCGGGAGAGATCTGGTCGGGGAGGTCGGCGGCGGGAGTGCCAGGACGCTTCGAGTACTGGAACGTGAAGGCGGAGGCGAAGCGCGACTCGCGGACCACGTCGAGGGTGGCCTGGAAGTCCTCCTCGGTCTCCCCCGGGAAGCCGACGATGATGTCGGTGGTGATCGCCGCATTCGGGATCGCCGCGCGGACGCGCTCGATGATGCCGAGGAACTTGGTCGACCGGTAGGAGCGGCGCATCGCCTTGAGCACGCGGTCGGAGCCGGACTGCAGCGGCATGTGCAGCGACGGCATCACGTTGGGCGTCTCGGCCATCGCCTCGATGACGTCGTCGGTGAACTCGGCCGGGTGCGGGCTGGTGAACCGCACCCGCTCCAGCCCCTCGATCTCGCCACAGGCGCGCAGCAGTTTCGAGAAGGCCTGCCGGTCGCCGAACTCGACGCCGTAGGCATTGACGTTCTGGCCCAGCAGGGTGACCTCGGTGACACCCTCGGCGACGAGCGCCTCGATCTCGGCGAGGATCTCGCCCGGCCGGCGGTCCTTCTCCTTGCCGCGCAGGCTCGGGACGATGCAGAAGGTGCAGGTGTTGTTGCAGCCCACGCTCACCGACACCCAAGCGGCATAGGCCGACTCGCGCTTGGTCGGCAGCGTGGAAGGGAAGACCTCGAGGGACTCCAGGATCTCGACCTGGGCCTCCTCCTGCACCCGAGCCCGCTCGAGCAGCACCGGGAGCGAGCCGATGTTGTGCGTCCCGAACACCACGTCGACGTACGGCGCCTTCTCGGTGATCGTCGCCCGGTCCTTCTGCGCGAGGCAGCCGCCGACGGCGATCTGAAGGTCCGGGTTGGCCTGCTTGATCGGGGCCAGGTGGGAGAGGTTGCCGTAGAGCTTGTTGTCGGCGTTCTCCCGGACGGCGCAGGTGTTGAAGACGACCACGTCCGCCTGGGCGCCCTCGGTCGCCTTGCGATAGCCCGCATCCTCCAGCAGCCCCGAGAGGCGCTCGGAGTCGTGGACGTTCATCTGGCACCCGTAGGTGCGGACTTCGTAGGTGCGCACCGCCGAAGCGGAGCCAGAGGCGATCGACGTAGTCATAGCGCCTTCAAGCGTACGACCGTAGGGGCCACGTCGAGGAATCCAGCGCGGATGACCGGCGCAGCGGGCGTACCGAATCTTGTTGGTTATCTGGTTGTAACCGATACCCGGGGCCAAGTCATAGATGTGCAATGCAGGATGTGGTTAGGTCTGCGGCATGACCGTGCTTGACACCGAACCCGCCAGCGCACCTTCGGGAGACGCTTTGGTGGTTCTTGACCATGTCGACAAGCACTACGGCGATCTGCACGTACTCCAGGACATCAACTTGGAGATCAAGCGTGGCGAGGTCGTCGTGGTGATCGGGCCCTCGGGCTCGGGGAAGTCGACTCTCTGCCGCGCGATCAACCGCCTGGAGACGATCGACTCGGGCACGATCAAGCTCGACGGCAAGGAGCTGCCCGCGGAGGGCAAGGGCCTAGCCAAGCTGCGCGCCGAGGTCGGGATGGTCTTCCAGAGCTTCAACCTCTTCGCCCACAAGACGATCCTTCAGAACGTCACGCTGGGCCCGATGAAGGTGCGCAAGCTCAAGAAGGCCGAGGCCGAGGCCGAGGCCAAGAAGCTGCTCGACCGGGTCGGCGTGGGCGTCCAGGCGAGCAAGTACCCCGCTCAGCTCTCCGGTGGTCAGCAGCAGCGCGTCGCCATCGCCCGGGCGCTGGCGATGAAGCCGCAGGTGATGCTCTTCGACGAGCCCACCTCCGCGCTCGACCCGGAGATGGTCAAGGAGGTGCTCGACGTCATGGTCAGCCTCGCCAAGGAGGGCATGACCATGATCGTGGTCACCCACGAGATGGGCTTCGCCCGTGTCGCCGCCGACCGTGTCGTCTTCATGGCCGACGGCCAGATCGTCGAGTCCAACACCCCGGCCGAGTTCTTCGACAACCCGCAGTCCGAGCGCGCCAAGGACTTCCTCGGCAAGATCCTCAAGCACTGAACGTACGTCTCGGGTGAGCCCTGGGCTCGCGCATCCTGCAAGGCACCAACCCTTAACTCCAGAAGGTGGAAACGATGAAGTTCACGAAGATCGCCGCGACCCTGGGCGCTCTCGCGCTCACGGGCTCGCTCGCTGCCTGTGGTGGCAGCGACGACACCGGCACTGAAGCCGGCGGCGACAAGATCAAGATCGGCATCAAGTTCGACCAGCCGGGCCTGGGCTTCAAGGAGGCCGACGGCGACTACTCGGGCTTCGACGTCGACATGGCGGAGTACATCGCCGAGGGCCTCGGTTACGACGAGGACCAGATCGAATGGGTTGAGGCTGTCTCCGCAAACCGCGAGACCTTCCTCAAGGACGGCTCGGTCGACATGATCCTGGCCACGTACTCGATCACCGACGAGCGCAAGGCCGAGGTCGACTTCGCCGGCCCGTACTACATCGCCGGCCAGGACCTCCTGGTCGCCGCCGACAACACCGACATCACCGGCCCCGACACGCTCGACGGCAAGAAGCTCTGCTCGGTGACCGGCTCGACCTCGGCCCAGAAGGTCAAGGACGAGTACGCCAAGGGCGTCCAGCTGCAGGAGTTCGACACCTACAGCAAGTGCGTCACCGCGATCGAGGGCGGCCAGCTCGACGCGATGACCACCGACGACATCATCCTGGCGGGCTACGCCCAGCAGGACCCGGGCAAGTTCAAGATCGTCGGTGCGCCGTTCTCCGAGGAGAACTACGGCGTGGGTCTGCCCAAGGGCAGCAAGGACCGCGACAAGATCAACGACCTGATCGAGAAGTCCTTCGAGGACGGCGCTTGGGAAGAGGCGTTCAACGACAACCTCGGTGAGTCCGGCTACGAGCTGCCGGAGCCGCCGGCCGTCGACCGCTACTGAGGCATCCGCGGGGCAGGGGAGTCTGCTCCCCTGCCCCGTCGCCGCGTCCAGCGCAAGAAATTTGGAAGGACCAATGGACCTCATCTCCGAGAGCGGGTCAGCCATCCTGACCTCGTTCGGGCTGACCTTGAGACTCGCCTTCTTCAGCGGCATCTTCTCGCTGCTGCTCGGCGTGGTGCTCGCGACGTTCCGGGTTTCACCGGTTCCCGTGCTGCGCTGGATCGGCTCGGCCGTCGTCTACACGTTCCGCAACACTCCACTGACCCTGGTCATGTTCTTCACGCTCTTCGGACTGAGCTATCAACTCGGCCTCAACTTCAACGAGGAGCTGATCTACCGCAACAACTTCTGGCTGGCGGTCCTCGCACTCAGCGTCTACACCTCGACCTTCGTGTGTGAGGTGCTGCGCTCGGGCATCAACACGGTGCCGCTCGGCCAGGCCGAGGCGGCGCGCGCGATCGGGCTGACCTTCACCCAGAACCTTCGCCTGATCGTCCTTCCCCAAGCGTTGAGGTCGGTGATCAACCCGCTCGCCAGCGTACTGATCGCGATGACCAAGAACACGACGGTCGCCGTCACCATCGGTGTCACCACCGCCACCATGGTCAACGAGGCGTCGGGGCAGATGAAGTCGCTGATGGAGCGCAACTCCGACCAGATCCTGCTGATCTTCATCATCTTCGCGGTGGGCTTCATGATCCTGACCCTGCCCATCGGCTTCATCGCCGGCTGGGCCGCCAAGCGATTCGCGGTGATCCGATAATGAGCGCCTCAGTTCTGTACGACGCCCCCGGACCCCGCGGCAAGGCGCTCAACTGGGTCTACTCGGCCATCGCCCTCGTGTTCCTGGCCTGGGCGGCCTGGTTCGTCTACTCCAAGTTCGACGAAACCGGGCAGTGGGACGCCGAGAAGTGGAAGCCATTCCTCGAGGCGCCGGTCTGGGAGAACTTCCTCATCCCTGGTCTCATCGGCACGCTGAGCGCTTTCGCCGTCGGTGCCGTGCTCGCGCTCACGTTCGGGTTCCTCCTCGCAGTCGGCCGCCTCTCGCAGAGCCGGATCATCAGCGTCCCCAGCGGTGTGATCGTGGAGTTCTTCCGTGCGATCCCGATGCTGCTGCTGATGATGTTCATCTACTTCATGCAGCAGCCGCTCGGGCTCGAGACCAGCGTCTTCTGGGCGGTCGTCCTCGGACTCATGCTCTACAACGGCTCCGTGCTGGCCGAGATCATCCGTGCGGGTGTCAACGCTCTGCCGAAGGGACAGTCGGAGGCCGGCGTCGCGATCGGGCTCTCGCCCGGTCAGGTGATGCGTGCGATCCTGCTGCCTCAGGCCGTGCGCTCGATGCTGCCGGCGATCATCGCTCAGCTCGTCGTCCTGCTCAAGGACACCGCCCTCGGCTACATCCTCGCCTACGACGAACTGCTCAACCAGATCAACAAGATCGAGGGCAACTACAACAACCTGATCCCCGCGGCGATCGTCGTGGCGCTGATCTACATCGCAATCAACACGATCCTCGGTTTCGTGGCGAACGTCGTCGAGGCCCGTACGCGGAGGGTCGGTCACACCGCCGGTCCCGTCGGCACCGCGGAGGACCCGGACGTGCAAACGGCGACCGCAGCCGGCATGCCGGGCGGCAACGCCTGACACCATCAGGACGAACCAACGGCCCGCTGCCCTCGGGGCAGCGGGCCGTTGCGTACCTGCTCTTACTTCTTCTTCGGGGTCACCCAGAGGTTGATGGTGCCCTCGATGGCCACGGTGCCGTCTTCACGGATGCCCTTGACGCGTACCGCGAGGTCACCGTCAGCGGTGTCCCACTGCTCCTGGTCGGTCTCCGCGATGCAGGTGATGTCGGTGGAGGCCTTGGCGGTGTAGGAGACGGTCATCCCCTTGGGGATCCAGCGCTTGTCGCGCGGGATGGTGACCTCCGCAAGGGCACCCATGGCCATCTCGAGACCGTTGCACAGCGCGATGGCGTGAACGGTGCCGATGTGGTTGTGGTTGCCCTTGCGGTTGGGCACGATGACCTCGGCGTAGTTGGGCCGCAACTGGTTGACCAGCGGGTGGATGGACCCGAAGTAGGGCGCCTTCTTCGCGAATCCAACCGAGAATGCTCGCTTGCCGACAACCGGGACACGGTTGAAGGACTTCCAGAGGTCGTAGAGCTGGCTCATGGCAGTCAGGTTACCCGAGGGTAACCTCCTCCCCTCTCCTGGCCCGAGATCAGGAGAGGGAGAGGAAGACCTTCTCGAGCTCCTCGATCTGCTCCGGGCGATCTCCGTCGGCGTGCGCGCGGCGCAGCTCGTTGGAGAGCAGCGCGAAAGCGGCCTTGTCGAGGGCCCGAGTCACTGCCTTGAGCTGGCCGACCACATCGGCGAGCTCGCGGCCGTCTTCAATCATGCGGAGCACGCCACCGAGCTGGCCCTGAGCCCGGCGGACTCGATTGACCACGCTCGTCGTCTCCGCGTCCCGAGGTTGGGGGACGGTCACGTCGTCAGTCAAAGTCTTGCCTTCCATCGTTTCTGGCATCATTCCTGGCTCGTTGTTGTATCCCCCGGGGGACAACGGTCCAGACCAGTCGGCGTTACGGTTCTTTTTAGTTGATTCCGGTTTTCGCCTACACGGGACCGAAGTTCGTGCTAGTTGCCCGTTGGCCACACGATCTCGACGCGGTTGCCGAACGGATCGCGGACGTGGAAGCGCTCGAATCCGTCAGCGTTGTGGCGCTGGCTCCAGTCGACGTCGAAGCCAAGCCGCGCCAGCCTCGCGCCGGTGGCCTCCAGGTCTGCCTCGGTCTCGACCGCCAGGGCGGGATGAGCCTTGGCCTGCGGGCGGTGCGGATCCTCGACGCCGAGATGGATCTCCGCGCCGCCTGGCGAGCGGAACCACGCGCCACCGCGCTTGGCCAGCTCGGCCGGCTTCGGCACCTCGGTCAGCCCGAGGCCGTCGGCGTAGAAGGTTCGGGCCTCGTCCTCGTGGCCCGTGGGCATGCCGACCTGCACGTGATGGATCCGCATCATGCCGCCAGTCTGCGGGCGACCACGAAGACGCGGCGGAACGGGAGCAGGACGAAACTGTTTCCTACCGAATCGTTTCGTACGGGATAGGCCTGTGCCAGACGGTTCTTGAGCTCCTCGGCGAACAGCTCGAAGAGACCGGCCTTCTCCAGCGCGGCAGCCGTGGGACGGAGGCTCGTTCCGGCGATCCAGGTGAAGACCGGGTCCTCGCCGGTCAGCACGTGGAGGTACGTCGTCTCCCAGGCATCGACCTCGAAGCCCTCCCCCACCAGCACGTCGTAGTAGTCGGCCGGGTCATGCGACCCGGGCGCCTCGAGGTGGCGGGCGTGCTCGGCGTACGGCTCCTCGGCGGCCAGCTCCTCGCGGAGCCGGTGGCTGGGCTCGTCGAAGTTGCCCGGCACCTGGAAGGCGAACCAGCCGCCCGCCGCGACCGCGCCGGCGAGCGCAGGGAGCAGGTCCAGATGGCCAGGGACCCACTGGAGGGTGGCATTGGAGAGGAGTACGTCGACCGATGCCGGCACAACCGAGTCGGCCCAGTCACGAAGGTCCGCCACCGCGAAGTCGACACCATGGATGGTCGCGCGTGCCTTGTCGATCATCGGCGCGCTGGAGTCGAGACCGACGACCCTGGCCTCCGGCCAGCGGCCGGCCGCGAGGGCGGTCAGGTTTCCGGGGCCACATCCCAGGTCGACCACGGTCTTCGGACGATCCGCGTCGACCCGGCGAAGGAGATCGACGAACGGGCGACCTCGCTCGTCGGAGTAGGTCAGGTAGCGCTCGGGATCCCATGCGGTCATGGCGTACGTCCTCTCGATTTCTCTTGATGTCAAGATATTCCGATCGTCCCCTCGACTTGTCTCGATGTCAAGATTCTCGATGAGGCGAACTTGGGCTACGCTCTCGCCATGCGCGACGAAGTCGACGACCTGAGCGAGGCCTGGGCACACGAGCGGCCCGACCTGGACCTCGGTCCCGTCGAGATCTTCTCGCGTCTCTCCCGCCTCTCGCGTCACCTCGATCTCGCTCGACGCGACGCGTTCTCCGGTTCCGGGATCGAGTCGTGGGAGTTCGACGTACTCGCCGCACTGCGCCGAGCGGGCGACCCCTACGAGCTCTCCCCGGGCCGGCTGCTGCGCGAGACCCTGGTGACCAGCGGGACCATGACCAACCGCGTCGACCGACTCGCCTCCCGAGGACTCGTCGAACGGCTGCCGGATCCGGCGGACCGGCGGGGTGTCCTCGTCCGGCTCACCCCCGACGGCAAGGCGACCGTCGACAGCGCCTTCGAGGCGCTGCTCGCCGCCGAGCGGGAGTTCCTCGACGGCCTCTCGGGCGACCAGCAGAACCAGCTCACCGACCTCCTGCGCCGCCTGCTGGTCCCCTTCTCGTCCTGACCGAGAGTCCCGCCGAGTCGGCTCGTCATAACGCGCCGACTCGACGCGGGATCTCGTCAGTTTGCGCCGACTCGGCGGGCGGGACGCTACTCCAGGACCTCGGCCGCTTCGAGCCACTCCAGCTCGAGATCGTCCTTCTCCGCGGCGAGCTGATTCAGCTGCGCGCTGAGCTCGGCGAGCCGGGTGTAGTCGTTGACCGACTCGGCCATCGCGAGCTCGAGCTTCTGCTGCTGCTCGCCGATCCGCTCGAGCTGCTTGTCGATCCTGGCGATGACCTTCTTCGCCGCTCGCTCGTCGGCGGAGCCGGGCTTGGCCTTCGAGGGACCACCCGCTGCCGTCTCGGCCGACGCACGGGACGCCTCGGCCTGCGGGGCTGACGTCTCGGCGGGGATGGGGAGGCGGCGCTCGAGATACTCGTCGACACCGCGCGGGAGCATGGAGATCTGGCCATCGCCGAGCAGGGCCCAGACGGAGTCGGTGACGCGCTCGAGGAAGTAGCGGTCGTGGGAGACGACGATCAGGGTGCCGGGCCAGGCGTCGAGGAAGTCCTCGAGGACGTTGAGCGTCTCGATGTCGAGGTCGTTGGTCGGCTCGTCGAGCAGCAGGACGTTGGGCTCGGTGAGCAGCAGGCGCAGCAGCTGGAAGCGGCGGCGCTCGCCACCGGAGAGGTCGCCGATGCGGGTGACCAACTTGTCGCCGGTGAAGCCGAAGCGCTCGAGCATCGAGGTCGCCGAGAGCTCCTGGCCGTCGGTCGTCTTGGTGACGCGCTTGATCGACTCGACGGTGGGGAGGACTCGCGCCTCCGGGTCGAGGTCGTCGAGCTGCTGGGTCAGGTGCTGGAGAGCGATGGTGCGGCCGTGGCGTACCTTCCCCACCGCAGGCGGGAGGGAGCCGTCCAGCAGCGACAGCACCGAGGTCTTGCCGGCGCCGTTGACGCCGACGATGCCGATCCGGTCACCCGGACCGATGCGCCAAGTGGCGTGCGACAGCAGCTGCCGCTCGCCGCGGAAGAGGTCGACGTCCTCGACGTCGATGACGTCCTTGCCGAGCCGCTGGGCCGCGAACTTCTGCAGCTCGAAGCGGTCGCGCGGCGGAGGTACGTCCTCGATGAGCTGGTTGGCGGCGTCGATGCGGAACTTCGGCTTGGACGTACGCGCCGGGGCGCCGCGGCGCAGCCAGGCCAGCTCTTTGCGGACCAGGTTCTGGCGACGTACCTCGGTGGCGGCGGCCTGACGGGACCTCTCGGCCTTGGCGAGGACGAAGGCGGCATAGCCGCCCTCGTAGGCGTCGACCTGGCCGTCGTGGACCTCCCAGGTGAACTGGCAGACCTCGTCGAGGAACCAGCGGTCGTGGGTGACCACGACGAGCGCGGACGAGCGCGCGGCGAGGTGTGAGGCCAGCCAGGCCACGGCCTCGACGTCGAGGTGGTTGGTGGGCTCGTCGAGCACGATCAGGTCGTGGTCTCCCAGGAGCAGCTCGGCCAGGGCGCAGCGACGGCGCTCGCCACCGGAGAGACCCATGACGGAACGGTCGAGGTCGATCCCGGCCAGGAGCTGTTCGACGATCTCACGGAGCATGGGGACGCCGGCCCACTCGTGGTCAGACCGCCCGCCGAGCACTGCCTCGCGCACGGTGTGGGAGTCGATGAGCTGGTCGCCCTGGTGCAGGAACCCGACCAGCAGGCCACGCTGGCGCGAGACGCGACCGGAGTCTGGCTCCTCCAGGCCGGTCATCACCTGCAGGAGCGTCGTCTTCCCGTCGCCGTTGCGGCCGACGATGCCGACCCGGTCGCCGGCACTGATGCCGAGGGAGACGTCGTCGAGGAGGGGCCGGATGCCGTACGCCTTGGAGACGTGCTCGAGGTTGAGGAGGTTCGCCATATCGTCTCCCATTGTCCCCGAGGGCGGTGAGGCAGCCAGCATCGCGGCGGCCACCCTGCGGCACACGAGGCGGACGAAGAGCCCCTGACCTGCTTAGACTCAGTGCAATGGCCGAGAAGACGACGCTCCGCGAGCACACGCATGGCTCGCGTCAGATGATCCTCGAAGCAGCGCTCCGGCTGGCCGCCGAGCGCGGCTATGTCGGCACGACGATGGCGCTGGTTCGTCGCGCGACCGGCCTCCCGCCGTCCTCCCTGTACTGGCACTTCTCCAACAAGGACCAGCTGCTCGCCGAGGCGCTCGAGCACGGCTACACCCGCTGGAACGACATCGCCCCGCGGTGGGAGCCGACACCGACCGGCGACGACCTGCGCAAGGGGCTGCTGGCGAACCTGCGGCGTACGACGTCCGACACGCACGGCGCCAGGGCCGACTGGTGGCGGATGGGCCTGATGCTCGCGCTCGAGTCCGGGCCGACGGTCGGCGACGGTCCGCGCGAGCGCTTCCTCCAGATCCGCACCCAGACGCTGGCCGACTTCGAGCGGTGGTGGTCGGAGGCGGTCGACCTTCCGGCCTCGCATATCGAGACCCTCGCGCGGCTGACCCTCGCCGCCCACGATGGCCTCTTCATCCACGCCCAGACCGACGAGTACGCCGAGCTCGACCCGCTCCGGCAACGGCTCGCCGACGGGCTGGCCGAGGTCGCGGACCATCTCCGGAAGCACGACCCGGCGGCCGTCCCCGAGACCGTGGAGCTGCCGCCCGTGACGTACGAGGGCAGGAGCAGCAGCCGCGAGAAGCTCGTCGCGGCGGCGCTGGAGGTCGCCTCGGAGAGCGGCTACGAGGGCGCCTCGATCAGCCGGATCTGCGCCACCGCGGAGCTGCCCGCCTCCTCGGTCTACTGGCACTTCACGAACAAGGACGACCTGTTCTCGGCCGCGGTGGACGACTCCTACCGCGCCTGGAGCAGCACCCAGTCTTCGTGGCAGCCTCCGACCGCGGACTGCGACTGCGCCACGGAGCTCCCACTGATGCTGAGGCCACTGGTGGCCAGCCTGCGCCGACTGCCCCCGTTCCTGCGGATCGGCCTCATGCTGGTGCTCCCGAAGCGGCCCGAGCCGCTGCCGGGCCGCGACCGGTTCCTCGCCGTACGCCGCCAGTCGCGAGACGACTTCGCCGGCTGGTTCCGTGGAGCCCTGCGTGAGGACGGGCCGGCGCACGCCGACGAGATGGCCGCGCTGCTCCTCGTGATCGCAGACGGACTTCTCTTTGCCGAGGCGCTCGACAGCGCCGACATGCCACCGGCCACGACCTCGGACCTGCTGGCGCGACTGGTCACGGCTACGCCGTTTCATACACAGATCAGTCACTGACCTACTACCGTAGGTCCACAGGCGTTCTACGACGCTAACGGGCGGAAACACATCGAACTGTATGTCGTGTCACCTATTTCCGCAGGTCAGGAATGAGATTTATCCAACATTTGCTCCACAACCTCCGGAACGATCGTTACAGTGACTGCTGTCACAGAGAGTTGGAGGCCCCAGATCCCCCCTTCGTGGTGCCTCCGTCTCAATTAAGGAGATCCCCCCATGAGCGTCACTGCTATCCCCACCCTGGCTAGTCAGCACGACCATGAAGGTGCCCCGAGGACGACCTCTTCGGCGACCCCGTCTGCGACGAAGGCCCTCCAGATCCTGGAGGCATTTCTCGGAGCCGGCCCCAAGCTCGGTGTCAGCGAGATCGCTCGCACCGCGGGGCTTCCCAAGTCGACCGCCTTCCGCCTTCTGCGTCACCTCGAGCAGAGCGGATACGTGGAGCGCACCGGCCGACACTACGTACTCGGCCGCCGCCTCTTCGAGCTCGGCAACGCGGTGCAGATCTGCCGCCCGCAGGGCATCCGGGAGACCGCGATGCCGCACCTCGCCGAGCTCTACGTGGCGACCGGCAAGACCGTCCACCTCGCCATCCTCGAGGGCACCGACATCGTCATCCTGGAGAAGATCACCGGACGCGGTGGCATCCAGCCGGACACGTACGTCGGCGGGCGAGCGCCCGCCGCCTGCTCAGCGCTCGGCAAGGCGATCCTCTCGTTCAGCGACCGCAACCACATCGCGGCCGTGCTCGAGTCCGGCCTGGTGAGGCGCACCCGCCACTCGCACGGCGACCCGGCGAAGTTCCTCGCCGAGCTCCGCCGCGCCAACAGCGAGCGCATCGCCTTCGACCGCGAGGAGGCCCAGCTCGGCATCGTCTGCGCCGCGGTCCCGATCATGATCGAGGGCCGCGCGATCGCCGCCGTCTCCGTCTCCGGCAGCGCCGCCGGGTTCAACGCCGCCAGCATCACCCGTCATCTGCGCCGCGCCGCCGCGGCGATCTCCGACGAGGTCGTCTCCAGCGCCGCCTGACCCCGGCCGAGGCGTCACGTACGTCGGTCGAAGCGTCACGTACGTCGGCCGAGATGGCTCAGCGCTGCCATCTCGGCCGACGCAACTGACGGCTCGGCCGACGTAACGGACGGCTCGACGGGTTGGGGTCAGTAGGTGACGACGTGGGCACCGGCGACCGGGCCCGGGGCGGTCCAGACGCGGTCGTACGCCTTGGCCTGCATCGCTCCGGCGACCTCGCGGGCATGGGCGGCGTCGAGGCAGAGCATCAGGACGGTCGGGCCCGAGCCGGAGAGCTGTACGGCCAGGGCACCTGCCTCGGCGCCGTCGGCGAAGGTCTGGGCGAGGTCGGGGCGTAGCGCCAGCGCCGGGGCCTGGAGGTCGTTGGTGAGCGCCTCGGCGAGGAGTTCCGCGTCGCCCTTCTCCAGCGCCATGAGCAGGCTCTCGGGCACCTGCGGGTCGCCGACCGCGGTCCCGGCGTGCTCGTCGAAGGCGCGGTAGACCGCCGGCGTCGAGAGTCCCTGCTCGTTGCCGACCGCGACCCACCACCAGGCACCGTTGTCGGTGACCGGCTCGACGATCTCGCCGCGGCCGCCGCCGACCGCGGTGGCACCGATGAGCGCGAACGGTACGTCGGAGCCCAGCTGCCCCGCCAGGCTCAGCAGGTCCTCGTCGGGCGTCTCCAGCGACCACAGGCGGTCGAGGGCGACCAGCGTCGCGGCGGCGTCGGCCGAGCCACCGGCGAGGCCGCCGGCGACCGGGATGCCCTTGTGGATCGCGACCTTCGCGGCCCTGTCGATGCCGTGGTGGGCGGCGAGAGCCTTGCCGGCCCGTACGACGATGTTGTCGTCGCCGGTCGGGATCTCGCCGAGCGCGATGTGGTCCTCCGCGGTGAGCGTGACCTGCCACTCTGCGGCCTCGCTCACGGTGACGTCGTCGTAGAGCCCGATCGCCTGGTAGACGGTCGCCAACGGATGGAACCCGTCCTCACGGACCGGCCCGACGCCGAGGTGGAGGTTGAACTTCGCGGCGGCGCGGACGGTGATCGTCATGAGGGAACCTTTTGAAGCGATTCGGTGATGCGTACGAAGTCGGCGATGGTCAGCGCCTCGCCTCGCGCCAGCGGGTCGATCCCGGCCGCAACCAACGCCTTCTCGGCCGCCTCGGCAGAGCCGGCCAGAGGCTTGAGTACGCCGCGCAGCGCCTTGCGACGGTGCGCGAAGGCGGCGTCGACGACCGCGAAGACCTCTTCGCGCGAGACCGTCGTCGACGGCGGCTCGCGGTGACGCCAGTAGACGAGCCCGGAGTCGACGTTGGGCGCCGGCCAGAAGACGTTGCGGCCGATCACGCCAGCGCGGCGTACCTCGGCGTACCAGGCGGCCTTGACCGAGGGGACGCCGTAGACCTTGGAGCCGGGCTTGGCCGCCAGTCGGTCGGCGACCTCGGCCTGCACCATCACCAGGCCGTGGCGCAGCGAGGGCAGCAGCGACATCAGGTGCAGCAGGACCGGGACCGAGACGTTGTAGGGCAGGTTGGCGACCAGGGCCGTGGGCGGCGGTCCGGGGACCGAGTCGACCCGGAGCGCGTCCGCGCGGAGCAGGCTGAACGCGTCGGCCTGGTCGGGGGCGTACTCCTGGATGGTTCTCGGCAGCCGCTGCGCCAGGGTCTCGTCGATCTCGATCGCGGTCACTCTTGCGCCGGTCTCGAGGATGGCGAGGGTGAGCGACCCGAGGCCGGGCCCGACCTCGACGACGACGTCATCGGCGCCGACGCCGGACTCGCGCACGATCCGGCGCACGGTGTTGGCATCGATGACGAAGTTCTGCCCGCGCTGCTTGGTGGGGCGGAGATCGAGCTCGGATGCGAGCGACCGCACCTCCGCCGGGCCCAACAGGCGCGGCGGGGTGCGGTCGGTCATGGGTACAGACTATGGCCCGAGGGCCGAAACAGCCTTACTGCGGCAGACCGAGCTGCTGCGAGCAGTGCGGCCAGGAGCCGTAGCCACCGTTGGCGTCACGGACCTTGGTCGCGATCGCGATCTGGGTCTCGCGGCTGTTCTCGCTGGGGAGACCGGAGCCGCCGTACGCCTCCCAGGTCTGCAGGTTGAACTGCAGCCCGCCGTAGTAGCCGTTGCCGGTGTTGATCGCCCAGTTGCCACCGGACTCGCACTGCGCGAGCTGGTCCCAGACGGTGCTGCCACCGGCGAAGTTGGCCGCGGGGGCTTCCTTCTCCTTGGTGCCGACCTTGACGATGCGCGGCTCGGCCTTCTCGAGGACGTTCTGCTCGAGGACCTTCCTGGAGACGGTCTCGCCGTTCTTGAGGAAGATGCGGTACGTCACCGAACGGACCCCATCCGAGCCCTCGTCGACGACCTCGGTCTCACCCTCGTACATCGAGGAGTCCTCGCGCTCCTCGACCGGCGCCTCGACCTTCTCGCGGGCGACCTTCTGGGTCTTGGCGGAGAAGTCGGTGAAGACGATCTTCTGACCGGTCTTCAGGGCCTTGTCGGAGGCCGGAGAGACCTTGTCCCGGCGCTCGAGCTCGACACCGAGGTCCTTCAGGGCATCGGCGACGGTCAGCGCGGTCACGCTGACCTTCTTGGCCTTCTTCCCCGCCAGTGCGACCTTGACGGTCTTCGGGGTCACGACGTCGAGCGACATCCCGTCGCGGCCGATGTAGGCACCGCGGCTGGTGGAGAGCTCTGCCCGGTCGTAGTCACGGCCGAGCTCGGCGAGGGCGCCGCCGACGGTGGTCGCGGTGACCCAGTGGTCCTGGGCCTTGCCGTCGACCTCGAGGCTCAGCTGACGGGCGTAACGGACGCTGATCGCGCTGCCGTCCTCGACCTCGGTGTCGACCGATGGAGCAACCGCGTCACGGTCGCCGATCTCGATGCCCTCGGCCTCGAGGACCTCACCGACGGTGTCGGCGTGGACGCTGACGTCCTTGGCCTTGCCGTCGACCGAGACGATGACATCGGTCTGGGAGGTCTTGACGCCGTACGCGGTGCCGCCTGTGGCGACCACTGCGGCGGCGAGTCCGCCGACCAGGATGGCCTTACGGCGACGAGTAGATGCGATGTTGCGAACCCATGAGGTGGTGCTGCTGACGGGCACAATGCTCCGATGTTCGTGCTCTCCGGGCACGGGCGAACGGTGTTGCGAGATCTGGTGATCTACGCGCTGAGGCCCACCCCCAACACCGTCCGTATCTGTCCCGATCCCGGCTATCTCGCCGGACAGCGGAACAAATACCGTCGGTTAAATGCAAGTCTCCTGCCCGATCCGCAGGCAATTACAAGCATGCAATCTCGGCATCAAATGAGGGCCACAGAGCGCTGTCAATACCTGTCGCAGCGAATGACAGGTGTGCGATTCACCACGCCGAAATCGCTGGTCAAGCGGGTTGATCAGAGCACATGTCGTAATCCCGCCACGAATTATCGCGCCCGCTGGCCAATAGGCGACAAATCCTTTACAGGTAACTCCGTTGCTTGGTGTTGTACTCCGAAGCCATCTCTGTCGTGATGGCCCGTCGCGCCGGTCAGTTCTCGGGTAAGGCAGATGTGCGCGATGTCACCAGACTCCGGAGGAACGATGAACAGACGCCTTACCAGCGTTCTCGCCGCGGTTGCGGTCGCAGGCGTGACGCCGGTGGCCCTGACCCACTCGTCGGCTAGCGCCGTCGAGGACTCGGGGACCCCCGCCGCCGCTGCTGTGAAGCAGAAGATCGATGACAAGCCCGACGCGCTCAACACCAAGCGCCGCGAGCTCAAGACCAACGCCGCCACCGCCGTCGCCACCGGCGAGAAGCAGACGGTCACGAAGAACGGCAGCGAGGTCGTCAAGATGGGCTCGGGCAGCGACGCCCGCTGGGTGGAGCACGAGCCCACCGAGAAGTCCCAGCTGCTGAGCTTCCTGGTCGAGTTCGGCGAAGGCGGCAACCCGGCCTTCCCCGACAACACCTCGGGCCCGCTCCACAACGAGATCGCGCCGCCCGCTGAGAACGACAACTCCACCTACTGGGAGGAGGACTTCTCGCGCGAGCACTTCATGGACATGTTCTTCAACCAGGAGAACGGCGCTGAGTCCTTCCACAACGTCTACAAGGAGATGTCGAGCGGCCGCTTCGACCTCCAGGGCGACGTGAGCGACTGGGTGACGCTTCCGCACGCGGAGTCCTACTACCAGAACGAAAAGGGCGACGAGACCGCCGCCGCGATGAAGAACTACGTCCAGGACAGCGCCAACGCCTGGTACGAGGCACAGAAGGCGGCCGGCAAGACCGACGCCGAGATCACGGCGTACCTCCAGGACTACGACATCTGGGACCGCTACGACCTCGATGGCGACGGCAACTTCAACGAGGCCGACGGCTACATCGACCACTTCCAGGCGATCCACTCCGGTGTCGGCGAGGAGGCCGGCGGCGCCCCGTGGAGCATCTGGTCGCACCGCTGGGCCGCGAACGCGTCCGGCTCCGACGGCCCCGCCAACTTCCCGAAGGCCGGCGGCGTCAAGATCGGTAACACCGACATCTGGATCCGCGACTACACCACCGAGCCCGAGAACGGCGGCCTGGGCGTCTTCGCGCACGAGTTCGGCCACGACCTCGGTCTGCCGGACTTCTACGACACCGCGGGCGGCGAGAACGGCACCGGCTTCTGGACCCTGATGAGCTCGGGTTCGTGGCTCGGTCACGGTGACGGCACCATCGGCACCACCCCCAACCACATGGGCGCCCCGGAGAAGCTCTTCCTCGGCTGGCTCAACTACGACACGGTCGAAGCCGGTACGTCCAAGAAGCTGACGCTGGGGCCGAGCTTCCACGACACCGGGTCGAAGACCCCGCAGGCACTCGTGGTCAACCTGCCCGACGGACAGACGACCCACGACGTCGGCTCCGGCACCTCCGGCAAGACGTTCCTCTACTCCGGCAAGGGCGACGACCGCACCGCCACCGCAGTGAGCCCAGAGATCGCGGTCCCCTCGGGCGGCACGCTCTCGGCCAAGGTGAAGTACGACCTCGAGGCGGAGTACGACTTCACCTTCCTGGAGGCCTCCACGGACGGTGGCACCACCTGGTCGAACCCGCTGGTGACGAACCTGTCCTCGGCCGAGTACAACAACGGCATCCACGGCACCTCGGACAGCACCTGCACCGGCAACTGCGCCGACCACGACCCGCAGGAGTACGTCGACCTGACTGCTGACCTGGCGGCGTACGCGGGTCAGAACGTGAAGCTCCGCTTCCGCACCGCGAACGACGGCGGCGTCGCCTACTACGGCTTCGCCATCGACGACCTCTCGGTCGGCTCGGCCTACACGACGGACTTCTCGTCCTTCGATGGCTGGACCAACAAGGAGTACATGGGCATCACCGACGGCACCTACACCTCGACGTACCCGCGCTTCTACATCGCCGAGAACCGGCAGTACAAGGGCTACGACAAGACGCTGGCCGAGGGTCCGTACAACTTCGGCTACGGGGTCACCGCGCCTGACAAGGTCGACCACTACGCCTACCAGGACGGCCTGCTGATCTGGTACAAGAACGGCGCCTACGGCGACAACAACACCTCCGAGCACCCCGGTGGCGGCCAGGCGCTGATCGTCGACGCCTCCGTGGGCGTCCAGAAGTGGTCGGACGGCACCCTGTCGCGCAACCGGATGCAGGGCTACGACTCCACCTTCGACGTGGACCGCACCGATGCGCTCCACCTCGAGAACGAGGTCGCCGGTGCTCCGAACAAGGTCCTTGACGTGCCGGCTCGCAAGGGTGTCCCGATGTTCTACGACAGCTCGGAGACGGCCTACTACGACGCGTCCAACCCGGCGCACTCCACCAAGACCGCCGGCAGCGGCGTCAAGATCAAGGTGCTCTACTCGGACGAGCGCAGGGGCACGATGACGCTCAGCGTCTCCTGACCTGATCACATCAACGAGAAGGGCCCGAGGCGATCGCCTCGGGCCCTTCTCCTTGTCAGTCCTGGTGGTCAGTGCCGGTGGGTCACCAGGTGCCACCGAACGCCGTCTCGGTGTTGGTGTTGACGGCGTTGCAGAGCGCCTCGAGGTCCTCGCCGCGTACCTCGGCCATCACCCGCATCGTGGCCGGGATCATGTAGCTGGAGTTGATCGCACCGCGATGCGGGTGAGGCGTCAGGAAGGGTGCGTCGGTCTCGACCAGGATGCGGTCCTGAGGAGTGATCGCGAGGGCGTCGCGAAGGTACTGCGCGTTCTTGAACGTCACCGTGCCGGCGAAGGAGAGGTACGCGCCCCGGTCGAGGCACTGACGGGCGAACTCGGCGTCGCCGGAGAAGCAGTGCATCACCCACCGCTCGGGCGGCCCGACGCTGTCGATCACCTCGAGCACCGCCTCGTGGGCGTCGCGGTCGTGGATCATCAGGGTCTTGTCGAGGCGCTTGGCGATGTCGATGTGGCGCCGGAACGAGTATGCCTGGGTCTCGCGACCCTCCTCGTCGGTGCGGAAGAAGTCCATCCCGGTCTCCCCCACCACGCGCACCTTGTCGTGCGCCCCGGCGAGCTTCTCGATCTCCTCCAGCGCGGCCTCGAGGTCGGGCTGACGAGGCGCGTCGTTGGGGTGCAGAGCGACCCCGGCGACCATGTTGTCGTACGTCTCGGCCGCCTCCACCGCCCAGCGTGCACCCGGCAGGTCGCAGCCGATCTGCACCACCCGGGTCACGCCCACCGCCGCCGCCTGCGCGAGCGCCTCCTCGACCGAGAGACTCTCGTCGCCTCGGACGATGTCCAGATGGGTGTGGTTGTCGACGACCGGGGCGGGCAGTGGCTCGGGTGCCGGGGCGAAACTCATGCTCACCAGTCTTCTACACGCTCTTGTGCACGAGGTCGTAGACCTCGCGCTTCGGGACGCCGGCTCGTTTTGCTGCTTCGGCGATGGCTTCCTTTTTCGTCAGGCCATCCGCCTGGAGGTCGGCGACGGCGGCGCGGAGGCTGTCGGGGTCGTTGCCGATCTCGGCGGACGGGTCGGCGCCGGTGACGACGATGGTGACCTCGCCGCGTACTCCCTCGGCGGCCCAGTCGACGAGCTCGGCCAGTCCCCCGCGGCGTACTTCTTCGTGGGTCTTGGTCAGCTCTCGGCAGACGGCGGCGGCGCGGCCGTCGCCGAAGGCGTCGCGCATCGCCGCCAGGGCGGCCTCGGTGCGGTGGGGAGCTTCGAAGAAGACCATGGTGCGCTCCTCCTTGGCCAGCGAGGCGAGGCGGCGCGAGCGCTCGCCGGCCTTGCGGGGCAGGAAGCCCTCGAAGGAGAACCGGTCGACGGGGAGGCCGCTGACGGCCAGGGCGGTCAGGACGGCCGAGGGGCCGGGCACCGCGGTGACGCGTACGTCCTTCTCGACCGCGGCGGCGACCAGGCGGTAGCCCGGGTCGGAGACCGAGGGCATCCCGGCGTCGGTCACCAGCAGAACCCGATTGCCGTCGAGGAGGTCGCCGAGCAGCGTCGGCGTACGCGCAGCCTCGTTTCCCTCGAAGTAGGAGACGATGCGGCCCTTGATCTCGACGCCGAGATCCGTCGTCAGCCGACGCAGGCGACGGGTGTCCTCGGCGGCGATGACATCGGCGGTGGCGAGCTCGGAGGCCAACCGGGGTGGGGCATCCTCGATGCGCCCGATCGGGGTTGCTGCGAGTACGAGCACGCCATCGTTTGGATCTACCACACCGATATTGTCGCAGGCTTATAAGGTTCCCTCGTGACGACGACGGTGACCGAGGAGCCGGAGCCCATGGAGGGCCTGGCCAGCACCCCCTCCGGTCACTTCCTGCCGACCGCCTGGGAACGCGCCCGGCGCCGCATCAGCGGCTCGCCGCGGGCCGGTTGGGCGGCGACGATCGGGATCACCGCGCTCGCGTTCCTGCTGAGGCTGTGGCACCTGGGCACCCCGAAGGTCTTCGCCTTCGACGAGACCTACTACGCCAAGGACGCCTGGGCGCTGCTCGAGTACGGCTACGCGCGCAACTTCATCGAGGGCGCCGACGAGAACATCCTGGCCGGACAGCTCGACGGGCAGTTCGCCGACGGGCCGTCGATGATCGTCCATCCCGACGTGGGCAAGTGGCTCATCGCGATCGGCATCAAGCTCTTCGGGATGGACCCGTTCGGCTGGCGGATCGCCTCGGTCGTGATCGGGTCGCTGCTGGTCCTGCTGACGATCCGATTCGTACGCCGCGTCTCCGGGTCCATGCTGCTCGGTCTCGTCGGCGGCATCCTGATCACCTTCGACGGGCTCGCGTTCGTGCTCTCGCGCCTGGCCCTGCTCGATCTCTTCGTCGCCTTCTTCCTGCTGCTCGCGGTGCACCTGATGGTGATGGACCGGGACTGGTGCCGGCGGCGGTTCTCTGCGCTCGCGCCCACCCAGCTCGCCGCGCCCGGCGCCTGGGGGCCCGTCCGCAAGATGCTGTTCCGCCCGTGGCTGCTCTGCTCGGGCGTCGCGTGGGGTCTGGCGATCGGTTGTAAGTGGGAGGCGCTCTACCCGCTGGCCGCTTTCGGTCTCCTCTATGTGGCCTGGTCCGCGGGGATGCGGCGCTCCTTCGGCGTACGGCTGTCCTGGCTTCGTGCCTGTGTGGCCGACGGGCCGACGGCGTTCGTGCACCTGGTCGGCGTCGCGCTCGCGGTCTACGTGATGACGTGGATCCCGTGGATGACCCACGCGGACGTCTACGAGGAGTCGCTCTCGGCGACGCAGTACACGCGCTACAGCGGCGAGGGGCACTGCGAGAACAAGTCGTACGTCCCCGAGAACCTCAACGACAAGCGCTGGCCGACCGCCAAGGAGCCGGACGCTTCCGGCGTCGGCGAGGTCAGCCAGTCGCTGCGGTCGCTGTGGTACTACCACCGCGACGTCTTCACCTTCCACACCCACTTCCTGGACTGCGCCGAGCACACCTACGGGTCCCATCCGATCGGCTGGCTCGTCCTGAACCGCCCGGTCGGGGTCGCGGCCGACACCGGGATCCTGTCCGGCGCGAAGTCGCGCGGCGAGATGTGCGACGCCTCCCCCTCGACCGATCCCGACGGCGACGGTCCCGCGGAGGCGGGGACGTGCCTGCGGCAGGTGCTGCTCCTGGGCACCCCGGTGCTGTGGTGGGGAGCGTTCGTCGCGCTGATCGTCTCCGCGTTCATGTGGGTCGCCGCGCGGGACTGGAGGTTCGGGGTCGCCGTCGTCGGGGTGCTGTCGACGTGGCTGCCGTGGCTGCAGTACGCGGGGCGGCCGATCTTCTCCTTCTACATGATCATCGCGCTGCCGTTCCTGGTGCTCGGGCTGTGCCTGTGTCTGGGCAAGCTGCTCGACCGGCCACCGCCGCTCGCCGGCGGAAACCCTGCCACCCGGCGTCGCGTCGGGGGTGCCGTCGCCGGTGGCATCTTCGTCGTCCTGGTGATCTGCAACTTCGCCTGGTTCTGGCCGATCTACACCGATGAGCTGCTCACCCGGCAGGAATGGCTGACGAGGATCTGGTTCAAGCGATGGATCTAGACCATGTGGTGCGCGGCCGGGTGCCGCGGCCGGGCGGCTTCGACGACGTCGTCGTGACGGTGTCCTCGGGGCTCGTCTCCGACGTGCGGGCGGCCGCCGCCGGCGACCCCTCGTCTTCGGGGATCCTGCTCCCGGGGCTGGTGGACATCCACAACCACGGCGGTGGTGGTGCCTCGTTCCACTCCACGTCGGCGGACGAGATCGCGCTTGCGGCTGGCGTTCATCATGCTGCCGGCACGACCACGCTGCTGGCCTCGACCGTGACCGACGCGCCTTCCCGGTTGCTGTCGGTCGTCGCGGCGCTGGCCACGGCTGCCGAGGCCGGACTGATCGCCGGCATCCACATGGAGGGGCCGTTCCTGGAGCACTCCTGCCGCGGGGCGCACGATCCGGCGCTGCTGCTCGCGCCGGACGCCGGACTCGCCCGTGAGCTCGTCGCCGCCGCCCGCGGGCACCTGCGGGTGATGACGCTGGCCGCGGAGCTTCCTGGGGCCGACGAGGTCGCCTCGGTGCTCACCGAGGCCGGGGCCGTGGTCGCGCTGGGGCACACCGCGGCGTCGGCGGAGCGGGCTCGCTCGTTCCTGTCCGGGCCAGGGAGCCTGGTCACCCACCTGTTCAACGGGATGCCGCCGGCCCACCATCGTGACCCCGGCCCGGTGCTCGGCTCCCTGGGCGCCGCCGGTGTCGGCGATGCCTGTGTGGAACTGATCGCGGACGGCGTACACCTCGATGACGAGACGGTCCGGGCCGTGATGTCGATGGTCCCCGGCTCGGTCGTGCTCGTCACCGACGCGATGGCCGCGGCCGGGATGCCCGACGGCGACTACCAGCTCGGACCACTGTCCGTGGAGGTACGCTCCGGGGTCGCCCGAGTGGCCGACGGGACCGGCAACGGGTCGATCGCCGGAGGCACCTCACGTCTTCTGGACCAGGTACGCCGCCATGCGGCCGCCGGGATCGACCTGGCCATGCTGATGAAGGCCGCGAGCAGGCGGCCGGCATCGGTGGTCGGTCTGGACGCGGGCCGCATCGAGCCCGGTGCCCGCGCCGACCTCGTACTCACCGACGAGTCGCTGCAGCCGACCCGAGTGATGCGCGGCGGGGCCTGGCTGACCTCGTAGATCGGCCTCGTATTCTGGGCACCATGTCCTCCACGAAGCCCGACGACTCCTCCCCACTCATCGCCGGGCTCGTGCCCAAGTGGGCGGTCGCGGCCTTCGCCGTCGACGTCTTCTTCGTGCTCCTCTTCGCCTTCGCCGGACGCCAGTCCCACGACTCCGGTCCGGCGCTCGTCGTGCTCCGCATCGCCTGGCCCTTCCTGATCGGGCTCGCCGTGGCCTGGGCCGTCCTGGCCTGGCGCCGCTGGCCCGCCGCTCGCACCTGGCCCGCGGGCGTGATCGTCTGGCTCGGGACGTACGTCATCGGGATGGTGCTGCGCGGCCTCTCCGGCGAGGGCCTCGCGCCGGCCTTCCTGGTCGTCTCGCTCCTCTTCCTCGGCCTCACCCTGGTCGGCTGGCGCGGCTATGTCAGCGCCAAGCTCCACTACCGCTCCCGGCGCCTGGCCGAATAGCCGGCTAGAGGGTGGCGGCTGCGGCGACCGGGTCGAAGCCGAAGGGGAGCTCTAGGCGGTGGGCGCGCATGAGGTCGGCGTTGGAGAGTACGTCGACGGTGCGGCCCTCGGCGGCCACGATGCCGCCGTCGAGGATGACCGAGCGGTCGCAGAGCTCGAGGGCGTACGGCAGGTCGTGGGTGACCATCAGGACGGTGACGTCGAGGTCGCGGAGGATGTCGGCTAGTTCGCGGCGGGAGGCGGGATCGAGGTTGGAGGACGGCTCGTCCAGGACCAGGATCTCGGGGTCCATCGCCAGCACGGTGGCCACCGCGACCCGGCGGCGTTGACCGAAGGAGAGGTGGTGCGGGGGCCGGTCGACGTACTCCTCCATGCCGACCTTCGCGAGCGCCTCGGTCACCTTCGCGTCCAGGGCCTCGCCGCGCAGGCCGAGGTTGGCAGGGCCGAAGGCGACGTCCTCGCGGACGGTGCCCATGAAGAGCTGGTCGTCGGGGTCCTGGAAGACGATGCCGACCCGGCGGCGGATCTCCTTGATGTTGGCCTTGGTCACGGGAAGCCCGCTCACCGCGACGGATCCGGCGCCGGCGAGGTGGATGCCGTTGAGGTGCAGTACCAGCGTCGTCTTGCCGGCACCGTTGGGACCCAGCAGCGCGACCCGCTCACCACGGTGGACGTGCAGGTCGACGCCGAAGAGCGCCTGATGGCCGTCGGGGTAGGCGAAGGCGAGGCCGTGCACATCAAGAACCGGCGTACTCATCGTCGCCCCACCCTGTCCATAGTCGGCATTCTCCCTGTGTAGCCGCGCGAGACCATAGCCAGGTGCACCCGCTCGCCGCGCTCGAAGGAACGGATGAAGAGCGCGCCGACCGAGCGGGCGAGCACCGGCCAGTGGAGCGGGTTGCGGGCCTCGAAGCCGCGGGATGCACGCGCGACCGCCATCCGGCGCATCTCGTCGGTCACCACCTCCAGGTAGCGCACCATGAACGCCATGATCTGCACCAGCTGCTGAGGCAGCCGCAGCCGCTCCAGGCCGTGGACCAGCTCCTGGGGCGTCGTCGTCGCGGCCAGCATCAGCCCGGCGATCACGCCGAGCGTGCCCTTGGCCAGCAGCCCCCACGCCGAGAGCAGACCCGACTCGCTGAGGCTGAGTCCGAGCACCTCGACCCGCGGCCCGTGCGCGATGAACGGCATCAGCACCGCGAAGACCACGAACGGCGTCTCGACGACCATCCGCTTCAGCACCCAGCCCGGGCGCACCCGCGCCACCGCGCCGACCGTCACCAGGACGGCGAGGAAGAAGGCGTACGCAGCGAACCACTCCCGCGGCGTCGCCACGACCACGAGCATGAAGCTGATGAGGGCGAGCACCTTCAGATGTGCGGGCACCGGTTCAGGCCTTGTCGGAGGACTCGGTGGAACGGCGGCGTACGACCAGGGCGAGGCCGCCGGCGAGGACGAGCACCACGACGGTGCCGATCACGCCCGCGAGGCCGCCGGAGAGCCGGGCGTTGTCGACGCCCTTGGTGCCGTAGTCGGCCAGCGGGCCGTCGGCAGCGCCGTGCTCCGAGGCGCTGTCGAGGAAGCCGGTCTTGCCTGCGACGTACTCGAGGCCGTCGGGGTTGGCGGAGGCGTAGTAGGAGACCACTCCGGCCAGGAGCAGGGCGACGACGGCGATGCCGACGGCGACCCACTTGAACGGCACGCGCTTCTTCTCTGCGGCGCTCATGCCACCGACTCCTTCGGCTTGATCACCAGGTCGCGCTCAGAGATCACGCCTCGCGCGGCGTAGACGAGGTCGGGGCGTACGGACAGGATCGCGCCGACCGCGAGGAACGTGATCGCGCCCTCGCCCAGGCCGATCACCGTGTGCCAGCCGAGCATCGCGGTGGCCAGCGTGGTCAGCGAGATGTCGGCGGTGCCACCGACGGCGTAGAGCGCGGTGAAGACGGCCGCCGCAGCGGGGACGGAGAGGAAGGCGCCGATCGCCGCCGCCGGAGCGACCAGCCCGACCCGCTTCGGCAGGACCTTGATCAGCACCCGGCTCACGAACCAGCCGACGAGCACAGTGGTGACGGCCATGAGCAGGATGTTGGTGCCGAGCGCGGTGATGCCGCCGTCGGCGAAGAGCAGGGACTGCACGATCAGCACGACCGAGACGCACAGCACCCCGGTCCACGGCCCCACCAGCACCGCCGCCAGCGCGCCGCCCATCAGGTGACCGCTCGTGCCCGCTCCCACCGGGAAGTTGAGCATCTGGGTCGCGAAGACGAACGCGGCGACGAGGCCGGCCAGCGGGGCGGTCTTGTCGTCGAGCTCGCGGCGCGCGCCGCGCAGCGCGACGCCTACCGCGACGACAGCGACTGCACCGGTGGCGATCGACGTCGGAGCGTCGAGGAAGCCGTCGGGGACGTGCATGGTCACCTCATTGATCTGCGTGGGGGTCGGTCGACGTGGAACCCGAGGGGAAACTGCTAACGCGAACTTATCGCAATAGCCTCACCCGCGCACTGTCCGGTCGGACAGTTGATCAAGACCTCGCATGTGTCAATCGGCGCCAAATGGATACTTCTCAAGTCATGACTGCGCGCGTACCGTCGAGGACATGAGCAGCGCCGCCAACGACATCGTCATCTGCGAGCCCCTCCGCACCCCGGTCGGCCGGTTCCTCGGCGCCCTGGCGCCGCTGACCGCGACCGACCTCGCCACGACCGTCCTGCGCGAGCTCGTCGAGCGCACCGGCCTCCAGGAGGGCGACGTCGACGACGTCATCCTCGGCAACGGCTACGCGAGCGGCGAGAACCCCGCGATCGGCCGCATCGCAGCCCTCGACGCCGGTCTCGGCACCGGCGTCCCCGGCCTCCAGATCGACCGTCGCTGCGGTTCGGGACTTCAGGCGATCCTGTACGCCGCGGGCTCGGTCGCCACCGGCGCCGCGAACCTCGTCGTGGCCGGCGGTGCGGAGTCGATGTCCAACGTCGAGCACTACGCGCTCGGGCTACGCGGCGGGATCAAGCAGGGCGGCATCGAGCTGCTCGACCGCCTCGACCGGGCTCGCGAGACCGCCGGCGGCAAGGACCACCCGCTCCCGGGCGGCATGATCGAGACCGCCGAGAACCTGCGACGGGAGTACGGCATCGGGCGCGAGGAGCAGGACGAGTTCGCACTGCGCTCCAACCAGCGGGCCGTGGCCGCACACGAGGCCGGCAAGTTCGCCGACGAACTGGTCCCGGTGACCGTCCCGGGCGGCCGCCGCAAGCCCGATGTCGTCGTCGACCGCGACGAGCACCCGCGTGCCGACATCTCCCTGGAGAAGCTCGCCTCGCTGCGCCCGATCCGGCTGAAGGTCGACGAGGAGTCGACGGTCACCGCGGGCAACGCGTCCGGCCAGAACGACGGCGCCGCCATGTGCGTCGTGACCACGCGCGCCGAGGCCGAGAAGCGCGGCCTGACGCCGCTGCTGGCGCTCAAGTCGTGGGCCGTCACCGGCTGCGAGCCCGAGCGGATGGGCATCGGCCCCGTCCTCTCCAGCAAGGCGGCGCTGTCCCGAGCCGGGCTCACCCTCGACGAGATCGACCTGATCGAGCTCAACGAAGCCTTCGCCGCCCAGGTCCTCGCCGTTCTGCGCGTGTGGAAGATCGACGCCACCGACGAGCGGCTCAACCCCAACGGCTCCGGCATCTCGCTCGGTCACCCGATCGGTGCCACCGGCGCCCGCATCCTCGCCACCGCCGCCCGGGAGGCGCAGCGGCGCGAGGCCCGGTACGTCCTGGAGACGATGTGCATCGGTGGCGGGCAGGGGCTCGCCGCGGTGTTCGAGTCGGTCCGCTGAAGCAGTCAGCAAAGCGACGTACGCCATCTCCATTAGAAGAGCTTTCGAGAGAGCAGAGAAGACATGGGTCTGGACAAGGTGGTCGGGTCGGCCGCGGAGGCGGTCGCCGACATTCACAGCGGGGCCAGCCTGGCCGTGGGAGGCTTCGGGCTGGTGGGAATCCCGTGGTTCCTGATCGAGGCGCTGCGCGAGCAGGGCGCCGATGACCTGATGGTCGTCTCCAACAACTGTGGCGTCGACGGCGCCGGGCTCGGGCTGCTGCTCGACGACCACCGCATCTCGCGGGTGATCGCGAGCTACATCGGCGAGAACAAGGAGTTCGGCCGTCAGTACCTGGCCGGCGAGATCACGCTCGAGCTCACCCCGCAGGGCACCCTCGCGGAGCGGATGCGCGCGGGCGGCAGCGGGATCGGCGCCTTCTACACCCCGACCGGGGTCGGCACGATGGTGTCCGACGGCGGTCTGCCCTACCGCTACAACCCCGACGGGACGATCGCCGAGGCCTCCGAGCCGAAGGAGGTCCGCGAGTTCCACGGCAAGCAGATGGTGCTCGAGGAGGGCATCATCACCGACTTCGCGCTGGTCCGCGCGACCCGCGTCGACCGGGCCGGCAACGCCCAGTTCAACGCCTCCACGCGCAACTTCAACGTGCCGGCCGCGATGGCCGGGCGGGTGACCGTCGTCGAGGCCGAGGAGGTCGTCGAGGTCGGAGAGATCGCCCCGGCCGACGTCCACCTTCCGGGGATCTTCGTGAAGCGGATCGTCGCGCTGACGCCCGAGCAGGCAGCGCGCAAGGACATCGAGAAGCGTACGACGCGCGGCGAGCGCCCGACCACGACGAACAAGGAGGCCTGAGTCATGGCTTGGGGCCGCAACCAGATGGCCGCGCGCGCCGCGCAGGAGCTCGAGGACGGCGACTACGTCAACCTCGGGATCGGCCTGCCGACGCTCATCCCCGACTACATCCCGGAGACGTCGACGGTCGTGCTGCACGCCGAGAACGGCATCCTCGGCGTCGGCCCGTTCCCCTACGAGGACGAGGTCGACCCCGACCTGATCAACGCCGGCAAGCAGACCGTGACGGTGCTCGCGGGGTCCTCCTACTTCGACTCGGCGACCTCGTTCGCGATGATCCGCGGCGGCCACATCGACGTCGCCGTCCTGGGCGCGATGCAGGTCTCGACCAACGGCGACATCGCCAACTGGATGGTCCCCGGCCAGATGGTCAAGGGCATGGGCGGCGCGATGGACCTCGTCTCAGGCGCCGGGCGGGTGATCGTACTGATGGAGCATGTCACCAAGAAGGGTGCCCCCAAGCTGCTCTCGGCCTGCGACCTGCCGCTGACGGGTCGCGGGATCGTGAAGCGGGTCATCACCGACCTCGGTGTTCTCGACGTGGCTGGCTCCTCGTTCGAGCTCGTCGAGCTCGCTCCCGGGGTGACGTACGACGAGGTCGTGGCGGCCACGGGCGCGCCGGTCGTCGACAAGACCGTCGCCGTGACTGCTTAGTCTCACTATTCAAAACCCGGAACCCTGCTACGTAACTCGCGTTTGCACTCCGTCGTTCGAGGTGTGATATCCAACACACCCCTGGAGTGAGTCGTGAAACTCGGCAGACTGGCATTCCTCGTATCGTTCCTGGCTCTCGTCGCGACCTTCCTGCCACCGGCGCACTCCGCGAGCGCCGCCCCTGTGGCCTCGGTCGCAACCGCGGTCGCTCAGGCTCCCCAGGCGCGAGCCAGGGCGTGGAAGCCTCGCCCGGCGACGTACGGCGTGGTTGTCGAGAAGGACATCCAGCTCACCATGTCCGACGGGGTGGTGCTCCGCGCCGACGTCCACCGTCCGGCGAAGGCGGACGGAACGCCGGCGGCCGGCCGGTTCCCGGTGATCCTGACCCAGAACCCCTACAACAAGAACGTGTCCGGGGGCAGCGGCGGCGACTACTTCGTGCAGCGGGGCTACGTCTTCGTCCAGACCGACGTACGCGGCACCGGCTCCTCCGCAGGCCAGTGGGACGCGTTCGGGGACCGCGAGCAGAAGGACGGTCTGGAGGTCGCCAACTGGGCGACCTCGAAGAAGCGCCCGTGGAGCAACGGCGAGCTCGGCCTATGGGGCCCGTCCTACATGGCGATCAACCAGTTCTTCACCGCTGCTCAGCACCCACGTGGCTTAAAGGCGATGTTCCCGATCGTGCCCGCAGGGGACGTCTACCGCGACGTCGTCGCCTCCGGCGGGCAGATCGACGCCGGGTTCATCCCGCTGTGGTTCGGGCTGGTCACGGGCGCCGGGCTGGTGCCGCCGGCCGTCAACCAGACACGTCCCGACGCCACCCTGACCACGCTGCTGCAGCACGTCGGCGGTGCGCTCGGGTTCCAGGTGCCGATGCTCGTCAGCGCGGCTCTTGGCAGCGACGCCGGCTACGACGGGCCCTTCTACCGGAAGCGGTCGCCGCTGAGCGTGGTCGACGAGATCGACGTACCGACGTTCGTGACGGCCGGGCAGTACGACATCTTCCAGCGCGGTACGCCGATGCTCTTCGACCGGATGCAGAAGAACGGCGTGGACACCAAGCTGCTCATCGGTCCGTGGACGCACGCCGAGGCGGCGACGGGCGCCGGCCTGGAGGGCAGCGGGATCAACAGCATGGGCGAGATGGCCCTGCGGTGGTTCGACACGCACCTCAAGGGTCTGCCCGACACCACCCTCGACCGCGACGTCGCGCCGGTGACCTACCACGAGATCGGCTCCGGGAAGTGGCGCACGATGCAGTCGTGGCTCGGGAGCGAGGTCCGTGCGAAGTCGTACGCCCTCGGGTCGGCTCTGAAGCCCGTCGGCGGTGACACCATCGTGCCGCTGCCGGTGCAGGGGCTGTGCTCGCGCAGCACCGCGCAGTGGACCGCCGGCGCCCTCGCGATCCCCGGCTGCGAGACCGACAACCGGATCAACGACGCGCTCGGGGTCTCCTACGAGACGGAGCCGGCAACGTCGAACCTGGCCTTCTCCGGCCCGCTCAACGCCGACCTGTCCGTCTCCACGACCGGCACCGACGGCCTGATCTCGGTCTCGGTCGAGGACGTCGCGCCCGACGGGTCCGTCGACCGCATCACCGGCGGCTGGCAGACCATGCGCCACCGTGCCGTCACCGCGTCGAAGTCGCGCACCCTGAACGGCCAAGTCGTCCAGCCCTGGCACCCCTTCACCCGCGAGGCCGAACAGCCCGTCAAGCCGGGTCAGATCTACCGCGTGCCGGTGGAGGTCTTCCCGACCGGCGCGGTGATCGAGAAGGGGCACCGCCTCCGGGTCACCGTCCACTCCTACGACGTCCCCCACCTGCTGCCCAACGTGAAGCAGCTGGTCCGCGGCGTTGCCGGCGTGGTGACCGTCCACCACACGACGACGAACCCCTCGACGCTGATCCTCCCGGTCCGGAGGTAGCGCCGAGGGGCCAGTCCCTGACGTCGAGACGTCAGAGGCTGGCGGCTTCGTCCGGCACGCGCTCGGAGACCTTCGGGTCCCGGGCGCGTGCCGCGTCCACGAGCAGGTACGCCGCGACCGCGGCTCCCACGGCCAACGCGATGGCGGCGGAGGCGTAGGCGGCGCCGTAGCCCACGGTGGTGACCAGGCCGGCGGCGATCAGGGTGCCGAGGAACCCGCCGAGCTGCTGGGTGGTCGTGGTCAGGCCGGAGCCGATCCCGGCGTGCTCCGGCGCCAGCGCGCCCATCGCCAGCGCCGTCACCTGCGGCATCGCGAGCCCGAAGCCGAGGCCCATCACGACCGAGCCGGGGAGAACGTCGAGGGGGAAGCTGCCGGCTTCGGGGAGGCGGACGAGGTAGACCATGCCGGCGACGAAGGCGAGCACACCGACGAGCAGGACGCGCTCAGACCCGAACCGTTCGGCCAGTGTGGCGCTGAAGCCGAGGCTGGCGATGGCGATCACCACGCTGACCGGAAGGAACGCCAGACCGGTCGAGAGTGCCCCGAAGCCGAGGACGTCCTGCAGGTAGAGCGTCGTGACGAACTGGAAGGTGAACCCGCCGAAGGTCAGGGTCAGCAGGATCAGGTTCCCGAGCACGAACCTGTGCTGGGCGAACAGGCCCCGCGGGAGCAGGCCGCCATTGGTGCCGGTCGGCGGCGTACCCTCCACGGCGCGGAGCGCGACGATCAGGGCGATGATCCCGAACGGCACGTTGATCAGGAAGGCCCAGCGCCAGGAGGCGACGTCGGTGAGTACGCCACCCAGGACCGTCCCCACCGACGCGCCGATCGAGCCGACGAAGGCGAGCACCGCGAAGGCGCGGAGGCGCTCGCGGGGCTCGGCGTAGAGACCGGCGATCATGCCGAGCACCACGGCCGAGGCGACGCCGCCGCCGACGCCTTGGACGAATCGCGCGACGACCAGGGAGATCGGGTCCCAGGCGAGACCGCACCAGGCCGACGCGAGCGTGAAGATGCTCAGCCCTGCGAGGAAGACGGGGCGGGTGCCGAAGGCGTCACCGGCCCTGCCTGCCGGGAGCAGGACGAGCGCGAAGGCGAGCAGGAAGCCGTTGACGACCCAGGCCAGCGAGGTGTCGCCGAAGCCCAGGTCATCGCGGATTGCGGGAAGGGCGACGGTCACAACCGTGCCGTCGAGGATCACCATCAGCTGAGTGGCTGCGAGGGTCGCGAGCGCGACTGTCTTGGTCGTCATAGATACGACCATAGAAGATTGTTTGTTATGAAACAATCTATTTCGGGATATTCGGTTGTGAACCTATCTCTCAGCGAGCCGAAGCAGGCGCGCGACGCCGCAGCGTCATCGTGTGCGACGGCGTCGCCCACGGGCCCTCGACGAGGTGCTGCAGCGCCTCGATGAACGCCTCACCCTCGCTCGGCGCCAGACCCTCGAGTGCCTTGGCGACGGTCGCGTTGTAGGCCTTCGAGGCCTCCTTGAGCGCCTTCACGCCGGCCGGCGTGAGCGCGACGATGCGGGCACGGCGGTCGGTGCTCGAGACACGGCGCTCGGCGAGGCCGCGGCGCTCGAGGTTGTCGAGGGTGGTGACCATCGTGGTCTTGTCGAGCATCGCCATCTCGGCCACGGCGTTCTGGGTGTACTCCCCCTCGGCGGCCTTCATCAGCACGCAGTACTCCCGCACCGAGAGCTCCAGGTCGGCCAGCGCCTCGCCGACCTGGGCCGCGAAGGCGTGCGCGGACTGGTTGAGCAGGAACAGCAGGTCGATACGCGGTCCGGTCATGAACTAGATCTTAACGAACCATCCGATACCGAACTATCTTCTGACCAACTATCCAACACAAACGGCGCCCGATCCCGCAGCGGGATCGAGCGCCGGCCGGCGTCGCCTCAGAGATACTGGGCGAGGTCCGCCTGGATCTCTTCGGGCGTCACCTGCGGCTCGTAGCGCTTGACGACCTCGCCCTCGCGACCGATGAGGAACTTGGTGAAGTTCCACTGGATGTCGCCCGGCGCCTCGGCACGCAGGAACTCGTAGAGCGGAGCGGAGTTCTCTCCGTTGACATCGACCTTGGAGAGGACCGGGAACGTCACGTCGTAGGTCGTCTTGCAGAACTCCTGGATCTCGTCGTCGGTGCCGGGCTCCTGACCCATGAACTGGTTGCACGGGAACCCGATGACCTCGACGCCGGAGTCGCTGGTGGCGCGATAGAGCGCCTCGAGGCCCTCGTACTGCGGCGTCAGACCGCACTTGCTGGCTACGTTGACGATCAGCAGCAGCTTGCCCTTGTAGTCGCTGAGCGAGACGGTGCTGCCATCAGCGGCGGTCACTTCGAAGTCGTACGTGGTGGTCACAGGTCTCTCCTCGATCGGGTTGCGGTGCAGGGGGACAACCTTGGTCGGCCCGAGGTTATGCCCCGCGCTGGTGCGGAACCGACGACGCCTCCTCGGCCAGGCGCCGGTCGCGCGCGACCGTCATGATCGCGGCCGACATCCATTCCAGCGCCTCGGGCATCTCGAACGCGATCTCCTCGAGCAGCGTCGGCATGTCGTGGCGACCCACCGAGAGCAGCATCTCGCTGAGCGAGCCGTCGGGCGCGGTGACCATGAACCGGAACTCGATCGCCTCGGGCGTCACCGTCGCGGCGCACCGGCTGGTCTCGAACGTCCACGGCGCACGGCGGGCACTGCCGTGGGTGCCGGGAGTCGTCATGACCGCGCATCCTATTCAGGTTGCCGCCGCGACCGCATCCCTTTCACGCCTCGGATCATCTCTCGAACAGTGATTCGAATCTCGTCGCCAGACACACCACCCCGGCGCGCGCGAAGCGGCCTGAGGACCGGTACGTTCGTCCGCGGTCATTCAGCGGGGGAACACTGGAGAGGGACACAACTTCACATGATGGGCGGGCATCACGCGGCCTCTGGGGCTGCCGCGTGGATCGCAGTGACATCGTCGGCACCGATCGCGTTCGGGTGGTATCCGGGCGTCTCGGACATAGGCGTGATGACCGGCACTCTGGTGTGCGCCGGCGCCGCGCTGCTTCCGGACGCGGACCACCACAACGGCACGATCGCCCACTCGCTGCCACCGGTCTCCGAAGGCTTGACCAAGATCGTCGGACAGGTCGCCGGCGGCCACCGCAACGGCACCCATTCGATCCTCGGCGTACTCGCCTTCACCGGACTCGCCTGGGGCGCGGGCAAGCTCTCGCTCGAGACCGAGCGTTTCGGCAGCGTCCTGATCGGCCCGGGCATCATGTGCGTCCTGCTGGTCGCCTTCGCCATGGACGCGCTGAAGCTCACCCGCAAGGGCGTCCACTGGCCATGGATCCCGGCGGTGGCTCTGGCGGCGGTGATCGCCATCTTCGCGCCCGAGGAGTGGTGGTGGATGCCGTTCTCCGTTGCCCTCGGCTGTGTCGTGCACCTGATCGGCGACTTCGTGACCACGATGGGGATCCCGCTGTTCTGGCCGATCGCGCCGAAACCGCCGAGGTGGGTCCGGCGCAACAAGTGGCTGCCGTTCGACAACATGTGGACCCGTGGCGGCCACTTCGCCCTCCCGATCCTTGGCGATGCCGGCTCCATCCGGGAGTGGGTCGTGATGACCCCGATCAGCTTGTACGCGATCGTCGGCTTCGGCTGGGCGCTGCTGAGCCAGATGGGCTTCGACGTCGACAGCCGCTGGGAAGTCCTGGTCTCGAACCTCAGCACCCTCGTCTGACCGACGGCTCGCCGCTCAGCTCTCGACCGACCGACGGCGCCCGCGGAGCGGGCGCACGAGGAAGATCCCGGCCAGCAGCGCGAGTGCGGCGAGGAAGGCGGCGACGGCGAGCACCCCGCTCAGGACGACCTTCGTCTGGATGCCGCGGTGCTCCTCGCTGACATCGTCGGAGACGATCAGCGTCATCGCGACGATGGTGTCCTTGAGGAGCTGGATGAAGCGGGTCATGTCCTCGGCCCAGACCTGTGCGGCCGGCCGCCCCGGGGCCTGGGACTCCAGGTTCCGGACCGCGCTCGTGAGGGAGCCGTCGTTGATGACCTGGACGACGGCGTTCTGCGACACCAGGCCACGAGACCCGTCGGCGAAGGTGCCGTCCGAGATCTTGTCCAGCGCCTTCTGGGTGGCCTTCGGGGCGTCGCCGTAGAAGGAGCGCGAGGTGAGCTGCCAGGACGTACGCGCCTCGCTCATCGCCTCCATCGACTCCTCGTCGATCTTCCCGGTCATGAGCGCGGGCACCATCACCGTGCGCTCGATCCCCAGCGACTCGGACGCCGACCTGACGTACTTGAGGTTGGTGACCTGCTTGTAGATCTTCTCGTTGGGGATGTTGGGCATCTCGGTCGCGAAGTCGAGCAGCTCGTAGGCGGTGTCGGTGTAGGCGGCGACCGCTGCCTCCGTGCTGGCCTTGTCGCCGTCCTCGAGGTCCTTGCGATAGGCGTCGATGCTCTTGAGGACCGTGTAGGTGCGCTCGACCCGTTCCCGCAGGCTCGGGTTGTCGGCGAGGTCGACCTTGGTGATGTCGTCGTGCCACGCGTCGATCGAGTCGTCGGTCACCTGGCGATAGGCCTGCCGAACCGCGTCCGGGACCTGGTCGGAGCCCAGCGCGTCACGCTCGAAGATGAGGTCCATCCCGAGCTCGTAGCTCTCCGGGAGCGCTCCGGCGATCATCATCGCGCGACTGGAGACGGCGCGCTCATCGAGCGCGTCGGCGAAGGTCAGCGCGCCCAGGACCAGGGCGATCACCACCGGAACCAGCAGCACGCCCAGCACCCGGCTGCGAAGGAACCGAGGCTTCTGGGCCGCGTGGGACCGAGGCGTACGCTGCGCCGACTCGACCACGCCGGCGACCGCAGTCACCGATGAGACCGAGGCTGCCGACGGGGACGAGGGGGACGAGGAGGACGAGAGCGCCAGCGGCTTGGGCCCGATGGACAGCTCGCGGCTGCCGGCCGGGATCGGGGGCACGACCTCGGGCCGGCGCGCGAAGGCGACGACCTCGCCCGCGGTGGGCCGCCGGGAGGGGTCCTTGTCCATCATCGACGCCACGAACTCGTCGACATGGGACGGCACGGTGACCACGTCGTTGACGTGCGGGACCGGCGCGGTCACGTGCTGGTAGATCATCGAGACCGGCTCGGAGCCGGCGTACGGGGCGCGTCCGGTGAGCAGCTCGAAGTACACGCAGCCGAGCGCATAGATGTCACTGGGCGGCCCAACGACGTTGTCGGCGGCCTGCTCGGGCGAGATGTACGGCAGGCTCCCCATCACGTGGCGGGTCGACGTGAGCCGCTCGGCCTGATGATTCGCCAGTTGGGCGATGCCGAAGTCGAGCACCCGGATCCGGCCGTCGCCGTCGTAGACGAGGTTGGACGGCTTGATGTCGCGGTGGATGATCCCGGAGGAGTGGACCGCGGTGAGCGTACGCGCGACCTGGACCATCGCCTCGCTCGCCTCCTCGACGGTGAACCGCCCCTGCTTCTCGAGCCGGTCGGCCAGCGTCGGGCCGGGAAGCAGCTCCATGACGAGGTAGACGATGCTGCCGTACTCGGTCGTCTGCTCGACGCCGACGTCGTGCACCTGCACGGTGCCAGGGTGGCTGGCCGCCGTTGTCGAGAGCGCCTCACGCCGGAAGCGCTCGGTGACCTTGGGGTCGGCAGAGGTCTCCACGACCTTCACGGCGACCCAGCGTTCGAGCCTGATGTCGGCCGCCTGCCAGACCTCGCCCATCCCGCCGCGGCCAAGCAGTCGGTGCAGGCGGTATCGGCCTGCGATCGGGGGGCGCGTTCGCATGCGCATATGTTGTCGGACTCACACCCCGTGCGTCTCGTGTACGCACCGATGAAGTCCGCCGATCTTTGCTATTGTCGCCGGTTTACGCATCAACTGAGCGCCCTCGCGCTCGGAGCAGCGCGACCCCGAGACCGGCCAGCACCACCAGCGCGATGCCGGAGAAGACGCCCCAGGCGATCGTCTGGTTCTGGGCGTCCGTGTGCTCGCGCTGGATGTCGTCGGCGAGCCGGCTCGCGGCATCGACGACCACCTCCTTGAGGTCCTGGACGTAGCTGGCCGCATCAGCCAGCCAGAGCTGGTCCACGGACCTGCCGTCGGCGCTGTCCTCCAGCTGCCTGACGACGTCCTCGACGTCACGGGCGTTGAGCACCCGGATGACGGCACGCTGGGAGGTGACCGCGTAGGACCCGAACTCGAACGACCGGCCCGAGATCCTGTCGAGCCGCTGCCGCGTCGCCGGATCGGCGCGCACATAGATCGTCTCCGAGTGGGTCTCCCAGGAGTCCTGGGCCGCGCTGAGATCGGCGATGCCCTGGGCGCTGATCCGCTCGTTCCGCAAGGCGTTCGCCATGATCCGCCGCTCGAAACCGAGCACCTCCGAGACGGATCCGATCAGCTCCAGGTTCCGGGCCTGCTTCGCCAGCTCGTCATTGCGGAACGAGGGCAGCTCGGCGGCGAGGTCGAAGAGCCCGTTGACCGCGTTGGTGTACAGCTCGACGGCCACCAGCTTGCCGGCCCTGTTCCCGGCCCGGGCGGCCGCGCGGATGTCCGAGAGCCGCTCGAGAGCGGCCGCCGACCTCTCCGTACGCCGCCGCAGACCCGGATCGCCGGCGGTGTCCAGCTTCTCGACCTCGGCGGTCCAGGCGTCGATGGACCGGTCGGTGATCTGGAGGAAGTCCTCGGTCAGTGCCGCGTCGGTCCGCAGCGCGTCGCGCTCGATCGAGAGGTCGAAGGCGAGCTGGAAGCTGGTCGGCAGGATGTCGGCCAGCGGCTGGGCGCTGCCGACGTTCGACATCGTGTCGCCGGCCCGGAGCGTGCCCCAGCCACCGAAGACCAGGCCCGGCAGGACCAGGACCATCAGGACACCCAGCAGCGTGGGCGAGAGTCGCGGGCCCCTGATGCTGGGCGGACGTACGATCCGCTTCGGCGGCGCGGCGACGCCGCTCTCGAGCACCGTCGCCACCTCCTCGGCCAGGGGACGCTGGGCCGGGTCCTGGCTGAGCATGGCGGTCGTGATGCCATCGAGATGGCCGGGCACGGTGACCAGTGTGCCGACCCGTTCGGGCTCCAGCCCGGCGTACGGCGGACGGCCGGCGAGCAGCTCGAAGAAGACAGCGCCGAGCGAGTAGATGTCGCTGGCCGGTCCGATCCGCCGGCGGTCGATCTGCTCGGGGGACATGTACGGCAGGCCCTCCCCACCGCGAGGCGCGGGCGCACCGACTAGAGCGATCCGGCCGTCTGGGGCGTACCCGATGGTGGCCGGTCTGATGTCTCCGTGCACCTGCCCGACGGCATGGCCAGAGGCGAGGATGCGTGCGACCTGCGCGACGATGCTCGAGGCCTCTTCAGGGGAGAACGGGTTCTGCTGGACAAGCCGGTCGGCAAGATTCTGACCGCTCAGAGCGGGGCCGCCCTGTCCGGTCAGATGATTCAAATGCTGGCGACCGGCGCGTGGGGGACGGATACGCATGGGTCCATAGTCCCTGGTGAGCACCCGTGACGCCCCGGCCTCAGCCGAGAGTTTTCCTGGACTTGGCCAAGAGTTCGACTCCCCCGCGGGCTAGCCCGGCCGGAGCCGGATCCCGTACTGCTGCACTTTTCGGTAGACCGTGGCGCGCGACATCCCGAGCTCCGCGGCCGCCTCCTGCATGGTGATCCCCGGACGGGTCAGGACCCGGACGATCTCACCACGTTCGAAGGCGTCGATGCGGGACAACGGCCGCCTGGTGTCGGAGAGTACGTCGGCAGGAAGGTGACGCAGGTCGATCAGGTCACCGGCGCTCACGGCCCGCTGGACGACATGGACCAACTCGGCGACATTGCCCGGCCAGCCGTGGTCGTGCAGCGCCCGCTCCGCGGCCGCGGTCAGCGCGATCTCCCGGCCCCGCACCCGCAGCCCCACCTGATGCGCCAGCGGAAGTACGTCCTCGGGCCGCTCCCGCAGCGGCGGCACCTCGACCACCGTGTCGACGAGGTCGGCCAGCGCCGCCGGGATGCCGTCGAAGGTCTCGGCAGTCATCGCGAACGGCACGCCCGCGACCGCCCCGGGTGCCGCCTCGACGAGGAGGGCGTGTAGCCGCTCGGCCACCCAGGCGGGAAGCATGTTCACGTCGCGTACGACCACCGCGGTGTCCTGCTTGGCGAGCTCCGGCGTCCACAGCGACAGCCAGGCCTCGGCATCGGCCGGCTCCGGGGCGGAGGCCGCCAGGATCCGGTCGCGGGGCCGCAGGTCGCGGAACGCCTGGGCGACCAGAGTCGTACGCCCCACCCCCGGCTCCCCGACCACGGCGACCCGCCGGCCGACCCGGAGCGCGTCGCGGACGCTGCCCAGCGCCTCGCACCAGGCGGAGGAGAGATCGCGGAGACTGCCGGCGCCCGGTTCCAGCCGGGGCGCCTCGACCCGGAACACTTCGCCGCGCGGAGCCGGTCGTGGAGAGCGGCCGTGGGCGCGCGCGAGCATGAGCGACGCGGTGTTGCTGGCCGCCGACTGCGCCAGGGCGAGCAGCAGGACGTGGGACGACTCCGACCAGGTGGTCAGGTTGACGCTGCCCTCCAGGCGTCCGCTGATCGGGTCGATCACCGGCGCGGCGGCGCAGGTGTAGCTGCACAGCGAGAGCGAGTAGTGCTCCTCGGCCCGGACCACCGTCGGCGTCCGATCGGCCAGCGCGAGGCCGAGCCCGTTGGTGCCCGCCGCGCGCTCGGCGTAGCTGAACCCGGGCGCCAGGTGGACGGCGTCGAGGTCCCGGAGCAGCTGCTGGTCGCCGCTGAGCCGGTTGAGCACCAGTCCGACGGGATCGGTGAGCATCAGGCTGACCGGCTCGCCGACGAGCGTCCGATGGAGGTCGTCGAGGACCTCCTGACCGCACTGGAAGAAGAGCGACTCCTGGTCGTAGGCGCCGGAGAAGACCGGGGCGACCTCCTCGACGGAGACGCCGTACTCCTGGCTGCGCTGCCAGGACGCGCGTACGCGGGGCGCCAGCGCCGAGGCGTCGACGGCCGTGGTGCGCTGCGCGATCGGATGGCGCCCTGTCATGTGATCGACGTTACATCCGCGAGCCGATGGGGGCAGCCGGACAGCGTCTCAGATTGAGACGGTCGAGGTCTCACATTGAGACGCCGCACCCCTGATCTGCGGGTCGCAGCCGCCCTAGCGTCCTGTGACGAAAGCCACAGACCGGAGGAACCGATGTACACCAAGAACAACGAGTCCTACTTCATCGTCGACGCCCACGTCGCGCTCTGGGACGCCCGCCCGGAGAACCAGCGCAACATCCACGGCAAGCAGTTCATCGACTGCTTCTACGACTACCACCGCAACCTCTCCCCCGAGTCGGAGCACTGGTCCTACGAGGACTACCTCTACCAGGGCGGCGAGCGGCTGATGCACGACCTCTTCGAGGTCGGCTACGTCGACCACGCGATCTTCCAGCCGGCCCACCTGGGCGAGTTCTACACGAACGGGTTCGGGCAGACCGAGGAAGCCTCACAGCTGGCGGCGAAGCACCCCGACAAGCTGACGTACAACCACCACTTCGACCCCCGCAACGGCGAGGCCGGACTCGAACAGCTCCACGCCGACGCCGAGCGGCTCGGGCTCAAGGGCGTCAAGCTCTACACCGCCGAGTGGCACGGGGAGTCGCGCGGCTGGAAGCTGACCGACCCGTGGGCGTACCGCTACTTCGAGGCCTGCCGCGAGCTCGGGATCACCAACATCCACATCCACAAGGGCCCGACGATCCGGCCGTTGGACCGCGACGCGTTCGACGTCGCCGACATCGACCATGTCGCCAGCGACTTCACCGATCTCAACTTCATCGTCGAGCACGTCGGCCTGCCGCGGCTCGAGGACTTCTGCTGGATCGCCACCCAGGAGCCCAACGTGCACGGCGGGCTGGCGGTGGCGATGCCGTTCATCCACACCCGGCCGCGCTACTTCGCGCAGATCCTCGGCGAGCTCGTCTACTGGATCGGCGAGGACCGGATCCAGTTCTCCTCCGATTATGCGATCTGGACGCCGAAGTGGCTGATCGAGCGGTTCGTCGACTTCCAGATCCCGGAGGACATGACCGAGTACGCCGCGCTCACCGTCGCGCAGAAGAAGAAGATCCTGGGCCTCAACGCCGCGAAGATGTACGACATCGAGGTGCCCGCCGAGCTGCGGCTGCCCGAGGCGGACGAGACAGCGACGGGTCCCCGTGAGCCCGAGCGGGCCGACCTCGCGGCGGTGTGACATGTCGCTGCTGACCCAGGAGAGCACCCGCGCCGCGGAGGCGTACGCCGCGCTCCACGCCGTCGTCGACCCCGAGCTCGACGAGCCCATCACCGACCTCGGCTTCGTCCGGTCGCTGACTGTCTCCCCTACCGGCTCCCCATCCGAGCCGGTCAGGGTCGAGGTCCACCTGCGGCTGCCGACGTCGTTCTGCTCGCCCAACTTCGCCTACCTGATGGCGAGCGACGCCAAGGACGCGCTGACCGCGCTGCCGTGGACCGACCTCGTGGTCGTCGAGCTCGACGACCACCACGACTCCGACCTGATCAACGCCGGGCTGGCGGCCGATGCCGGCTATCTCGGCACGTTCCGCCGCGAGGCCGAGTCGTCCCTGGACGAGCTGCGGACCACGTTCCACCGCAAGGCTCACACGGCGGCGCTCGAGCGTTGCCTGACCCGGCTGTTGAGGGGGCAGCCGGAGCTGGCCGAGGACGCCGTGGGCGAGGTCCGTCTCGGGGACCTGCCCGACGACGACTTCACCGCCTCGCTCCGGCGTCGCCGGGCGGTCCTCGGGCTGCCCGACCTGCCGGAGGCGTACGTCCTGGTCGACCACGACAACGAGCGGCCCGGCGACATCCCGCTGGCCCTGCGGAGGGCGCGTTCGACCCGGATCTCGATCGACGGCAACGCGCACTTCTGCCGCGGCCTGCTGGCGACGCGCTACGGCGACGAGGTCACCTCGCCCGCCTTCGTACCTCTGACCGACCTGCACCGAGAAGGAGCAACATCATGAGCACCATGCGAGCCGTCCAGGTGGTCGGCTACCACCAGCCGCTGGCGATGGCCGAGGTCCCGGCCCCCGAGCCGACCGGCCCGTTCGACGTCGTCGTGAAGATCGGCGGCGCCGGGGTGTGCCGCACCGATCTGCACATCCTGGAGGGGCAGTGGGAGGAGAAGTCCGGCGTCACGCTGCCCTACACGATCGGCCACGAGAACGCCGGGTGGGTGCACGCGGTCGGTGACGCGGTCACCAACGTCGCCGAGGGCGACAAGGTGATCCTGCACCCGCTGATCACCTGCGGGCTCTGCCGCGCCTGCCGCTCGGGCGACGACGTGCACTGCGAGCTCAACCAGTTCCCCGGCATCGACACCAACGGCGGCTACGCGGAGTACCTGAAGACCTCCGCGCGCTCGGTGGTGAAGATCGACGACTCCCTGGAGCCGGCCGACGTGGCCGCCCTGGCCGACGCCGGCCTGACCGCCTACCACGCAGCCGCGAAGGCCGCCCGGCGGCTGACCCCGCGCGACAAGTGCGTGGTCATCGGCGCCGGCGGGCTCGGGCACATCGGCATCCAGGTCCTCAAGGCCCTCAGCCCGGCCGAGCTGATCGTCGTCGACCGCAACCCGGACGCCGTGAAGCTCGCCCTCGACATCGGTGCCGACCACGGCGTCGTCGCCGAGGGCACGCAGGTCGATCAGGTGCTCGAGCTCACCGGCGGCCACGGCGCCGAGGTCCTGGTCGACTTCGTCGGCGAGGGCGGTGCGACAGCCGAAGGAGTCCGGATGCTCCGCCAGGCTGGCGACTACCACGTCGTCGGCTACGGCGAGAACATCGATGTGCCGACCATCGACATCATCTCGGCCGAGATCAACTTCATCGGCAACCTGGTCGGGTCCTACAACGACCTGTGCGACCTGATGGCGCTCGCCGCCCGCGGGGCCGTCACCCTGCACACCCAGAAGTACGCCCTCGATGACTTCCAGACCGCCATCTCCGATCTCGACGCCGGCCGGGTCCGCGGCCGCGCGATCCTGGTTCCCTGAGGAGGTGACGACATGAAGAAGCTCCTCGGAATCGGCATCTCGGTCGGCCTGCTCGCGGGCATCTGGACCCAGGTGAGCATCGAGCTCACGCTCATCACCTGGGTCGGGTTCATCGCCTGGGCCTGCTACTTCGCCGCAGGAGGTGGACGTGAAGGCTTCCAGAAAGGTCTCGCGGCGAACCTGGCCGGCGCGCTGTGGGGATACGGCGCGAGCCTGGTCCTGACGTACGCCACCTTCACGGGCGCGGTGGCCCTGGTGGTCACGGTCGTCGCGTTCATCCTGTGCGTGCAGGCGGCCGTGGATCTGCTGTCCTTCATTCCCGGCGCCTTTGCGGGGACCGCGGTCATCTTCGGCACCTCGTTCGACCTCGGCGGCACGCTCATCGCGCTGGTGGTCGGGGCCGGGCTCGGCTGGGTCTCGGACATCGCCGGGCGCCGGATCCAGGCCGCGGTCGAACGACCCGCGCAACCGGTCCGCGCACCCCAGCCCTGACCGACCGAACGCGCCGATCCCGCTTGACCTGGTTTCCAGGTCAAGCGGGATCCGTACGTCATCCGCGCGCCGCGGTGCGCCGCCCCAGGTAGGCGAGGCACGCGACGGCGAGCGCGACGCCCCAGATCGGCCAGAGCATCTCCGGCGCCCATGCGCCCCAGTCCGAAGTGGCTCCGGGGACAGTCCAGAGGTCGTCCGCGATCGCCATCCGCCAGAAGGAGATCCCGGCGGACATCACCGTGCCGGCGACCAGGATCCCCGGCACGAGGGCCATCGCGACCGGTACCGGACGCCCGCCGATGCGGGGCACCCAGCGCCAGAACACCTCGCCCCAGCGCGCCACCAACCCCCAGGTCAGGACCGCCCCGACAACGGCGAAGGCCGCGAGCCCGAAGCCGGCCCACTTCCCCGCACCGAGGTCGTCCAGCATCTCGCGGCTGATCCCGAGCGGGATGTTCAGCGCCCAGGCGATCCGGGTGACGGCGTAGAGAAGAGGTACGACGACAGCGACCGCCACCGCAGGACGCCCCCAGCGTGCCCAGCGGCCCCAGTCCAGGCGCCTGCCAGGCTCGGCCTTTCCGAGCAGGGTGACACCGGCGACGACCATGGCCAGCCCGCCGGCAGCATGCGCCAGGGCGACACCCGAGTCGACGAAAAGACGCCATTCGAGCTGTCCGGCGCCCGGTCCGAGCCCGGCCATCGCAAGCAGGACCTGAGGCAGATAGCCGAGGAACATCAGCGCGCGGACGTCGGAGACGACCACGGCGACGACGAGCCCGAGAACGATCAGGAGCCACCCTGTCGCTCTCGTCGTACGCGGCGTCCGCACGTTCGCGACCGCGCCCCCGGCAATCAGGGCGAGGAGCGCAAGCACCGCGATCACCCCGGACATCTGGGTGCCACTCAGAGCGCCGAGCGGCGAAGCCGCATCGGGGACCCACGGGTCCGGTGCCCTGCCCAGCAGGGCGAGCCCGGCCAGGGCGCCGAAGACGAGGGTCCAGGCGCCGGCCACCCAGGGCGCCGCGCGCAGCACGACGGAGCGGTGCTGCGTACGTTCCATCGTGATCGTCATCGGGCCACCCCCTGAGCGGTCTCCCAGCGCTGTCCGACCGTACGCAGCAGGGCCGGATAGACGATGGCGTAGCGGAACGGCTTGATGAGAGCCATGTAGGCCTCTCCGAACCGCCCGTTGGGCCGCACCAGCACGCTCAGCTGCGCGCTGTAGCCGTCCGGCGCGCTCTCGTCCTCGACCCAGCCGAGGTGCAGGACACCGTGCATCGTGCGGTTGGCGATCTCGGCGGCGTACTCCCGATCCGTCAGATAGAGCGGCTGGAACGGGCTGTCGTCGCGCTCGGGCGCCGGGTGGTCCCGGAGGTCATCCGGCAGCCGGTCGCGCAGCGAGGCGACCCGCCGGCCGAGGCCGTGCTCGTCCTCGTCGGCGCCGAGCATCCTGCCGAGCGCCCAGCGGACAGCGAAGAGGACGCGGTACGCCGCCGGGAAGTCGCGATCGTCACTGCTCATCATGGCCTCGACGAAGGCGCGGAAGTCGTAAGGACCGCCCTGGACCGGGAGGGCCCAGACGTCCTCGAGCTCGAAGTCGTGGGTGATCTCGTGGATGCGCCAGGACTGGCAGGAGTAGGCGCCCGACGGTATCGGGCTCGTCTTGATGGGTGCGTGTGTGGTCATGTCTCCACACTGGTCCGCGCGCGGCGGCCGTTCGTCGCCCTCAGGTCGCGGGCCTCTCATCCCCCAGGATGAGACTCAGCTCCGGGGACCGACCAGCCCCGTCTCGTACGCCAGCACGACCGCCTGCACGCGGTCGCGCAGGCCGAGCTTGGCGAGCACATGGCCGACGTGCGTCTTCACGGTCGCCTCGGAGAGGTGGACGCGGCGGGCGATCTCGGCGTTGCTGTCGCCGGTGGCGAGCTCGAGGAGCATGTCGAGCTCGCGGGGCGTCAGGGTTGCCCGGATGTCGGCGACCCGGCTGCTGTCGGGGGCCGGCGCGGTCGCCACGTGCTCCAGCAGACGTCGCGTCGTCGACGGCGCAACCACCGCGTGACCTGCGTGGACGGTGCGGATCGCGGCCACGATCTCCTCAGCCCGGGCGTCCTTGAGGAGGAAGCCGCTGGCGCCGGCCCGGATCGCCGGGAACGCGTAGTCGTCGAGGTCGAACGTCGTCAGCGCGACCACCCGCGTGGCCGGCTGCTCTTTGGTGATCGCGGCCGTCGCCTGGATCCCGTCGAGGCGGGGCATCCGCAGGTCCATCAAGATGACGTCGACCCTCTTCGTACGCACGAGGGCGAGCGCCTCGTGACCGTCGGCCGCCTCCCCGGCGAGCTCGAGGTCGGGCTGGCTCTCCACCATCATCCGGAGCGCCGAGCGCATCAGCTCCTGGTCGTCGACGATCGCGACACGGATCGGGGTCTCTGGGATCTCGGGCTCGCTCACAGCGGCATCATGGCGCGCACGCGCCAGCCCTGTCCGCTCGGCCCGGCCTCGAGGGTCCCGCCCACCGCCGCCACCCGTTCGCGCATCCCGCGCAAGCCGCGGCCGGGCGGCCGCTGGATCCCCACGCCGTCGTCGCTGACCTCGATCGTGAGCTGGCGTGCGGTACGCGTCACCGACACCGTCGCGACGGCTCCTGGACCTGCGTGCCGGGTGACGTTGGTGAGCGCCTCCTGCACGACGCGGTAGGCGGTCAGCCCCACGGCAGGCGCGACCTGACCGGGCTCGTCCGCCTCGAGCCGGACCGTCAGCCCGGCCGCACGCATCCGCTCGACGAGGTCGTCGATGTCGGCCAGCCCCGGTTGCGGCTCGGTCGAGGACTCGCCACCGAGTACGCCGAGCAGCCCGCGCATCTCCATGAGGGCCTCCCGGCCCGTGGTCGCGATGGTGTCGAGGATCCCCGAGGCCCGCTCCGGCTGCTGCCCGACGACCATCCGGCCGGCCTCGGCATGGCTGACCACGACCGCCAGCGAGTGCGCCACGACGTCGTGCATCTCGCGCGCGATGCGCTGGCGCTCCTCGGCGGCGGCGCGGTCGGCGAGCTGGTCGATCCAGGCGGCCCGGGTCGCCCGGAACCGGCCGAGCGCCCACGCCGCCACCGTCGCCGCCACCGTCGCAGTGGCCACCATCAGCCACCACGTCCACCCCGACAGGCCGGTGCCGTCGAACCCCGAGAGACGTACGACGGTCAGCAGGCATCCCACCAGCCCGATGCCGAGCACGATCCCCGGCCACGGTCGCCGGTCCCGCGCACTCACCGCGTAGAGCAGCACGAAGAAGCACAGGCTGCTCGGCAGCAGCACCGGCCCATAGGCGCTCCCCGCTGCCTCGGCCGTCGGCCCGTCCAGATCCGGAGCGGCGACCAGCACCAGCTCGGCCAGCGCCCCGACGGCGTACGACGGCAGCGGCCAGCGCCGGGCGGTGGCCACCGCGGCGTGAAGTGACACCAGCGCGACCAGGAGCGCGATCTCCCACGCCGTACTGACCTCGCCGTCGACCACCGAGGTCCACCCGACCGGCAGCAGCACCAGCGCGAGCGCCCCGGCCAACGCGACCTGGCCGGCATCCCCGAGCCAGCGAGGTCCGGGAGCAGCTGCCACGGTCATGCGCTCACCCTAGGGCCGACGGCGTCGTGCCAGCCACGAATATCCTCCAGCGCCGAGGAGACCGGAGGTCACGTCCTCGTTCCGGCGGCGAACCGCACCCGGTTTCGTTGCCGCCCCAGATCCACCCTGCCATCCTCCGTGGACACCGCCGCCTCGACGAGATCGCCATCTCGAAGATAGCGAGGATTGCCCGCCTGTCTGCGGAAGAACAGGCGCCATTTGGTGGCGGGCGGAAGCAGCGACCCGAGGATCTCGATCACCTTCGGCGGTGCGGAGAGGGCAGTCCCGACGGGTGTGCCGGTGAGGATGAGGTCGCCGGGGGCGAGATCTTGGAAGCGAGCCAGCGACTGCAGCGCCTCGAGCGGCTTGTAGATCATGTCGTCGCCGACGCATCTGTCCTGGCGTAGCTCCCCGTTGACCCAGAGGCGAAGCCGGAGGTCGTCGAAGCAATCGACCTCGTCTGGGTCCAGCAGCACCAGCGCGGGACCGACCGGGGTGAAGGTCGGGTAGGACTTCGCCTCATAGAACTGGGTCTGCGGAAGCTGGATGTCCCGGGCGGAGATGTCGTTGGTGACAACGAGACCGGCGATGTACGAACGGTAGTTCTCCGGCGCGATCTCGGTGCCGGCGCTGATCGGGCGTCCGATGACGAGCCCGACCTCCACCTCGTAGTCGAGCAGGGCGACATGGGCGGGACGGACGATGTCCGCGACGGGACCGCTGACCGAGGCCGAGGACTTTCGGAAGAACGTCAATGGGACGGTGGCCGGGTTCATGCCCGAGTCCTTCACGTGCGACCGGAAGTTGGTCATCTGAGCGACGACCCTGCAGGGCGCGGTGACCGGAGAGAGTAGGTCGAGGGATTCGACCGGGACGGTGTCGGTGGCCGAGGCAGCGGCGGTGATCGCGCTCCGGGACGACAACAGCTCACCCGTTGTCGCTGCATCGGTGTCGATCCGGGCGGCTCCTCGTGGGGTGCTCACCCACCAGGCGTCGGCGGTGCGGAGGACTGACAGAGGCATGTGCAGGTTCCTTGTCGGCAGAGAGCGTGTCGGAAGAGATCAGGTGCGAGCGACGGCAAGAAGGCCGCGAAGCCGGTGCAGGTCGAACTCGTTGCGGCTGCCCAGGGCGATCCCGATGGAGGTCAGCTCACGAAAGGAGTCCAGGCGTCGAGGCGAGACACCCATGAAGTCGAGCGAGGCGGGCGGCCCCCACTGGGCGAGCCCGGACGCGGTCATCTCCGACCAGCCTGTCTCCAGTGTGTCGTCGAACAGGTCGCCGTCGGTGAAGTGCTCGACGAGGAAGCCGTCGGGATCACGCCAGTAGTCGAAGATCTGGCTGCCCTCGACGTGTCGTCCGATGCCCCACGAGCGGTCGTACCCCCTGTCCAGGAGGTACTCCCCGCCGGCAGCGAGCGCGTCGAGATCGCTGACCTGGTACGCCGAGTGCACGTAGCGGTTCCGGGGACCGAGGGTCATCGCGAGCGTGTGATGGTCCGCCGGAACAGCGCCGCGGTCGCAGCGGATGAAGCTCATCACAGGGCCGCGCGCTCGCTGGCCGGCGTAGAACTTGAAGTCGCTGACGATCATGCCAAGATGCTGGAGGTACCAGTCGAGGGTCTCGAGATACCTCGTCGTCTGCAGGACGACGTGTCCGAGTCGCTGCACCCGTGCCGGCTCCCGAGGCGGGCGCTGAGCAGAGTTCGTACGCGGCGTCGCCACTCCGGCGTTCATCGCCAGCGGGGTCTGCGGTGCCAACGCCGGGAGCTCGTGCGTCCCGGAGACCACCCTGACCTGCGCCCCGCTCGGGTCGACCAGGTCGGTCGTCATTCCGCCGAGGTGCGCGGGCAGCGGGCGTACGACTGCACCCGTGGCATCGGCAAGGCGAATGAGGTCCGCGGCATCCGCGGCCTTGAATGCCGCACCGAGGTACTTCGAACGCGGTCCCTTCCTCACGATCACGGCCGGCGTGCCAGGGTCGGCGCCGCGCAGCACCAGTTCCGCGTCCGTCCTGCCCACAGTGCTGAACCCGAAGGCATGGGCGAAGATCTGGGCGCGCTGGAGGTCCGGCTTGGTGAACTCGAGCCAGGCGAGGTCCGTGACCTTGATGACGGGATTCCGTGCCCGTCCAGGGTGCTCACCGACGAGTCGGCCGGACTCGGCGTGCAGGTCGCTGTGGGTGGTCATCGCGGCTCCTCTCCCAGCCGGGCGAACAGGGTCTGGGCGTTTCGTCGGTCGATGGCGGCTCTGAGGTCGGCGTCGAGGGCAGTGTCCTCGTACTCCTGGCGCATGAAGCGCACCGCGGGCGATGGGGCGAACGGGAAGTCGCTGCCGTAGAGCAGCCGGGTCGGGTCGGCGAACGCCGTCAGGCTCGCCAGGGCCGTTGGGGTCGAGGAGAGCGCGACGTCGAAGTAGAACCGCCGCAGTAGGTCGAGGCGACGCTTCGTCTCGCGCTTGCGGTCGACCATGGCCTTCGCCTGGGACAGCCTGTGCTCGCCGCGAATCATCGTCAGCAGGATCCGATGGCTGACATACGGCAGGAAGCCGCCCGCGTGGGCCAGGATCCATCTGATGCCGTCGTACTTCTCCATGGCGCCGCTGAGGGCCAGCCCGGTCGCTGCCCGCACCGTCTCGAGCAGGAAGTCGGCGGTGAACGATGGAATGCCCGGCGCCGGCTCCGCCGGGAGCTCGCCGGGATGCAGGAAGACCACGGCCTGCCGATCGTGCAGATATGCGAGCAGCGGCTCGAAGGCGGGGTCGTAGACGTAGCGGCCCGCAGCGCTGCTGAGCAGCACGATGCCATCGGCACCGAGGGCGTCGAGGGAGTGCTCGGCCTCCGCGATCGCTCCCTCGACGTCAGGCAGGGTGAGGGTGGCGAAGAAGCCGAAACGCGACTGGTTGTCATCGATGACGGCAGCGCAGAACTCGTTGAGCCGGCGAGCCAGATGACGGGCCTGTCGTTCGTCTCCGAGCCAGGCGCCGGGCGTGGAGACGGACAGGATGCTCGTCGCGATGTCGTTGCGGTCCATGACCCGCAGTGACTTCTCCGGTGTCCAATCCGGTACGGCCACTCCGCCGGGCCGTAGCCCACGCTCCTCCAGAAGACGGCGGTAGAACGCGGGGACCGCGTGGTGGTGCACGTCGATTCGACCAGGCTGCCGGCGCATCAGATCGCCTCGGCAGGTTGGGCGACGAAACCCGGATCGGACAGCCCGAGACACTGCCGCAAGCCCGCGGTCAGGACGGATGAGTCGCTGCCCGCGCCGAACACGACCTTGTCCGGGCGCAGGACCAACACGTCACCGGATCGGATCCGATGGCGACCGAGCCAGCGTCCCAGCTCCCCAGTGGTGTCCTCGAGGTCGACCAGTCCGACCCGGCGTCGGCCGTCGCCCACCGATCCCTGCGGACGTGCGCCCGGGGCGAACACTGTCGTGAAAGACGCTCCCACCTGCTCCCACGTAGCCATGTCGTCGCCGAGCGTCTCGCGTGGATCGACCCCGATGCCGATGACGGCCCAGTCGATCCCCACCGCATCGTCGAAGCGGATCGGACGGCCGTCATAGCGGCGTACGACTGGTTGCGGCGCGAGCGTTCCCTCGGCACCCAGGACACCCCGAGGCATCCCGAGGTAGCCACCTCGAGCGAAACGGGGTCTCGGCTTCATGCCGGCCCGCTCGATCCAGCCGCCGAGCCCAGGGATCCGCAGCGCCGTCCACATCGCGGCGTCGCGGGCCTTCGCCCCGACCGGGTGCTTGATCGAGACCAGCGACTTGTTGAAGACCGAGAGCGCGATCATCGCCATGGCGTGCGGCTTTCGCTCCGTCTCGTACGTGTCGAGGATCGCCGGGTCCGCGCCGTGCCGCACGACCGCCTCGAGCTTCCAGGAGAGGTTGTCGGCGTCTCGTACGCCGGCGTTCATCCCCTGACCGATGAACTGAGGGGTCATGTGCGCGGCGTCGCCCGCGAGGAGCACCCTGCCCTCACGCCAGCGGTCGGCGGTGACGGCGTTGAACGTGTAGACGAGCTGGCGTTTCACCTCGACCCGGTCCAGCTCGACGTACTTGCTGATGAGCCTGCGAACCGTCTCGTCGGACTCGAAGTACGCCTTGTCGTCGGCATCATCGAGCGCGAACTCGAACCTGTGGTGACCACCCGGCTGCGGACAGCTGACCGTCGGCATGTCTGGACTGCAGACGAAGTCGAAGTAGGGCAGGTGACGGAAGGCGTCGCTGTTCGCGCCCCCGGCTGCGTCCTTGGCCTCGAGATCGACGACGAGCCAGCGTTCGGGAAAGCTCTTGCCGGACATCTCGATGCCGAGCTGGGTCCGCACCACACTGCGTCCACCATCAGCGGCGATCAGGTACGCCACCCGCGCTGTCTCAGCAGTGGTTTCGTCGACGACGTTCTCACGCTTGCCGTACTGACTCCCCGTGGCAGTGGCATGCCGGACGGTGACACCGGCGTCGTCCTGAGTGAAGCCGAGAACCTCGCGCCCACGGCGTACCTCTACGTGGGGGTAGCGGTCCAGCAGCGCCTCGAGCTTGGTCTCCAGATAGGGCTGGTAGAGGAAGTTGACGACCGGCCACCACAGGGGTCGCTGTGTCTCGCGGAACTGGACCAGGGTCGTGCCGTCGGACTTCACCCACTGCACGGCAGAGTCGACGTTCATGTCCTTATGGATCTCGTCAGCCACCCCCGCGGTCTGGAAGACACGCAGCGCCTCGTCGTCGGTGTAGACGGCCCGGGCGTTGCCGTAGAACTCCGGTTCGCGCTCCAGAACCAGCACGGACAGGCCGCGCCGGCCGAGCAGATGGGCGAGCGTCAGGCCGGTCGGGCCAAGGCCGACGACGGCGATGTCGTAGGTGTTCATGCATGTACTCCGCTCAGGGGAGGGACGGTGATCTCGGGACGAAGCAGATGGCTCGCTGCCTGGCGGAGCTGGCCGAGCTTGTCGACGATGCCGGGGTCGACCGTCTGGTGGCCCCAGATGCTGATGCCCTGATGAGTGGCGACCTGCCAAGCCGCCTCGAGCTCAGGCGTGATGACGATCGGGTTCCAACCGACCTCCACCTCGAAGCCCGACGGGCTCACGCAGTAGAAGGACAGCTCCTTGTCGTTGGTGTGCTGTCCGATGGACCAGGCCATCTTGAAGCCGAGGTCGAGGACGCGGCGGTACGCGCCCACCATGTCGTCGAGCGTCGCGGCCTGGATGTTGACGTGCTGGCAACGCGTACGAACCGGCTCGATCTTCAGGCCCTGGACGTTGGCGACCGCGATCGAGTGGTGACGCTCGTTGACCCGAAGGAACCGGATCCTGAGCGTCAACCCACCGATGTTCTCGTCGATGTAGTCGGTCAGCCGCGAGTCGAAGACCGTCTCGTAGTAGCGGTGGATCCCGAGCGGCTCGCGGGAGGTGATCGCGACATGACCCATGCCGCTGTCGCCGGTGACGAATGCCGAGGTCGTCATGCTCAGCGGATCCGGAGAGTCGTGGGCGACGGTGAAGATCTCCTGGACGATCCCCTTGGGCCCCGGGAAGCGCCACAGTCGCTCGACGCCTCGCAGCGCGGCTTCCTCCGGGGCGCCCTCAGTGACCGGCACACCCCGGTCCGTCACACGGCCGACGATGCTGTCGAACGTCTCGTGGTCGGTGATGTGCCAGCCGACGGCCATGAGGTCCTCGGCGGGACCACGCTGAATCAGGAAGCGGCACTCGCGCTCGTCGAGACGGAATCTCATCGTGTCGGCGCTGAGCTCGTCGACGTGCAGTCCGATCGCATCGGACCCGAAGCTCCGCCACTCTCGGAAGCGCTGCGACTCGACCACCAGGTAGCCGAGCTGCACCTTGCCGAAGACACTCACGACAGGAACGCCCTCGCCAGCTCGTTGAACAGCTCGGCCTGCTCCCACTGGACCCAGTGGCCGGTGTTGGCGGCCAGGTAGACGTCGCAGCTCGGCAGGGCCCCGGCGAGGAGCCGCGCACCAGATGGACGGTTGACCTTGTCATCGCGCCCCCAGATCACGAGCGTCTTCGCCTGCACCTGGGCCAGGCGACGGTCACGGGTCAGGTCCATGCGCCACAGCGTCCGCAGCGCGGACGGGCCGGACGGTCGGCGCAGCGGCGGGTTGGCGACCACTTCCGGCTGGATGCTGGCCTGGTAGCGCAACTCGATCAGCTCGTCGGGTACGGCAGCGCCGTCGAACACAAGGTAGTCACGGATGAACGTCGAGAGCTTCTCTCGAGTCGGTCCCTCGCCTCCGTAATAGTCGAGCAACGCGTTGAGGCCTCTGGTCGGAAGGCCTCGCGTGGTGCCGATGCCGCCGGGGCCCATCAGGATCAGCCGACCGACCTTGTCGGGACGATCCAACGCCAAGCGGAGAGCCGCCGCGCCACCGTAGGAGTTCCCGATCAGATGGGCTCTGTCGACGTCGATCTCGTCGAGAAGACCCCGGACTGCTGCGGCGAGGTCACCGAAGGGGTCCTCGTGATCGATGTCCTTCGTCGAGCGTCCGTAGCCGGGCATGTCCGGAACGATCACGCGGAAGTGCCGCGCCAAGGCGTCGATGTTCCGCGCGAAGTTCGATGCGCCCGTCGCACCGGCGCCGCCACCGTGGAGGAGCACCACGGGGTGGCCCGATCCAGCCTCGGTCAGGAAGACGTCGCGGCGTCCGACACGGACGGTGCGCTCGGTGCGCGTGAGGTCGTTCAGGGTGGTCATCAGTGCCCCTTCGGCAGTCAACTGATGAAATCATCACTAGCGATGGTTCCATCTGTCAAGAGTTTCTGATGACATCATCAGATATGCTCCGGCCATGACCTCGGAACCGACGTCGCCACCGTCGCGGATCGATCGGCGCAAGGAACGCACGCGAAACGCGCTGCTCCAGGCCGCGACGACCTTCCTCGCCAATGGCCAGCCGAATGTGAGCATCCAGCAGATCACCGACGCAGCCGACGTCGGCTTCGGCAGCTTCTACAACCATTTCGACAGCAAGGAAGCACTCTTCGAAGCCACCGTCGCTCGAGTCCTCGAGACGTACGGCACCGTGCTCGACGGTCTCGTCGCGGCGTACGACGACCCCGCCGAGGTCTTCGCGGTCAGCTTCCGCATGACCGGCCGCCTCCAACGCCAGATACCCGAGTTCGTGCGCGTGATCCTCAACGAGGGGATGCGCGTGCTCATCCACGACCGCGGACTCGCCCCCCGAGCCCTGAGGGACATCGAGTCAGGCGTTGCCGCGGGCAGGTTCGACATCGAGAACCTGCAGCTTGCCCTCATGACCGCCGGCGGCGCACTGCTCGGCTTGCTTCAACTGCTCGAGACCGAGCCGGATGCCGACGCCGGGGCGCTGTCCGACCAGATGACCGTACGCATCCTGCGAGCCTTCGGGATGAGCAAGCAGGATGCGGCAGAAGTGTGCTCGCGGCCGCTGCCCCCGCAGCCCGACCTCTGAGAAAACGGCCGCAGGCCCGCTCCGATCGGAGCGGGCCTGCGGGCCGTCCCGGCTCAGCGGGACTGTCGACGAAGCGTCACATGCTGCGCGGACCGGTGGCGTCGTCGCGCTCCTTCTCGGTCATGCTGCGCGACTTCAGGAGGCTCAGGATGGTGGTGATGGCCAGGATGCCGACGATCACGCTGAGGGAGACCTCGATGGAGACCTCCGGGGCCCACTCGACGTGGTGGCCACCGTTGATGAAAGGCAGCTCGTTCTCATGGAGCGCGTGGAAGACGAGCTTGAGACCGATGAACCCGAGCAGGATCGCCAGACCGTAGGAGAGGTAGACCAGCCGCTCCAGCAGACCACCGATGAGGAAGTAGAGCTGGCGCAGACCCATCAGCGCGAAGATGTTGGCGGTCAGGACCAGGTAGGCCTCGTTGGTCAGACCGTAGATCGCCGGGATCGAGTCGAGCGCGAACAGCAGGTCGGTGGTGCCGAGGGCACAGATCACCACGAACATCGGGGTCGCGATCCGCTTGCCGTTCTCACGAATGAACATCTTGGCGCTGTCCCAGCTCGAGGTGAGCGGGATGTGGCGCTCGAGGAACTTCACCACGGCGGGCTCCTCGTACTCGTCCTCGTCCTCGCCGCCCTCCATGGCCAGCTTGACCGCGGTGTAGATCAGGAACGCGCCGAACAGGTAGAAGACCCAGCTGAAGTTCTCGATCGCGGCCGCACCCACGGCGATGAAGATGCCGCGGAAGACCAGCGCCAAGATGATGCCGATCAGCAGCGCCTTCTGCTGGAACTGCCTCGGCACCGCGAACTTCGACATGATGATGATGAAGATGAACAGGTTGTCGACCGACAGCGAGTATTCCGTCAGCCAGCCCGCGAAGAACTCCGTGCCGTACTTCGGGCCGGAGAACACGAAGACACCGATGCCGAACAGGATCGCCAGGCCGATGTAGACGCTCAGCGCGACGATCAGCTCCCGACGCGAGGGCTCGTGCGGGCGTCGGCCGATGACGAGCACATCGAAGAGCAGCACGGCACTGGCGATGCCGATGGTCAACCACCAGATGAGAGGGGAGACGTCCACGAAGGGACTCCTTAGATCGTGAGGCAGAGCGGTTCTCTTGGGAAGGTTAGGCGACCGAGGTCAAAGCTTCGAAGTCGAAGCGGGCCACGGGTTCCGTCGACGGCATCGGCGACAGAGCCGGAATCGGCGTACGGCGACACACCAACCCGAGTTGTATAACAAGTGCTTAACTAGTCTAACAAGCAAGCACTCCCGCCACTCCACATGATCCCAGTTGCGGACAAGCAGGTGAGTCGGCGATCACAGCGTGGATGACTGGACCTCAACTGGACTTGATGTTTTAGCGTCACTGCCAACAGAGAGAGGAGGGGGTGTGAGCGACACACTCACCGACCAGTTCAAGGCCGGCTTCCGTCGATATCCCACCGGCGTGGCCATCGTCGCCGCTTCGACCGAGACGGGTCCCGTCGGGGCGACGGTGTCGAGCGTGGCCTCGGTCAGCGCGAACCCGCCGATGCTGTCGTTCTCGGTCTCCCGGTCCGGCCGGTCCGGGCCGGCGCTCACCGGGAGCGACCGGCTCGCGGTGCACGTCCTGACCGAGTCCCAGGCCCACGTGGCTGCGGCCTTCGCCGACCGGACCGCGCCACGATTCACGGTCGCACAGGACTGGGCGCTCCCGCACGGGGAGCCGCCGGTCCTGGACGACGCCGCGGCGAGCTTCTACGGACGCGTGGCCCGCGTCATCCCCGCCGGCGAAGCGTGGCTGGTGCTGCTCGAGGTCGACGCGGTCGGCCTCGGCGAATCCGGCGAGTCCGGCGAGTCCGGCGACCCGCTCCTGCACCACGACCGGAACTACTGGTCGCTCGGCCCGTCCGTCAGCACCCTCGATCGCATCCTGCCCGAGAAGGCTTCCTGACCGTCGACCTCGACGGTCTCTCCACCACACCACCGAAGGAAACCAAACATGCGTCTGTTCGCTCCCACCATCGAGGTCTCGGCCCACTGCGACCTGCCCTGCGGCGTCTACGACCCCGCCCAGGCCCGCATCGAGGCCGAGTCCGTCAAGGCCGTCATCGCCAAAGCCCTGGACAGCGACGACCCCGACTTCCGCACCCGCGCGGTGCTCATCAAGGAGCAGCGCTCCGAACTAGTCAAGCACCACCTCTG
>NZ_JBEZZS010000015.1:0-129396 GCF_040639295.1 Nocardioides sp. NPDC023903 | reverse complement strand
CGGAAGGAGTCCTCCACGACCTCGTTGGCGTACTCGGAGGCGACCATCTTGGCCATGCCGGCCTCGACGTCCATCCGCTTGCCGGTGTCCTTCAGACGCGCGGCGCGGACCATCATGTTGTGGGAGACCTCGACCTTGGTGCCCATCTCCGCCAGGCGGAACAGGATGGCCTGGTGCTCGGCGATCTTCTTGCCGAAGGTCTGGCGCTGCTGGGCGTAGGCGATGCCGAGCTCGAAGCCCCGGATCGCCAGGCCGCAGGCGCGGGCGGCGACGTTGACGCGGCCGACCTCGACACCGTCCATCATCTGGAAGAAGCCCTTGCCCGGGGTGCCACCGAGGATCTGGTCGGCCGAGATCTTGTGACCCTCGAAGATCATCTCGGTCGTGTCGATGCCCTTGTAGCCCATCTTGTCGATCTTGCCGGGCACGGTCACGCCCTGCGCGGTCTCGCCGAAGCCCGGGGTCTTCTCCACCAGGAAGGTGGTCATGTTCTTGTAGACGCTCTCGGCGCCCTCATCGGTCTTGGTCAGCACCGCGACCAGGGTCGAGGAGCCACCGTTGGTCAGCCACATCTTCTGGCCGGTGATGCTGTAGGACCCGTCCTCGAGCTTGGTCGCCTTGGTCGACACCGCGCTCACATCCGAGCCGAGACCGGGCTCGGACATCGAGAACGCGCCACGTACCTCGCCGGTGGCCATCTTCGGCAGGTACTTCTGCTTCTGCTCCTCGGTGCCGTGCTGCATCAGCATGTAGGCCACGATGAAGTGGGTGTTGATGACGCCGGAGACCGACATCCAACCGCGCGCGATCTCCTCGACGCACAGCGCGTAGGTCAGCAGCGACTCACCCAGCCCGCCGTACTCCTCCGGGATCATCAGACCGAAGATGCCGAGCTCCTTGAGACCTTCGACGATCTCGGTCGGATACTCATCGGCGTGCTCCAGCTCCTGGGCCACCGGAATGACCTTCTCGTCCACGAACTGACGGACGGTCTTCAGGATCTCTTCCTGAATATCGGTGAGACCTTCGGTCTCGGCAAGGCGGGCCATCTACGCTCCTCGGTGGGTCAACACTTGACTGCAATGCATGATGTCAGACATTATTCAGACATGTCCACAGTAGCTGTCGTAACTGGAGCCGGGCGGGGTCTAGGCGAGGCAATCGCCCGCGAACTTGCTGCTGCCGGCACCGCCGTCGCTCTTGCCGGCCGGTCCGTCGAGCAGTTGGAGCAGGTGCAGAAGGCGATCGAAGCGGAGGGCGGGAAGGCGTTCGTGCATCCGACCGACGTGACAGACGCAGACGCGGTCGCCGGACTGTTCCGGGCTGCGGAGGGCGAGCTGGGTGCGGTCGACGTTCTCGTCAACAACGCGGGGATCGCGGCGCTGTCCAACCTGGTTGACCTCGACGAGGGGGAGTGGGACCGCATCTTCGACACCAACGTTCGCGGCATGTTCCTGTGCAGCCGAGAGGCCGGACGTCGATTCGCCAAACGGGGGCAGGGGCGCGCCGTCAACATCGCCTCGGTGTTCGGTCTGGTGGGGCGTCCCGGATACTCGGCCTACGGCGCCTCCAAGGGCGCCGTCATCAACTTCACCCGTGCCGTCGCTGCCGAGTGGGCTCGGTTCGGTGCGCAGATGAACGCAGTCGCACCGGGCTACTTCGCGACCGACATCAACGCCGAGCTGCGCGCAGACGAGGCGGCGATGGCAAAGGTTCTGCGCCGGATCCCGGCTCATCGCATGGGCGATCCGGACGAGTTGGCCAACGTCGTGCGCTACCTCGCACTCGAGGCGCCGGACTTTCTGACCGGCCAGACCATCGCGGTCGACGGTGGAGAGTCGAGCGTCTGAGATGGGAGCGAACAACATGACCGAGGCGGTCATCTGCGAGCCGATCCGCACACCCGTCGGTCGGTACGGGGGCATGTTCAAGAACGTGTCAGTCGCGAGCCTGGCCTCCACCGTGGTCAAGGGCCTGGTCGACCGCACCGGCATCACCGCCGACGACATCGATGACGTCATCTTCGGCCAGGGGTACGCCAACGGCGAGGCGGCCGCGATCGGCCGCATCGCGGTGCTCGACGCCGGGCTCGACGTGACGGTGCCGGGGCTCCAGCTCGACCGCAGGTGCGGTTCGGGTCTTCAGGCAGTGCTCTACGCCTGCATGCAGGTGGCCACAGGAGGCTCGGACCTGGTCCTGGCCGGTGGCGCGGAGAGCATGAGCCAGGCTGAGTACTACGTGCCGAACATGCGATGGAACGCCGGCGGGGCGCCACGCATGCTGGACCGGCTGGCCCAGCCGCGTACGAACTCCGGCGGCTGGCGCTTTCCGGTCGAGGGCGGAATGATCGAGACGGCGGAGAACGTCGGCCGCGAGTTCGGTGTCACCCGTCTCGAGCAGGACGAGTGGGCGGTCCGGTCGCACGCCCGTGCGGTGGCGGCCATGGAGGCCGGTCTGTTCGAGGACGAGACCGTTCCGGTGACGGTGCCTCAGCGCAAGGCTGACCCACTCGTCATCACCCGTGACGAGCACCCTCGCCCTGGCACGACGGTCGAGTCCCTTTCCAAGCTGAAGCCGATGCTCGCGGCTGGGCGTCCGGATGCCACGGTCACGGCGGGAAACTCGAGTGGCCAGAACGATGCTGCTGCGGTCGCCATCGTGACCACCCCCGAGAAGGCGGCGTCGCTCGGACTGCGCCCGCTCGCTCGGCTGGTCAGCTGGTCCTTGGCCGGTGTCGAGCCGCGCATGATGGGCATCGGCCCGGTGCCGGCGGCCCGGCGCGCGCTCGAGCGGGCCGGCCTGTCGTGGGCTGACATCGACCTGATCGAGCTCAACGAGGCGTTCGCCGCCCAGGTCCTGGGCTGCTTCCGTGGATGGGGCCTGGCCGACGCCGATCTCGAGCGGGTGAACGTCAACGGCTCCGGTATCTCGTTGGGCCACCCGATCGGTGCGACTGGCGGGCGCATCCTGGCCAATCTCTTGCGGGAGATGGACCGGCGGGAGTCTCGTTATGGCATGGAGACCATGTGCATCGGCGGCGGCCAGGGCATCGCTGCGATCTTCGAGAGGATGCCCTGATGCCGAAGATCCTTTATCTGAGCATGTCGCGCGAGGAGTACTCGCCGAACTACTTCCCGTTCCTGCGGGACTACGTGGACCAGGTGAAGTCACCTGGCACCGAGGTGGACCTGAGGGGCACCCGCGTCGGCCGTATCGACAGCTTCCGCTTCTTCGAGACGCTCGACTGGATCTCGATCCTGGACTCGGTGATCGGCGCGGAGCAGGACGGCTACGACGCGGTCGCGATCGGCAACATCCTCGATCCCGCACTGCGCGAGGCGCGCTCCATGGTCGACATCCCTGTCCTCGGCCTCGGCGAGACGTCGATGTTGACCTCCTGCATGATGGGCAGCACGTTCTCGCTCGTAGGAGTCAACCCCTACTTCGGAGGACGGTTCGAGGAGAACGTGGCGAAGTACGGCCTTCGCGACAGGCTCGCAAGCATCGAGTGCATGGGCCTGACCCCGCACGAGCTCGACGCCTGTTTCTCCGACGAGTCCGGTCGCGAGAAGGCGATCGAATCGTTCACCGCAGCGGCGCGCGCGTCGCTCGAGAAGGGCGCCGAGGTCGTCATTCCCGCCGGCGGTCGACTCACAGCCTTCTTGAACGCGGTCGGTCTGCGCGAGGTCGACGGAGCACCGTTGCTCGACGGCACGGTGTCGCTCGTCGCAGCGGCCGAGAGCGCGATCCGTATCCGCCAGAGGTTGGGCTCATTCGTCAGCCGTCGCCGCCTCTACGCGAAGGCGCCCGTGGACTCCATCCGGAAGGCGGCGGGGGAGTACGCCGAGGGCTACAACCTGCCCGCACTCGGACGTCTCGCATCGGATTCCACCGACATAACGAAGGACTGAGCCAGTTGAGCTATGACTACCCGTTGAGCAAGCAGGACACGTTCGTATCGAACCTCGACCGGTTGCGGGAGACCGCGCCGGACGTGGCTACCGCCTTCCGTGGGCTCCGCGTCGCCGCGGACGCCTTCGGTCCGCTCGATGCCAAGCAGCGGGAGCTGACGCTGCTCACGGGCTTCGCTGCCACGAAGAACGAAGGCGGGTTCCGTGTGCACTGCACCCGCGCCGTCGATGCCGGAGCGACGCTGGCGGAGATCGAGCAGGTGGTCATCCTGCTGTTGGGGACGACCCTCGGACTGGCACCAGCCGTCGAGGCGCTCGGTTGGGCACACGACGAGCTGACCTAGACCAGCGACGCCGGCCCGACCTACACGCACGTATTCGAAGACCCTGGAGGCACGAAGTGAAGCAGTTTCACCATCTCTACATCGACGGCAAGTGGGTTGAGCCATCGGGCGAGGAGACGCGGACGCTGATCGACCCGACGTCCGAGGAACCGTGGGCAACGGTGACCTCCGGGGCCGGTGGAGACGATGTCGATCGCGCGGTCGCGGCGGCGAAGCACGCGTTCCCAAGCTTCTCGACGAGCTCGATCGACGAGCGGGTCGCTCTGATCGACCGGATCATCGCGGCGTACGAACGTCGCGACGCGGAGCTGTCGCAGCTGATCGCGCAAGAGGTCGGCGTGCCCGTCTCGTTCAAGGCGCAGGTGACTGGACCGGCAGGGCACATGAAGGTCGCCCGTGATCTGATCGCGGCCTACGCCTTCGACCAGCAATTGGCAGACACGATCGTCAGGCGCGAGCCCATTGGTGTATGTGCGCTGATCTCGCCGTGGAACTGGCCCATCCAGACATCGGTGATCAAGGTGATCTACGGCATCGCCGCCGGCTGCACGATGGTGCTCAAGCCTTCGGACGCCTCGCCAGCGTCCGGCGTGGCCCTGGCCGAGGTGATGGACGAAGCGGGCGTTCCGCCCGGCGTCTTCAACCTGGTCATCGGTCGCGGCAGCGTCGTGGGCGAGGCGCTGTCGAGCCATCCTGACGTCGACATGGTGTCGTTCACCGGGTCGACCGTCGCTGGAGCCCGGGTGGGACAGTCGGCGGCACAGACCGTCAAGCGGGTCTGTTTGGAGCTCGGCGGCAAGTCGGCGAACATCGTGCTGACCGACGGCGACTTGGAGAAGGCCGCTCGTTGGAACATCCAGCGCGGCTTCTCCAACACCGGCCAGTCGTGCCATTCGCCCAGTCGGCTCCTGGTCCACGAGAGCCAGGTCGAGGACATCTTGCCGTTCCTCGAGGACGAGATCGCGCGGATGCGCGTGGGCGATCCGCGCGACCCGGCCACCACCCATGGCCCGCTCGTGCATGCCCAGCAGTTCAAGAGCGTGCAGAACCACATCGACGTCGGCCTCGAGGAGGGCGGCCGCCTGGTCGTCGGAGGACCGGGCCGGGTGGACGGGTTCGACCGGGGCTTCTTCTGCCGGCCGACGGTGCTGGCGGACGTGACCCCCGAGATGACGTTGGCCAAGGAGGAGATCTTCGGTCCTGTCCTGGTGGTCATGCCTTACCAGAGCGAGGCGGAGGCGCTGGACATCGCCAACGACTCGATCTTCGGGTTGGGCGGCTATGTCTTCAGCGAGGACCGCAGACGCGGCTATGAGTTCGCATGCGGCCTGCGGGCCGGTCGCATCTCCTTCAACGGCGCCAACACGAACTCGCTGACCCCGATGGGCGGCTACAAGCAGTCCGGCATCGGCCGGTCGATGGGCGTGTTCGGCCTCGAGGAGTACCTGGAGGTGAAGTCGATCTACGGCTTCGACGAGGAAGCACACGCCCTTCCCTCGCTCTAGCGAGGCAGCGGCATCACCAAACGTCGTCAAGGACCCGTTCAACCCGCGCTCCGCGAGCGTCGCAACACAGGAGGACCCTCATGTCAGACAGCAGCGAGACCCATACAGCCCTGGTAGTCGGTGCCGGCTCCGGCATCGGACGCGCAACGGCGCTGAGGCTCGCCGGGTCCGGCATGCAAGTAGTCGCAGCAGACCTCAATGACGAGGCGGTCGCAAAGCTGGCCGCCGAGCACGAGGGCATCGTGGATCTTGGAGAGGCATGGGATGCGACCAGTGCTGAGGAGTGCCGCCGGCTCGTCGCCGCCGTGGTCGCCAGGACCGGCAGGATCGATCATGTCGTCTCGACGGTCGGCTGGACGGCGATCACGCGGTTCCTCGAAGAGACTCCTGACTACTGGCGTCGCATCATCGACGTCAACCTGATGTCTGCGATCCATATCAGCGCCGCGGCCGGAGAGGCCATGCGAGAGACCGGCGGCACCATCGTTCTCACCAGCTCCGAGGCGGGCATGGTCGGCCAGTCGGGGGAGGCGGTCTACTCGGCTGCGAAGGGCGGCATCGTGGCATTGGCCAAGGCACTGGCCCGGGAGTGGGCGCGGTTCGGTATCCGGGTCAATGTGGTCGCGCCGGGTGTCACCGAGACGCCGTTGCTCGAGAGCCAGGGCGGCGAGACCCTCCTGTCCAGCGTCGTACGCGCCATCCCGCTGCGCCGCGCCGGAAAGCCGGAGGAGATCGCGGATGCGATCGCCTACCTGTCCTCGGCTGAATCTAGCTACGTCACCGGACAGACCCTCTGCGTGGGTGGCGGGCTCACGATGAGCTCGTAGCGGCCGTCCCAGCAGGTGCGGGTGGAGATCCACGTCCCGTGCCGTGCACCAGCAAGTACAAGAATCCACCGCAGAACAGGACGAGGCGACGAACATGCAGAACAAGACGGTCATCATCACCGGGGGCTCGCGCGGAATGGGCCAACGCCTCGCGCTCAAGCTCGCGGCCGAGGGCGCCAACATCGTGGTCAACTACCGTCGCGACGACGAAGCCGCGCAGCAGACGGTCAAGGACGTCGAGGCAGGCGGGGGCGCGGCGCTCGCTGTCCGGGCCGACGTGTCCGACACCGAGGCCGTAGCGGCGATGGTCGAACAGGTCGTCGAGCGGTTCGGCAGCATCGACGTCGTGGTGGCCAACGCCGCGGCGAGCGCGTTCAAGCCGCTGATGCAGATCCACGGGCACCACATCGACAAGACCATGGGCATCACCGTCCAGGGCTTCCTCGACCTGGTGCGTCTGAGCCTGCCACACATGCCGGCGGGCGGGCGGGTGCTCGCCGTCAGTGGCTGGGACAGCTTCCGGGCGTTGCCGGGTCACGGCCTGCTCGGTGCCGCCAAGGCAGCGATGGAGGCGATCGTGAAGTACCTCGCGATCGAGCTGGCGGGCCAGGGCGTCACCGCTGTGGGCGTGTGCCCCGGCCCGATCGACACAGACTCGTTCCGCTACTACGCCGGCGAGGCGTGGGAGGACTACGCCAAGCAGTGGCTGGCCCAGACTCCTTCCGGGGCGTACCCGACGCCGGACGAGGTCGCCGACGTCATGGCCTTCCTGTGCGAGCCGCGCAGCAGCGCGATCAACGGCCAGACGATCGTGGTCGATGGCGGTCTCTCGCTGGCGACCATGCCGATCGGCTTCGGTCAGGACTGAGCGATGGCCGTGAACTCCGCCTCGGTCGCGCAGACCGTCGTCCAGCTGATGAGCCAGGTCGAGCGCCGGCCGGCGCAGGATCTGGCCGTGGAAGACGCCGCCGGCCAGCGGCGCTACACGATTGCTCAGCTGAGTGATGCGTCCAACCGCCTCGCCAATGCCTTCATCGGGCTGGGCCTTCGTCCCGGGGACCGGGTGGCGTACGCCGCCCAGAACCACGTCGAGTACGTCGTGCTGGAGTTCGCTCTCCTGAAGGCCGGCCTCGTCAAGGTCCCGCTGAACCACCGCTTCGCACCGCACGAGCTCGCTCGATGCATCGAGCTGGCGGAGGTTCGGCTGGTCCTCGCTGACGATGCCTCGGCTCCGGCGCTCGACGAGGTGCTCGTCGACGGCGAGGTGCTCAAGACGATCATCGGTTCCCGTGACGGCTGGCTCTCGTTCGCCGATCTGGTGACGGGCGGCTCCGGTGCGCGGGTGCAAGTGGCGACCGGCCCGGACGACCTGTACCACATCAGGTTTAGCTCGGGATCGACCGGCCGCCCCAAGGGGATCCCGATCTCCCACCGTGGCGCGCGGGCGGCCATGCTCGGCAACACCTGGGTCATGAGCTCCAGCGGCCCGGTCGCCGCTCCCCGCACGCTGCAGGTCGCCCCGTTGGTCTATGCGGGAGGCTGGAGTGTCCTTCCGACGCTCGTGTGCGGTGGCACCAACGTGATCATGGAGCGCTTCGACGCAGACGAGATGCTCCGCGTCATCGCGGAGCGCGGCATCACCTGGATGTTCGCGGTTCCCACGATGCTCCGCCGGCTGAGCACCTCACCGGAGCTGCCGAGGCTGCGCGGCTCGGCGCTCTCGTGCCTGATGCTCGCGGGCGAGCCGGCTGCTCTCCCCGCGCTCGAGGTCGTCAGCGAGCACACCGACGCCATGGTGCAGTGCTGGGGACAGACCGAGGCACCGGCGTCGACCACCCTGCTCTCCAAGCCCGAGATGCGCAGCCGCGAGCTCTGGTCCTCGATCGGCCGGCCCGTGCCGGGCGTGGAGTTCTCCGTCTACAAGGACGGGGTGGTGCTGGAGCGGCCGGAGCCGGGGGAGGACGGCGAGCTCGTCATCCGTACCTCGAGCGTGGCGCCGACCCTGCTCGGCGGTGAAGCGGAGCATCGCGAGCGCCTCCTCGACGACGGCTGGTGGCGCACCTCGGACCTCGGCCACATCGACGACGCAGGCAGGATCTACATCGTCGGCCGCGCCAGCGAGACCATCATCACCGGAGGGACGAACATCCAGCCGGTGGAGATCGAGCGAGCCTTCGAGTCGCACGACGGCGTGCGCGAAGCGGTGGTCGTCGGGGTCCCCGACCAGCGATGGGGAGAGACACCCGCCGCGTACGTTCACGTCTCGGCCCTCACGGCGAACACGGCCCAGGAGCTGGATGGCTGGGTCAAGGACCGGCTGGCCGGCTTCAAGCGTCCAGGGCACGTCTACCTGTCGGCGGACCCGATACCTCGAGCCTCGGGCGAGGCGAAGATCGCTCGGGGCGACATCAAGAAGCTCGTGCGCGGATGGGTCGAGGACCCGGCGTGCCTACCGAAGAACGTGACGAAAGTGGTGAGGACGCGTGGATGACATCGTCGTCAGTTCGGCTGATGGGTGTGGCACTGTCAGGATCAACCGTCCCGACCGAGGCAACTCGGTCACACCCGACGTCGTGCGTCGGATGGGGGAGGCCGTTCAGGAGCTCGCGGAGACCGACGGCGTAGGTGCCGTCGTGCTCACCGGGACCGGGCGCGTCTTCTGCGCCGGTGCTGACGTCCGCGAGATGTACGACGTCTACACGGCCGACGGTCCGGACGCGTTGATGGACTATCTCGCCGACATCTGGATGCCGGCGGTCCAGGTGACGGTGCGCCAGCTCTGGAACGCTCCGCTTCCGGTGATCGCCGCCTACAACGGGGCGGCAACCGCGGGTGGTCTGGACTTCGGCCTCGCCTGTGACCTTCGCATCGCGGCGTCCACGGCGAAGTTCGCCGAGAGCTACGTCAACCTCGGGATGGTCCCCGTCGCCGGCGGTGCGTACCTTCTCCCCTCTCTGATCGGCCTTGCGCCGGCGTCCCGGATGATCGCCAGCGGTGCCTTCATCACCGCGGACGAGGCGCTCGAGCTCGGAATGGTCAGCGAGGTGTGCTCGGTCGACGAGCTCGACCGGAGGGCCCGCGAGGTCGCGACCGAGATGATGCACGGCCCGGTCGCGACCTACGCACGGGCGAAGAGGGTCGCTCGTGCCGCGGCGACCGTCGAGCTGGAGGTTGCGCTCCAAGAGAGTCTCGCTGCGAACATCGACCTGATCGCGCGACCCGACGTGCGCAAGGGCATCCTCGCGGTGATGGAGCGGTACAGCCAGTCTCCAAGCTGAGCCACGGGAGTTGCTGGCAGCGTAGGGCCCTGCAACCAAAATGGCGTGTGGCCTACCTCCACCGGAGGTAGGCCACACGCCATTCGTCTCTGTCTACATGCCGCCGTCGACCTGGATGTTCTGGCCGGTGATGAGGTCCGACTGGGAGGTCGACAGGAACACCGCGAGGTTGGCGATGTCGACCGGCTCGATCCGCCGCTTGATGCTCTGGTTCTCCAAGACCCACTCGTGGTACTCGTCGCGCTTGTCCCCACGCTGTGTGAACTCGGCGTCGGAGAGTACGGCGCCCGGCGAGATGCCGTTGACGTTGATCAGGTGCTCGCCCAGCTCGCGAGCCATTCCCTTGATCAGTCCGTACATCGCGCCCTTCGACGCGATGTACGGGACGTAACCCTCCCAACGCCCGGTCAGTGTCAGTGAGGTGATGTTGACGATCTTGCCGTAGTTCTTGGCCTTCATGTGTTTCGCGCACACGCGCGAGAGGACGAATACGGCAGAGGAGTTCACCCGAACCTGATCCTCGTACTCCTGGATGGAGAACTCCTCGTGAGGCTTGAAGATCACCAGGGCTGCGTTGTTGACCAGTACGTCGATCCCGCCGACCTCGTCAGCCAGCTCCGTGGCCGTTCTCTCGAGCCCCTGCAGATCGCCGAGATCGCAGCCCACGAAGCGAACGTCTGGGGCGATGGCGTCCAGGATCTTCTGAGCGTCGGGCGCATCGGGACGGTCGAGCGCGATGATGTTGGCGCCCTCCTCGGCGTAGCGGGCGACCAGGGCCTGCCCGATGGTGCCCAGTGCGCCGGTGATGAGGACGGACTTGTCGCTGAGTGCTGGCATGTTGTCTCCTTGTTGAATAGATGATCGAGATTGAGTCGACGGTCCGTCAGCGAGTCTTGGTCCGGATCCTCGCCAAGGACGTGTAGGCGGCGATGGCGACGAGCAGGATGAGCCCGTAGAGGATCTGCCGCCAGGCGTCGGGAATGTTGAGCAGTGGGGTCACGTTGTCGAGGGTCGCCAGGAACAGGGCTCCGAGCATGGCGCCGACGAAGGATCCGCGACCGCCGGTGAGCACGGCGCCGCCCAAGAAGACGGCGGCGAAGCACGGGAGCGTGTAACCGGCGCCGACGGAGTTGGAGCCCATGCCCGTCTGAGCGGCCAGGAACACGCCTCCGATCACTGCTCCGAGCGTGCAGGTCATCAGCGCGCCGGTCTGGATCCAGGCCACCCGCTCGCCCAGACGGAAGGCAGACTCGCCGTCGTACCCGACTGCCCGTAGGGCCAGCCCGCGCCCTCGCCGGTAGAGCCAGTACTCCATACCGATGGTGAGCGCGACGAGCCCGATGAAGGCGTACGGGATGTAGCCGAGTCCGTGCACGACCCCGGCGACGAACTCAGGGGCGATCACGCCACCGGGTTCGGGTCTGAGCAGGATGGCGATCCCCTGAACGATGCCCATCGACGCGACGGTGGCCACGATCGCGGGAACCTTCAGTACGACGATCAGCAGGCTGTTGAACCCGCCCACCGCGATGACGACGCCGGCCAGCGCCAGAGCAGTCGTGAGGACGGAACCAGACGAGAGGTCGGGAAGTGTCATCGACACGATGACGACGGTCAGGCTCATCACCGACCCGATCGAGAGATCGAAGAGTCTGGAGAGCATGTTGAACTGCTGTCCCAGCGCGACGAACGCGAGTGGCAGTGAGAGGAGGAGAAGGTTGGAGAGGTTGAACGTGGTCCAGAAGAACTCCGACCGGCTCTGGGCGTAGAAGGCGAGGATGGTGATCAGCAGCAGCAGAACAGGGGTGGAGACGTGCGCGATGCCCCGCTCCAGGAGGCGACGCCACCTGCTGCCACGCGCCGTGTCGGTGGCACCCCGTGCCTCTGCCGCGTCCGTGGCGCTGACGAAGCTGTGTACGATCTCGCTCTCGGTGGTGGGCTGGCTCAGCTCCGTGACCACGGTGCCACGCGACATCACATAGACGCGGTCACACAGACCTTCGAGCTCGGCGGAGTCGGAGGAGTTGATCAGCACCCCGATCCCATCGTCGGCCGCCGCACTCAGAACCCGGTAGATGTCCAGGCGGGCCCGCGCATCGACGCCCTGGGTCGGCTCATCGACGATCAGCACCTTCGGGTTCTTCAACGACGGGCGTGCCAGGACGGTCTTCTGCTGGTTTCCCCCTGATAGGGAGCTGATCGGCTGGAACGGGGATGCGGACACGATGCCGAGATCCCTGCTGGCCTTCGCGAAGGCCGGACGCCGCCGCCCCAGCAGAGAGGTGCCCGCCGGTCCAGCATCTGGTCCCAGCTGAGCGGTTGCGTTGTCCATGACACTCACCGGGGCGAAGATCGATTCGGCCGCCCGGTCGCCGCTCTGCAGGCTGATCCCGGCGGCCAGCGCAGTTCCCGGTGTGACCCGATGCAGGCTTCTTCCGTTGACCGCGACGGTGCCGCCTTGCCGATCGATGCCGATGATCCCGCGGAGCAGTGCCCGTTGCCCGTTGCCCTCGGCGCCTGCAACTCCGACGATCTCGCCGGCACGCACCTCGAGGGAGACCGGCCCGAACTCGTGGCCGCGAAGCTCACGTACCTCCAACCGGAGGTCGGTGCTGGTCGGCGTTGCACGCTTGGGGAACTCGAGCTCGGTCGGGGCACCGACCATCAGTTCTACGATGTCGGCCACCTCCCAGTCCTTGGAGCTGAAGGTGCCCTGGCGTACGCCGTCGCGGATCACCGTGAGCCGGTCCGCCAGACGACGAACCTCGGCCAGACGGTGACTGACGAAGACCACTGCGGTGCCCTCGTCACACGCCCGTTTGACCAGCTCCTCGAGATGAGCGGCCAGACGCATGTCGAGGGCGGCCGTGGGCTCGTCCAGCATGAGCACGCCCGGCTCGGTGACCATGGCTCGCGCGACCTCGAGCAGCTGGCGTGCCCCTGGGCCGAGGCGTGACACCAGATCGGTCTGCTTGAACGGGAGGTCGAACCGGGCCAAGGTCGCATCCAGGTCGGCCGGCTTCCTCATGCCGATGGCATTCAGCGAGAGACTGATGTTGTCCGCGACGCTCAGGTCCGCGATCAGCGCGGTGTCCTGGTAGGCCGTTGCCAGACCCAGCTGACGGGCGTGTTTGACGCCGCCGCCGGTGAACCGCTGGCCACCGATCGTGACGGTTCCGCTGTCGGGCGTGAGGACCCCCGAGGCGACCTTGATCAGGGTGGACTTCCCGGACCCGTTCTCGCCCACCAACGCGTGCACCTCACCAGGAGCGCAGTCGAAGTCGACCTCCGAGAGGGCTCGGACGCCGGGAAAGGTCTTGGTGACGCCGCGGAGGCATACGCCTTCATGCGTTGGTGACTCGGGTGGAAGCGCTGTCTCGTGCTCCCGGGAAATGGTGTTGTCCATCAGAAACCTTCCGGTTTGAACTGGGTCCCGGGCTGCGTCCGCAGCCCGGGACCCACTGCGGGAGTGTCAGGACCCGGCCGCCAGGACGGAGGCGGCCGTCTCGGGGCCGAACAGGGTCGGGACCGGAGCGTTAGCCGGCATCTTCGGGTCGAATGACGGAAGGATCTCGTCGGCATCGACCATCGGGTACGGGATGGAGATGTCATGTCCGACGTCCTCGCCGAGCACCTTCATGATGCCGGCGGTCAGCCCCGCCCGGCCGTACCAGACCCTGCTGTTCGCGACCATCGCCTTGGCGTCGATGCCGTCGGCCTGCGCGTCACGCAGCTGCCCCAGATAGGAGTAGTTGACGGCGTCGGACATCATCAGGGGAGGCGTCTCGCCGGCCTTGAGGAACGGGGAAGTGAAGTACTCCATCGTGTAGTCGTACGCCACAGCCGCCGGCTCGGTCCCCGATGCGTGCAAAGCGTTGCCCTCCTGGGTCATGCCCTGGGGAGTCCACTGGGTGAAGCCCTCGTTGACCTTCTTCCAGCCGGCCGACTCCAGACCCTTGACAAGACAGGGCTGCCACTCGGCGGCGCTCGCATTGCCGGGGATTCCCGTGTAGAGGCCGTATCCCGAGGGCTCGGGAATGAGCTCGGTCACCTGCTTCGCGCCGTCGGTGTAGGCGGCGCAGAGGTCTGAGGTGGCCTGGACGTCGACGAGCTCAGCTACCTCCTTGGGGAGGTTCGTCTCCGCTTGGACGACGGTGATCCCGGCTGCCTTCGCCTGCCTCACCGCAGGGGCGATGGCCGCGCCGAAGATCGAGTCCATCACGATCACGTCAGGCTGCTGGGCCACCAGACTCTTGAAGTTGGCGAGCCAGCTCGCGGTGTCGGTGCCGAGGCTGTAGATGATCTTGGCGACGTCGGGGGAGGCGATGGCCTGGGCGGTGAGCTCGGCACGGAACGTCTGTCGCCATGGGTTGATGTTGTCGTTCGGGAAGGCGACCGTCAGGGAGCCGCGTCCGGTCTCGCACACGTTCTTAGACAGACACTCCTGGAGCTGCTTCTCCATGTCGGGAGTCCACTCCTGAGCAGCGACCTTCATGGTCTCCTGGATCGCCGGATCGAGGTCGTCCAGCGGGATGTCCTGAAGGAAGGCGCGCTGGATGACAGAGGTGACTGCCTCATCGCTCACCTCCACTACGGCCATCTCGGCACGTGGCTCGTTACTGCCGCCCCCGGTCTCGCTGGGACCACAGGCCGCGAGGGTCCCGGCCAGCGTGGTGGCGAATGCGACGACGCCGAGTCTCGTCCATATCCGTCGGAGGCGCATACCGCCTCGCCTAGTCGTTGTCATTTCTGTCTCCATTCAGGGATGAGGTCGAGATTGCTTGCTCGTCCGCCCGAGCGCGGGGGAGTGGATCGTGGTGGTCCGAGGCAGGATTCGAGGATCGACGGCCGCCGAGACGTAGGCCTCGGCTGAGACCGGATGCGCTGTATTGCCCCATCGTGATGGCGCCCACGGCGAGGACCAGTACGAAGCCTTGAACCATGACGCGTGAACCGGCGCCCAGGCCGAGCAGCGCCAAGAACTGGTCGAGCAGCTGAAGGAACACGGCGGCGGTGACGACACTGGCGACGTTGGCGGGGCCGCCGCCGAACATCGCTCCCGCGATGCCCACGACGGTGATCGTGGCCAGCTGGTAGACGGCTCCGGATTGCACGTCCGGTGTCCCGAGGTAACCGGCGAGGAGGACGCCGGCGATGCCGTAGAGCAGGCCGGCCAGTGCGAAGGTTCCGAGCTCGGTCCGCACGACCGAGATGCCCAGCACGCGCGCGGCGCGTCGGTTCGACCCGACGAACGCGATGCGCTGGCCGAATCGGGTTTTGCCCAACATCAAGATGAGCAGCACCGCGATGACGAGCGCATAGACAAAGATCGCACTGACCATGCCGAGGGCGGGTTGGGCGAATGAGGTCAAAGCCTCGGGCGCGCGGCCGGTCACCGACAGTGAGACGCCGGTCCAGAGCCGGATGGCCCCGGTGATGATCCCGAACGTGGCCAGGGTCACGATCAGCGGGTTGAGTCGCAACACGCTGATCAGGACACCGTTCAGCAGACTCAGCAGCACCGGTACGACGACGGCGGCGGCGATGACCAACGGGATGTTGGCGTTCTCGCCGCCGTAGTGGACGACCACTCCCGCTGCCACCGACACGATCGCTCCGACCGAGAGATCGAGCGCGCCGACCATGATGATGAGCATCTGGCCCAGGGCGGCGACGACGAGTACGCCGGCCAAGGCCGTGACGAGCTCGACCGAAGGGCCGCTCAACGCCCGCGGCGTGACCGGCACGATGACGACCAGCAGCACGACCAAGGCGGCCCAGCTCGCGCGGTAGCGCGCGGGCCAACGGTACTTGAGATCGGTGATGAGGCCGGCGTTACGCCCTTGCCTGCCCACCCCTGATGACTGTGTCGTGGCGCTCATCACGCGCCCCGTACCTCATGCATAGCAACCCTGCTCTCCAGCCGAAGGTCCCGACGCCTGCGCCAATTGTTTGACTTTATGACGGGTGTCACATGACATTCCTACTAGTGAAACATTAAGCAGTCAAGGGATTGATGTGACTTACTTCATACAAGGTAGTCCGCTGAACGGCTGGTGAAGGTTCTGGCCGTCGCTTGGGGTGGGCGCGCCTGATGGGAATCGCTGCGTGATGAGGGCCCGGCTCCCAACGCGGCGTGGCGCTCCAGGGGTCGTCTGAAATGCAAGGTGGGTCGGACCGCTCCGGCAGTTCGCCAGAGCGGGTCCGACCCGCGTTTTCCTGGATGCTGTCAGGAGGTCGCGGCGCTCCGGAGGAGGCGGTTCGCCCGGTAGCGGGTGTCGTGATAGGTCGACCACAGCTGGTCGAGCAGCTCGAGAACCGTGCTCGATCCCCAGTCCCGAGTCCAGGCGAATGGGCCGACCGGATAGTTGGTCCCGAGCTCCATAGCGACATCGATGTCGTCCGGTGTCGCAACACCGTGGAGCGCGGTCTCCCAGGCCTCGTTGGCGATGACTGCGAGAGTGCGGGCCACGACCAGGCCGGGCACGTCGTCGACCTCGTAGACGTCGACCCCTGCTGCTGCAAGGAGGCCTGCGACGGCGGCGGGAGTCCCTGGGTGGGACGCGGCGGCAGCGATCGAGGTTGCAGCTCCGGCGTCGACGCACCGGTCGATGACGACAACGGGTGCCCCGTCGCGAACCGCCGACTCCTGGTGAGCGGTCCGCCCGCGGGTCACGACGACCACGATGCCCTCGTTGGGGAGGGTCGCTGCCGGACCGGCGCTGTCGGAGTCGCTGACGCGATCGACCTCGACCGCGCTTCGCGAGAGCAATGTCGAGAGTTGCCCGCAGTCGCCGGTGAGAACGACCTTTTCCGGGGTGTCGCTCGGGGGCACGGCCACGGGCTTGCCCGGCTCGGCGTCATCGGCATAGGAGTAGAAACCGTGGCCGCGCTTGCGGCCGTAATGGCCGGCGGCCACCAGTTCGTCCTGGATGCGGGACGGCTCGAATCGGCGATCGAAGTTGAAGGCCGTCCAGACCGATCGAGTCACCGCGGCGTTCACGTCGTTGCCGATGAGATCCATCAGCTCGAACGGACCCATGCGGAAACCGGCGCCGCGGATGACCTCGTCGACGGTCGCTGGAGACGACACCTGCTCCTCGACGAGCCGCAGCGCCTCGCCGTAGAAGCCGCGAGCGACCCGGTTGACGATGAACCCCGGGGCGGACTTCACGCGCGCGACCTGCTTCCCCCAGGAAGTGGCGAGGTCCGCGATCTGGTCGGCAATCGCCGGCTCGGTCTGGACGCCTGAGACGACCTCGACCAGCTTCATCACCGGCACGGGGTTGAAGAAGTGCATGCCGACCACCCGCTCCGGTACCGGGGTGCCGGCGGCGATCGCGGTGACCGAGAGCGACGACGTGTTGGTCGCGAGTACGCAGCCGTGGCCGAAGTGCGCCGCTGCAGCCTGGAACACGGCGGTCTTGACGTCCAGTGATTCCAGCACCGCCTCGATCACCAGCGTGTCCGAGTCTGGTGGGGTGGCCTCGATGGAGGTGAAGGTTCCGAGGTGTTCGCCCAATGCGGCGGCAAGTTCGGGCCGGCGTCGCGCGAGTCGCTTCGAGATCTCCTGTCGTGCTGCGTGGAGTTGATCCTCCTGGGGGTCGACCAAGCTGACGCGATGCCCGGCAGCCAGGGCGATCTGGGCGATTCCGCGCCCCATCGTCCCGGCACCGACCACGCAGATCGGGATGGTTGTCGTCATGCTCTCGCTCCTCGCCGTGGCGCTCGCCCGATCTCCGGTTGAGCTCTGCTCGGGTGCTTGCCCGTATGTGTAAGACAATGTACGTTGTTGTCAACTAATTGCCAATCGGATTGGTTCGCCACGACGGTTCGGCCCGAGTGTTGATGGAGAGCGGATGAACTACGAAGACATCGTCGTCACTGTCGAGGACGGAGTGGCGACGATCGTGATCAACCGGCCCGAGAACGCGAACAAGCTCCGGTTCCAGACGGCGCGTGAACTTCTCGATGCGTTCCGCATGGTCCGGGAGACGCCAGCGATCGATGTCGCCGTCCTGACTGGCGCTGGGGAGAAGTTCTTCTGCATCGGCGGGGAGCACGAGGAGCTGGAGTCGCTCGACTACTCCAGTGTCATGCCGGTGATCGATCTCTACGAGTTCATCGACACCATGCCGAAGCCGGTGATCGCCGCGGTCAACGGCTTTGCGGTCGGCGGTGGCAATGTCCTGCACGTCGTCTGTGACCTGACAGTCGCAGCACCGCACGCGGTGTTCCGGCAGGTTGGCCCGATGGTCGGCAGCTTCGACGCCGGCTACGGCACGTGGTATCTCGAGGAGACGATCGGCCGGCGCCGGGCGAAGGAGATGTGGTACCTCAACCGCAAGTACTCCGCTGATCAGGCTCTCACCATGGGCCTGGTGAACGATGTCGCCGACGATCCGGTCGCCCATGCACTGGAGCTCGCGCAGACGCTGCGCCTGCGTGGGCCGTTCGCGTTGAGCGCGCTGAAGACGGCGTTCTCCGGGCGCCACACGGGAGTGGCGGGCCAGGCTCGCCTCGCCCACGACCTGCTGCTCACGGCGTATCGGAGCACCCAGGAGGCCGATGAGATGTCGAAGTCGTTCGAGGAGCGTCGCGAGCCCGACCGGTCGAGGTTCAACCAGTGAACTCGTCCAGCAGTGAACTCGACAGCTTCCTGGACGTCGTCGCGAAGGTGGCTGCCTCGGTGGCCGACGCGCCGGGTCCGCTTGCCGACTCCCGCAGCGCGCTGGCCGGTGCCGGCCTGCTGGACCTCGGGCGCGACACAGCTGATGAGCCCGATGCTCTTCACTGGCTGACTCACACCGTCCGAGTCGCCGCCGAGTCGTCGCCGTCACTGGCGTACGTCCTGGCCGCCCGCTACGCCGCCGATCTGGTCCACGGCTCACTCGGCGAGGCATCCGAACCCGCGTTCGCACTTGCAGTGCCCCCGTCGGCGCCGGTCGTTCCCACGGCGCTCGGGCCGCGGCATGTGGTCGTGCTCGACGCCGATGCCGGAGAGGCGAGAACGATGGCCTGGGAGGACGTGGCCGACTCGGCCGACGCATCGCCACGAACCGGCCTACGACTCGCCGGGCTGGTCACGTTGAATGTTCCTGAAGCCGCCGCTGGGGAACCACTGGCCTCCCCGGAGGCACTGGGGCACTGGGACCTGCTCACCAGCGCAGTCCTCATCGGGACTGCCCGCCGAGCGGTTCGCGAATCCGAGACCTACGTCGTGGAACGGCACCAGTTCGGTGTGCCGATCGGTTCGTTCGCGGGCCTACGTGCACTCGTCGCCGACATGGATCTCAAGGTCAAGGGTGCCCGGGCCCTCTTGGACGCCGCCCTTGACCGCGGATCGACCGAGACCGTGTCGGCTACGGCGGGTCGGGCAGCGGTCGAGACCTGCATCGCGGCCATCCAGGCACATGGCGGTTACGGCTACATCGATGAGTATCCGCTCGCCGAACTTCTGCGCGACGCGATCAGCGTCCAGGCACGGGCGGGCGGGCGCCGTCTGCACATCGCTCGCGTCGCCGCGCGCGCCCTGGGCCCTCGCGACGGGTCGCCGTCATGACCGCGGGCCATCAGTGGCCTCACCCCGAGCACGCGTGGCGCTGCTCGACCGAGAACCGAAGGACGGACAAGACATGAACACAGGCACGGGACCACTCGACGGGGTGCGTGTCGTCGACATCGCCTCCTCGTACGCAGCGCCGACCATGTCCATGTACCTCGGCGACATGGGGGCCGACGTCGTCAAGATCGAGCCGCCGCGAGGCGATGACGCGCGCGGCTGGGGACCGCCGTTCCTCAACGGGGAGGCGGCATGGTTCCTGTCCGTCAACAGGAACAAACGCAGTCTGTGCGTCGACATCCGCGATGAAGAGGGTCGTGAGGTGCTGTTCAAGCTCCTCGAGACCGCGGACGTGTTCGTTGAGAACCTCAACCCGGCAAAGCTCGAGAAGCATGGTCTCGGCCTCGATGAGCTTCGACGTCGCTTCCCCCATCTGGTGATCTGCGCGTTCTCAGGCTTCGGACTGGACGGTCCAGACGCCGCGCTCCCTGGATATGACCTGATCGCCCAGGCTCGGTCCGGACTCATGAGCGTGACCGGCGTGGACGGCGTCCCGCAGCGAGTCAGCACGGCGCTCTCCGACGTAGCAGCCGGCACTGTCGGGGCCTTCGCCGTGGCCGCCGCTCTGGTGCGCCAGCAGCGGACCGGCGTCGGCGAGATCGTCGACGTCTCGTTGCTGGAAGCAGACCTCGCCTTCATGTCTCCGCGCGTGGCGAGCTTCCTCGCCGGCGACCCCGAGCCAAGCCCGTGCGCCGGCACCGACTCTGTCGTTGCGATCTACCAGTCCATGCGCACCGCGGACCGCCCGATCGTCGTCGCGATCGGCAATGACCGTCATTGGCAACGATCATGTGCCGCGCTCGGCCTCGCCCATCTCGCGGAGCGCGAGGATCTGGCCACGAATGCGGGACGACGGGCCAAGCGGGAGGAAGTGGTCGGTGCGTTCCAGGAGCGTTTCGAGACGATGCCCTCAGACGAGGCGTTGAAGGTCCTCCAGGACGTGGGCGTGCCTTGTGCCCCGATCAAGTCGCTCTCCGAGGTGGTCTCCGATCCGCAGGTGCAGGCGCGTCGGTCGATCGTCGACTACGAGCACCCCGTGGCAGGTGTGTTCCGAGGCGTGGGGGCGCCCTGGCGGCTCTCCACCGACCCCGAGGATCGTCAAGCCCGGCTCCCTGCCCCGATGCGCGGTGAGCACGGTCGCGACATTCTGAATGACATCGGCCTCGCTAGCGAGGACATCGCACGGTTGAAGGAGAGCCAGGTCGTATGGGTGCCCTGATCGAAATCACACAGGACGGACGAGTGCTCACGCTCGAGCTCAACCGTCCGAAGCAGATGAATGCCCTCAACTCGGAGGTGCTGCGGCTCCTCCTCGGCGCGTTCGAGGACATCCAGGACGACTCCTCGGTGGGGTGCGTCGTGATCCGCGGGGCGGGAGAGCGTGCCTTCAGTGCCGGGGCCGATCTCGACGAGATCCGGGGCCTCCGCGTAGAGGAGGCGCAAGCGTTTATCCAGACAGGTCATCGAACGATGTCAGCGATCGCGTCGTCCTCCGTCCCGGTGATCGCGGAGGTCGATGGATTCGCACTGGGCGGCGGTTTCGAGATGATGCTTGCGTGCCACCTCGTCATCGCTTCGGGCCGTAGCCGGTTCGGGCTCCCCGAGGCGCGGATCGGCTGCATTCCTGGCTTCGGGGGGACCCAGCGTCTGGTTGCCTCGGTCGGAAGGCCGGCCGCCATGCATCTCATGCTGAGCGGGGAGCCCATCGACGCGGCCCGTGCCTGGCAGATCGGGCTGCTTTCGGTGCCACCTCTGGAACCCGGCGAACTGCCGCAGGAGACAGGACGTCTGGCGTCTCTGATCGCTTCCGGCAGCCGGACCGGTCTCGCCAACATCCTCGACGCGGCACGGCCTGCCTTCGCCCCGGCGGCACTCGCGCAGGAAGCCGCCTTGGCGGCGATCTCCATCGCGTCTCGTGACGGTCAGGAAGGCATCACCTCCTTCGCCGAGCGCCGCGACCCCGACTTCCACAAGGAGAAGCCATGAACACGCCATGGGCCACGGTCGACGCGGACGTGATCGAGCGCGTCGACGAGGTGATCGGGCGAACGATTCGTCCGATGGCGGCCGACGTCGATGGCGCCTCGGTCTTCCCTGCCGACGCTGTGGCTGATCTGGCGGCTTCGGGGCTGGGCGTGATGCTCATGCCGGCCGAGCTGGGCGGCACCGCCACCAGCACCTCGACGTACGCCGAGGCGATGATGCGCATCGCTGCGGAGTGCGGAGCGACATCGACGGTCTACATGACCCAGATGCACTGCGCCCATCCGATCCATCTGCAGGGCAGCAAACCGCAGATCGAGAGCTGGCTGCCGCGGATCTGCGATGGGTCGGCGATCGGCGCCATCGCGCTGACGGAGCCCAGCGCGGGTTCCGACGTGGGAGCGATGAGGACGGTTGCTCGACGGGACGGCGACGCGTACGTGGTCAATGGGGAGAAGACATTCATCTCCAACGGAGACCGGGCCGATGTCATCGTGCTGTTCGCGACGGTGGATCCGGCCCAGGGCAAGCGCGGCGTGACGGCGTTCCTCCTGGAGACGGCGGGCCTCGAGGGGTTCGAGGCAGGGCTGCCGATGAAGAAGCTCGGTCAGAAGGGTGCGACGACGGTCACACTGGCCTTTCAGGACTGCCGCATTCCGGCGAGCGCACGGATGGGCGCCGAGGGGGAGGGCTACCCACTTCTGCTCCGATCCGTGGTCAGATCACGGATCAGCGCTGCGGCGCAGGGAGTCGGGTTCGCCACGGGAGCCTTCGATGCCACCGTCGCCTGGGCGGCCGAGCGCGACATGCTCTCGTCTCGCACCGCCGCGGCCCAGGACCTTCAGTTCGAGCTGGCGAGGCTACGCGGTGAGATCACGGCGGCGAGGGCCATGCTGCTCTCCGTCTGTGACCTGGTGGACGCCAGGGGCGACGACGAGCCGGTGGCCGAGGTCTCGCTGGTCAAGATGCACTGCACGGCTCTCGGGACGACGGTGGCGGCCGCGTGTGTCGAGCTGCTCGGTCCTGACGGTGACCTGGTCGCAGCCGGTGCCGAGCGTAGGCTGCGCGACGCCAAGATCGCCGAGATCTATGACGGGACCAACCAGATCCAGAGCATGCTGGTCGCTCGGGACATCAGACAGTCCGTGACCGCCGCCGCGGCCCCAAGGGCGACGTGACGGGAACGAGCGCGGCGCCGTTGAGGGGCGTACGGGTCGTCGAGGCCGCCACCTTCGTAGCAGGGCCCTTCGCCGGAATGGTGATGAGCCAGCTGGGGGCTGACGTCATTCGCGTCGATCCGCCGGGCGGCGGCAGCGACTTCGGCCGGTGGCCGCTGGCCGCAACCGGTGCCAGCCTGTTCTGGGCGAACCTGAACCGGGCCAAGCGGTCCGTCACGATCGATCATCGCCAACCCGAGGGACGTGAGCTGCTCCTCGAGCTCATCTGTGCCCCAGGTCCGGCCGGAGGCGTGTTCGTCGACAACATGGTCGGCGGCCGGAGAATCAAGAACGAGGACCTCGCCGCCCGCCGCGCCGACGTCATCCACGTCCACATCGAGGGACGCCGTGACGGCAAGCCTGCAGTCGACTACTCGATCAACGCCGAGGTCGGCGTGCCGCTGATGACCGGCCCGAGCGACGCCGCCGTCCCGATCAACCATGTGCTGCCGGCGTGGGACCTGGTCACCGGGATGCTGGCGACCACGGCGGTGTCGGCCGCGTTGCTCCAGCGGGATCGCACCGGAGAGGGATCGTACGTCGAGGTGGCCCTTGCCGACGTAGCGCTCGCCGGCGTCGCCGGGATGGGCTGGGTGGCAGAGGCCGGGGAGAGTGGATCGGCCCGGGATCGCATGGGCAACCACATGTTCGGCTCCTTCGGGGTCGATTTCGAGACCTCTGACAGACGCCGGGTCATGGTGGTCGCGCTGACGGAGGGGCAGTGGAAGTCGCTGCGGAAGGTGACCGGAACCGAGGCCGTCTTCGAGGCGCTGGAGAACACGGTCGGTGCCGACCTGGACAACGAGGGTGACCGGTTCCGGCTCCGCGAGACGATCGCGTCGATCCTGCGCCCGTGGTTCGCCTCGCGTGACTACGCGACCGTCAAGGGGCTGCTCGACGAGGCCAAGGTGCTGTGGAGTCCCTATCGCGACATGGCCGAGGTGGTCGAGGCAGAGCTCAGCGATCCCGCGTCGATCATCGAGGAGATCGAGCAACCCGGGGTTGGTCCGATGCTCAGCGCAGCGTCTCCCTGGCGCTGGGGTGGCGAGCAGACGAGGCCGACCCCTGCGCCTTCGATGTCGGCCGATACGGACGATGTCCTGAGCGAGTTGCTGGGGCTGTCTCAGCGCGACCTGGGCCGACTGCGCGACGCACGGATCATCGGCTGACTACTTCGAGAAGACAGGGGACTGATCCCGCAGTGAGGGTCGAGACGACGAGAACGCCGGTATGAGCGGCTGGTTTCCACGGCTGCTGGTGGTGACGGCGACCACCATGATCGTCGTCTTCATGCTGCGCCCCCTGCTCACCTACCAGGCGCTAGCGGTCGGAGCCTCGACCGCGCAGCTGGGACTGGTCGTCGCGTCGTTCTCCGTCGTCTCGCTGGCGGCATCGATTCCGATCGGACGGGGCATCGACCGGCGGGGCGAGCGCGGCTATCTCCTCGTGGGCGCCGCCCTCATCGCACTGACCGTGCTGTTGCTGGCCGCTGCGTCCGAGCTGTGGGTCATCGTCGTCGGTAGCGCCGCGATCGGTCTCGGCCAGCTCCTGGCGATGATCGCCTGCCAGACGATCATCGCCAACGGCCGCGACGAAGTGAGGCGGGACGCTCGCTTCGCCACCTTCACCCTCGTCACTTCCTCGACCCAGTTCGCCGCTCCGGCCATCGCCGGCTTCCTGATCGCTGACAGCGTCGGAGGCGAAAGGGGCTCGGGGATGAACCTGACCGGGGTCTATCTCCTGATCGCCACCGTTGCGTTCGTCGGAGTGGCGGCTGCGGGCACACTCTTGTGGCGTCCCGGCGCGTTGTCGGTTCGGCCCCAGCACTTCGGCAAGGCGGCTCCCGGAGCAATCCGTGAGGTGGTCGGCGAGCGAAGCGTCGTCGTTGCGCTCGTCGTGGGCTTCGCGGTGCTCTCAGCCGCGGATCTGCTCGTCGCGTTCATGCCTGCCTACGGCGAGGAAAATGGCGTGGCACCGCAGATCGTAGGCATGCTGATCGCAGCCCACGGTCTCGCCTCCGTGGTCGTACGCATCTTCCTGATGCCGCTGCTACGTCGATACACCCGGCGCGCGCTGCTCACAGTGTGCTTGGTCTTGGCAGCGCTCAGTCTCGCCTGGGTGCCCTTTGTCACCTGGATGCCCGGGTTGTTCCTGCTCATGTTCCTGAGCGGAGCCGGAATCGGCCTCTGCCAACCGATCGCGATCGGCTGGGTGGCCGGTGCGGTGAGGCCTGAGGTGCGCGGCACGGCGATGAGCGTGCGGATGGCCGGCAATCGCCTGGGGCAGACTCTGGTCCCACTCGGGGTGGCCGCGCTGGCTGGCGCCGCGGGTGTTGCCGCGGCGTTCGTGGGGCCGGCCGCGCTTCTCCTCGGGGCTGGCGGGCTGGTCTTCTGGGCCCGCGCCGAGGAGAACCGGAACGTCGTGTCTGGCGAGCCCGCGGTGCCCCCTGAAGAGCGATGAGACGGATAGAACCGCCGATGTCTGGTGCTCAGTGAGGCAACGAGTACTGAAGTACGAAGTCGAGGTGCTCACGCATGGCCTCACCGCTGCGCTCGGGATCGCCCGACTCGATGGCGGCGACGATCTCGATGTGCTGCCGCACCGTCTTCTGGGCGACCTCAGGGGTCACGTCGAGGAACTGCGCCGGATGCGTGGCGTCATGGACGGAGGCGATGAACGCGGCCAGCAAGCGGTTGCCGGATGCGTAGCCGATCGCGGTGTGGAACCGGAGGTCGTACTCGGGGATGTCGGGGTCGTCGATCGTGGTGGACTTCTGCTGCGCGACCACGGCCTTCATCGCGGCCAGGTCGGCATCGCTTCGGTTCTTGGCAGCCTGCTCGGCAGCCGGGATCTCCAGGACGCGACGCACCTGAGTGATCTCCGCGATGTCGAGGGCTCCTATCCGGACGATGGTGTCCATCGACTCGCTCAACATCTGACTCAGTGAGTCGGGAGTGACCGTGTTGACGAAGCTCCCGCCGGCGACGCCCGGGATCTTGCGGATCAGGCCAGAGCTGACGAGCGCGCCGAGTGCTTCACGAACCGTCGGTCGACTCACGCCGAACTGTGAAGCCAGTTCGGTCTCAGGCGGGAGCTTCGCCCCCTGGGCGAAGTGCCCGTCGAGGATCGCATCGCGAAGCTGCTGCTCGACCTGGTCCCGTGGCCGCATGACCTGTCGTGCCTTGAATTCCTTGCTGTTCGCTGACGCCATCCCGTTCCCCTGTCCCTCGGCAACTTGCCACGGCGGCCTGTCTGCCGCCGAGACAATTGTCCTACATTCTGTCCTCGTCAGCCGTGTGCGGGGCTGTGTCGAGGTCCATATCTCGGAGATTCCCCCGATTAGGTGAATATTACTGCACCATTGGAACAGTCTGACAATGTTCAACGTGGTCGAGGAGGAGTCAAGTGCGCGACATACGCCGGACGACGGCGAGGAGCCCGTACTTCGATGAGCTGGAGGTCGGCCAGGAGTTCGTGACGGCACCGCCGGTGACGTTGACCTCGGGCCTCCAGGCAACGCATGGGGCGATCGTCGGGAACCGGGTCCGATTGACATTGGACCACCACCTGGCCACCGAAGTCGCTGGAGCGCCTGTCGCCGGCCCGGCACTCGTGTGGGACGTGTCGATCGGCCAGTCGACGGTGGCCACACAGCACGTCCGCGCCAATCTCTTCTACCGCGGCCTGTGGTTCTCGCGACAGCCTCGGATCGGCGAGACACTGCACACGACGACCACAGTGGAGGCGCTGCGGGAGAACTCCCGCCGACGGGACCGTGAGCCCACGGGCCTCGCGGTGCTCCGGATCACGACCGTCGACCAGCTTCAGCGGACCGTTCTGGACTATCGGCGCTGCGCGATGCTGTTGTTGTCGCCTGGGGTGGGGCCGACCGGTCGCGACGACGAGATCGAAGTCCCTCAGTCCCGTCCCGACGCCGCCGGTCTCTTCGAGTCCGTCGCCGACTGGGACCTCGGTGCACTCGCTGGATTGCCCAGCATGTCTGTACACGCCGGCCAGCGCTTCGACGTGCTGGGAGGGGACGTGGTCTCGAGCGCCCCGGAGCTCGCCCGGCTCACCGGAAACCTGGCCCGGGTCCACCACGACGCCGGTGCCGCCGGCGGAGATCGCCTGGTGTACGGCGGCCACACGATCGGTCTCGCCTTCCATCACGTCTGTCAGGCAATGCCCGGCGTCGTCACCGTCGCCGGGTGGCACGCCTGCGACCACCTGGCTCCAGTGCACGAAGGTGATGTCCTCACCTCGTCGCTGACGGTCGAAACAGTCGATTCCCACCCATCGGGCATGTCCGCCCTGGGCCTGCAGGTCACGACATCGCGGATGGCACCCAGTGGGGAACAGGAAGCAGTTCTCTCCTGGAGTCCGGTGGTGATCGCCGCATGAGTGCCCAGCACCTCATCGAGTCGGCACGAACCTTCCTGTTCGTCCCGGCGACGCGGCCCGACCGCTTCGTCCGCGCTCACGAGTCCGGTGCCGACGTCGTGATCCTCGACCTCGAGGACGCGGTTGCGCCGGACGAGAAGCCGGCGGCGCTGGACGCGGCACTGCGTTGGCTCGCCGGCGCCGATCCGCGGCCGACGACCATGGTCCGGATCAACGGGTCGGACACCGTGTGGCACGACGCCGAGGTGGCGGCACTGGCCGGCACCGGTGCCCCGCTGCTGCTGCCGAAGGCGGAGTCGGCCGAGCAGGTCGAGGATCTACATGCCCGAGCGGGCAGCGCACCGGTGGTCCCGCTCATCGAGACCCCGGGAGGCGTGATCGAGGCGACGTCGGTCGCCGGTGCGGCCGGAGTGGTGCGTCTGGCGCTCGGCCACCTGGACCTGGCGGCGGTGCTGGGAGTCGATCCCGACTCCTATGAGGCCTTCCGTTGTACGCGGTCACAGCTCGTGCTGGCCAGTGCGCATGCGGGGCTTCCCGCGCCGGTGGACGGAGTCACCACTGCGCTCGACGATGAGGAGCGGCTCGTTCGAGACGTACGCCATGCGGTGACGCTGGGTTTCGGCGGCAAGCTCTGCATCCACCCGCGGCAGGTGGGCGTCGTGCACGACGCGCTCCGTCCGGCGGACGACGAGGTCGCCTGGGCCAGGCGAGTGGTCGGTGCCGCGGCGGGCGGGGGAGCGGTCAGCCTCGATGGTCGGATGGTCGACCCGCCGGTGGTCGCGCGAGCGCACAGAGTTCTCCTGCGGGCGCGTGTCGACCCGAACACTGGTGATGGGTCCGGTTGCTGACTATGCGAGTGGGCCCTGCTGGTTGATCACCAGCTGTGCGAGCCGAGACAGGCCCGCCGATGAAGCCGAGCCGGGCTCGGCGGCGTAAGTCACCATGGTGAGCCCGGGGTCGGCTGCGATGTTCATTGCCTCGAGGGCGAGCAGCAGCGTGCCGACGTCGGGGTGTTCGATGAGCGTGGTCTCGGCAGGGGACTCTCGGACATTGTGTGCCGCCCAGAGTCTCCGGAACGTATCGCTGCCTTCGGCGAGCCGATCGATGAGTTGGTTGACACCCTCGTCGTCGGGGTTGCGGCCGAGCTCTGCTCGTAACAGCGCCATCATTCCCTGCGCCACTGCGGACCATTCTGGAAAGAACACTGGCGCCCGCTCGTCCAGGAAGCAGAAGACCGCAAGGTTCGGCGGCTCGTCGGCGCGGTCGAATGCCGGCGCGTACAAGACGCGGCCCATGGCGTTCGAGACCAGAACGTCCAGCTTGGCGTTGCGTACGTAGGCCGGACACGGGCTCATCGCGTCGAGCATCCAGGTGAGCGCCGGCCGCACGACGACGCTCTCTGCGTGCGTCTGTCGATCTGCTGTCTCTCCCCTGGCGGCGCGGGCCAGGTCGTGGAGATGGGCGCGCTCTGCCGGGTCGAGCTGGAGTGCTCGTGCGATCGCGTCGAGAACCGGTGCGGAAGCCGTCTTGAGGCGTCCCTTCTCGAGTCGCGTGTAGTAGTCGACGCTGATTCCGGCGAGGAGCGCCACCTCCTCGCGTCGGAGTCCGGACACCCTTCGCCGGGTGCTCGTGGCGTTCAGGCCGCTGCTCTGAAGACTCAATCGGGCGCGCCGGCTCTGGAGGAACTCTCTGGCTTCGGTCCGCAGGTCCACCTGCTAAGAGTAAGGCCTTTTCCGTCGGGTTACAGCGGGGTTACGACATACCCTGGAAAAGTTTGACCTTTCGCAAATAGCCAAGGGGAACGAGACTTCCGTCACACGCAGTCGAGAGAACGGTTGAAGACATGGGAAGTCTCCAGGGCAGGTCGATCATCGTGACCGGCGCAAGCAGCGGGATGGGCGCGGCCACCGTCAAGCGAGCATTCGCGGAGGGCGCGTCGATCGTCGCAGCCGACCTCAACAAGGCGGGCCTCGACATCCTCGCGGAAGAGCTCGGCGACCCGTCACGGGTGCTGACGGTACCGACGGACGTGACCGATCCGGAGCAGACCGAGGCGCTGGCCGATGCTGCGGTGGAGCGCTTCGGCACTCCGTACGGCCTGGTCAACTCTGCGGGCATCACGTGCGTCGGATCGGTGCTCGATGTCGACCCCGACGACTGGCGGCGCGTCATGGCCGTCAATGTCGATGGGACGTTGAACACGACCCGCGCGGTCGCGCGACGGATGGTCGACGCCGGGGCACCCGGAGCGGTCGTCAACTTCTCCTCAGGCGCAGGCGTCCGTGGCGTCGCCAACCGGGTCGGCTACGTCGCATCGAAGTTCGCGGTCACAGGCATGACGTACACGATGGCACTCGATCTGGCGCCGCTCGGCATTCGGGTCAACGCCGTCGCGCCGGGGATGGTCCGGACGCCGTTCACCGCTTACATGCTCGACGACGAGGAGAGCGCCCGCCGGATCAACGCGGCACAGCCCATCGGCCGCGTCGGCGAACCGCACGAGATCGCGAACGCCGTGGTGTTCCTCCTGACCGACGAGGCCAGCTTTGCCGTCGGGTCCGTGGTGTCGATCGACGGCGGCCAGACGGCCGGCATCTGAGGCTTCCGGGAGCCAGCGCATTTCATTGGGGCCGCAGCTCGGACGGCGAGTTCATGAGAGAGGACGAACATGAGGTCACATCGTAAAAACACCGCGACGATCGCGGTCGCCGTCGGCGCGCTGGTCTTCACCGCTTGTGGAACCGCCTCGACGGGGGCGTCGTCGGGAGATGCTCTGAACGACGCCGAGCTCGCCTCGCATCAGAAGGTCGTCGACGAAGCGACGGCGCCGGTGACGGAGTGGGACGGCCCGGCGTCGGCGCCAGCTCCGGTCAAGGACAAGGAGATCGCGGTGATCGAGTGCGCTGCAGTCGTCTCGGGCTGCGTACGCCAGGCGGAGGGAATCAAGCAGGCGGGCGAGCTGCTCGGCTGGAGCGTCTCGGTCTATGACGGCAAGGGTGACCCCGTCGAGTGGAACAGGGCCGCCACCCAGGCGATCAACAGTGGTGTCGACGCGATCATCCTGGCCGCGGCCGACCCGGTGCCGATGAAGTCCTCTCTGGACCTCGCGGCTGAGAAGGGAATTCCCGTCGGCACCACCGGTGTCGGGATCGCCGCAGGGGGCGGCGTCGCGTTCGACGTCGGCGCCGACTACGGCTACTGGGGCGAGGCCCTGGGTAGCTGGATCGTGGCCGACTCGCGGGGTTCGGCGAAGGTTCTCCAGACGGTGGACAAGGAGTTCGCGAGCCAGGGCGACATCCAGACCGAGATGAACCGCGTCATCGACTCATGTGCCGGGTGTGAGGTTGTGGCAACGGAGCAGTTCGTGGTGACGGATATCGGCAACGGCCTGGGCCAGCGGATCGCGAACACTTTGCAGCGAAACCCCGACATCACGTACGTCAACGGTGCCTTCGACTCCGCGGCCGCCGACATGATCCCCGCCATGAAGGCGATCGGGCTCGGTGACCGGGTGAAGGTCGTGGCGAGCGTGGGTGCCACCCAGAATCTCGGGTTCGTCGCGAGTGGCGACATGCAGAAGGTGGACGTCGTCCAGGACGACCTCTACCTCGGGTTCGCCGCGGTGGACCAGCTCAACCGACTTCTCGCCGGTCAGCCCCTGTGGAAAACGCCCGGCGAGACCAACGAGAAGCTTCTCTATGCGCAGGGAGCGCCGAGCAAGCTCCTGACCGAGGAGAACGTCGGCGATCCCGAGAAGCCGTGGGTGGCGGAGAACGACTATGTCGCTCAGTACATGAAGATCTGGGGCGTGTGATGGTGGCGGGGACCCGGTTGGCGGTGCGTGATCTCACCGTGTCGTACGGGGCGCATCAGGTCGTACGCCAGATCTCGTTCGATGTCGCGGCCGGCTCCACATCGGCGCTTCTGGGCGCCAACGGGTCGGGAAAGTCCACCACCGTCAAGGCGCTGACCGGGATCAACAGAGCGGGCGAAGGCTCCTGTGTCAGCTTGAACGGCGACACGATCAAGGCACGGGACCTCACTCCGCGCGAAACGCGCCGAAGGGGGATCCGGGTCGTCCATCAGGAGGCTCCGCTCATCGCGAACCTGACGGTCGCGGAGATGATGGCGCACCACACCGGGTTTCCTGTGACCGCAGGGATCGTCAAACGGCGTGAGCTGATCCGCGACGCTGCGGAGACCCTTGGGGAGTTCGACGTCCACGTCGATCCGAACCGATTGTGTGGCGAGCTCGACGCCGGCGACCGGGCACTCGTGTCGCTTGCCATCTCCATGGCCGGCATCCCGGTCGACTCGGCACTGCTGATACTCGACGAAGCCACGGCCTCACTCAGTTCCGCCGACGCCGATCGACTGTTGCGCCGTGTGCACGACGCGACGCAGCGCGGTCTCTCGGTGCTGATGGTGACGCACCGGCTCTCTGAGGTGTCCTCCTATGCCGACGAGACACTGGTCCTGCGCGACGGCCACATCGCCCGCACCTTCGTCCGCGAGGACTTCTCGGAGGACGAGGCGATCGCCGCGATGGTCGGGGTCAAGCACATCGAGGGCGAGGTCGACCGCCACGGCGCACATGCTGCCACGAGGATGCCGGCAGACGCCGACCTTCGGGTGGAAGGCCTCTCGGGACGCCAGGTGCGCGGGGCGACATTCGGCTGCGCGGCCGGAGAGATCCTGGGTGTCACCGGTCGCAACGGGGCAGGCGCCTCCGAGCTGCTTCGCCTCGTGGGGGGCGTCGCGCAGGCGACGGCTGGTCGCGTCACGATCGGCGGCGCGGAGCTCGAGCGCGGTTCCCCGCGCAGCGCCATCTTGGAAGGCGTCTACTTCCTGTCCTCGGACCGGATCAACGAGGGTGGGGTTCCGCTGATGACAGTCGGCGAGAACATGCTCCTCCCGCGGGTGGAGCGTTATGGGCTGGGTCGGCGCCAGGCACGGGCCGATGTCGACCGGCTCATGGAGGAGCTGGCGGTGAGTCCCGACGACCCGACGGTGCCCTTCGGCAGCCTGAGTGGCGGAAACCAGCAGAAGGTCCTGCTCTCACGCTGGTTGTTGATGTCGCCCCGCGTGATGCTCTTGGATGACCCCACCGCAGGCGTGGACCCGAAGACCCGAGAGGTCATCTTCGGCCAGCTCAAGGCACTCGCGGATCGAGGAGTCTGCATCGTCATCCGCTCGAGCGAGCCTGAGCACCTCGCCCGACTGTGCGACCGCGTCCTGGTGATCCGGGACGGACACATCGCAATGCAGCTCGACGGAGACGATCTGACGTTGGAGGAAGTAACTCATGCAACTTTCGCGTGAATCATCGAGCCCCGTGGGGGCCACCACGACCGCGGCCGGGATCCCCGACGCGACGGCGGTGCCTACACAGGGTGCCGGGTCCAGGACGAAGCTTCTTTCCGGCCTGCTTCAGCGTCACAGCATCCTGCTGCTCATCGTTGTCCTGATCATCGTTTTCTCCGTCCTCGCCCCGGATACGTTTCCGACCGTCGCCAACTTCCAAGGACTGGCGCTGCAGAACTCGGTCGCCACTCTGCTCGCCCTGTCCGTGCTGATGGTGGTCGTGATCGGCGAGTTCGACCTTTCGGTCGGCTACACCTTGGGACTCGCGGCGATTCTCGCAGCCAAGCTCTCGAGCGAGCTCGGGATGAGTGTTGGGATGACGCTCCTCATCACCATCGGAATGGGCACACTCGTCGGCTTGGCCTCGGGGCTCCTCGTCGCTCGGCTCAAGGTGGTGTCCCTGATTGCGACCTTGGGCGTGGGTCTCGCGGTGAGCGGAATCACGGTGGGGGTGAGCGGGGGGCAGACGATCTCGATGAACATCCCGCCGTTCTTCTCGGATCTGGTTCAGACCAGGATCCTGGGCGTGGCGTCGGCCGTCTGGATCGTCATGGCAGTCGCAGCAGTCATCTACATCGCACTGACGAGAACCCCGGCCGGCAGCAAGATCTACGCGACCGGAGGCTCCGAGCGCGTCGCAGAGATGGTGGGTATCCGGGTCCCGTTGCTCAAATGTGCGATGTTCGCCCTCGCCGGCGCGACAGCGGCACTAGCCGGGATCCTGCAGTTGGGCCTTGCTGGAGCGGCGAACCCATCGTTCGGTGCCAACCTCCTGCTGCCGGCGTTCGCGGCCGTCTTCCTCGGTTCCACGACCGTTCGCCCAGGCATCTTCAACGTCGTGGGAACGCTCTTGGCGGTGACGCTGCTGGCCGTGGGCTTCTCCGGGCTGAGCCTTCTCGGCGCACCGTTCTGGCTGCAGCCGGTGTTCAACGGGGGCGCGCTCATCGTGGGAGTAATCCTGTCGAAGCTGGTCGCGTCGGCGCACGGCCAACGCAGTCCCCGGCGCTAGTCCCTCACGGACGTATTCAGGGAAGGAGAGCAGCCGCGCATGATGACCACGTTCGAAGTCCACACTCTTCGGCTGGGCACGATCCGAGCCGACAAGAGCGGGACGGTCTATGGACATCCGGAGGGGACCGTTCTCGATGTCCCGATATGGGCCGCCGCGATCGAGGGTGGCGGCCGCAGGATCCTGGTCGACACCGGGATCCGCGATGCCGACAAGTGGTCGCGGATCCAGCCCCACACGATCGCTCCGGAGGAGACGATCGACGCGGCGTTGGCAACGCTCGGCTGGCGCCGGCGCGACGTCGACATCGTGATCAACTCGCATCTTCACTACGACCACGCCGAGAACAACCTCGCGTTCCCGCAGGCGCAGTTCTACGTGTCCGACGAGGAATGGCGCTGGGCGTCTGACCCGAGCAGCGAGCAAGCGTGGGCCTATGACATCGAGTGGACCGGCGACGACGTCACCTTCATGAACTACTGCCTCGTCCAGCGTGACCACTACGACGTCATGCCGGGACTGCGGATCATCCAGACGCCGGGGCATACGCCCGGCCACCAGTCCATCCTGGTCAACACCGAGGAAGGCGTTCTCTGCGTGACGGGTGACGCCGCCTGCATGATGGACAACTTCACGCTACCGACCCCACCCGGAACGCATGTCGGATCGGCCGTCTCGCTGGCGTCGCTGAAGAAGATCTCGAATCTCTCCGACCGCGTGCTCATGAATCACGACCCCGAGCTGTCCAGCTATCAGAGCTCCGGGTTTCCGGTCGCTCCCGAGATGGGCGCTCCGAAGCCCGTCGGCAAGACAACACACCACTGAAACACAAGCCCCGAGGCGGGATCACCCGATCTCGGGGGAGGAGGAAGATCATGACAAACATCGACGGTCGACACCGTATTGGCTACATCTCCGCGCGAGGCAACATCGTCCCGGACAAGGGGGAGTACCTGCCTCTCGAGAACCCGGCGACGGGCGAACAGATCGGGGAGGCGCTCGAGGTGGATGCGGGGACGCTTGGCGAGATCATCGCCGATGCGCGGGCGACGTACGAGAAGACCTGGCGCAAGGTCGCTCCCGACGTACGCGGCGCGATGATGTTCCGATGGGCCAACCTGATCGAGCAGCGCCGTGACGAGCTCGCCGAGCTCGAGATCACCGACGTCGGTCACCTGCGGAAGGAAGCACTGGGTGACATCGACACCAGCGTGCGCCTGATCCGCTACTACGCCGGGATGGCCGACAAGATCCAGGGCAACACCTACTCCCAGTTCCCCGACCGGATCGCCTACGGAGTGCCGGAGCCATACGGCGTCGTGGGCGCCATCACCCCCTTCAACGCGAACGCGGTCATGGTGGGCCTCAAGGCGGCTCCGGCGATGGTGGCCGGCAACTGCATGGTGCTCAAGGTTCCCGAGACCTCGCCGTTGCTGATGTTCAAGCTGATCGAACTGGCTGTCGAGGCGGGGATCCCGCCGGGCGTCCTCAGTGTCGTCACGGGCCGCGGCCACGTCGTGGGGCCGATGCTGATGGACAACCGCGGGATCGCAATGATCTCGTTCACCGGCAGCGTGGGCGCGGGGCGGTCTGTCATCAAGCAGTCGGCGGAGAACATCATGCCGGTGGTCCTGGAGTTGGGCGGCAAGAGCCCGGTCATCCTGCTGGACGACGCCAACCTCGACTTCGCCGTCCCGTCCGCCGTCCACTCGAACTTCGTGAAGAGCGGTCAGAGCTGCGTGGCCGGCTCGCGCATCCTGGTGCACAGCTCGATCTATGACGAGGTGTGCGCGCGGGTTGCGAAGTTCGCGAGTGAGATCCGCGTCGGGCTGCCCACCGACCCCGAGTCCCAGATGAGCACGCTCATCAGCAAGCCCCAGCGCGACCACGTCGACGCCCTGGTGTCATCGGCGGTATCCGCCGGCGCCACTCGTCTGGCCGGTGGTGCCCCCGCCGACTGGGCGCCGCTCGACGGCGGCGCCTTCTACCAGCCGACGGTGCTCGCCGACGTGGAGGACGACAACCCGGCAGCCATGCAGGAGGCGTTCGGTCCGATGGCGAGCCTGCTCAGGTTCGACACCGTCGACGAAGCGCTCGCCCGTGCGAACGCGTCCGACTTCGGTCTCAGCGCCCAGGTGTGGGGCAACGACGCGATGGCCTTGCAGCACCTGGTCCAGAACATCGAGGCCGGCGCCGTCTGGGTGAACACCTACCGAGCAGCACACCCGACGCTGCCGCTCGGCGGCATGAAGCACAGCGGCTACGGGGTCGAGTACGGCTTCGAAGCCGTACTCGCCTACACGAGGCCGAAGTCCGTCATGTGGGACCTCACGACCGAGCGCACGCTTCCGTACGCCTGACGTCCAACCCCATCCCATCGCGTTCAGAGAGAATCGCCATGACCAACCAGACGAACGACAAGCCGGGAACGCCCCCAATCGGGGGAAGCCCGAGTAATGGCAACGAGGTCACCTCGGACGTCCCCATGATCAGGGTCGCGGTTGCGAGCCTGATGGGGACCGTCATCGAGTTCTACGACTTCCTGATCTTCGCCGCCGCGGCGGCCCTGGTCTTCGGCCACGTCTTCTTTCCGGCTCTTGGCGAAGCCGCCGGAACCGCTGCCGCCTTCGGCACCCTGGGCGTCGCCTTCATCGCACGTCCCATCGGCGCGGTCCTGTTCGGCCACGTCGGTGATCGCCTGGGCCGCAAGCGAACCCTGATCGTCACCATGCTCGTCATGGGATTCGCCACCGTGGCGATCGGACTGTTGCCGACCCCGGCCACCATCGGAGCGGCCGCGCCGATCCTGCTCGTGACCCTACGTCTGTGCCAAGGCCTCGCGGCGGGAGGTGAGTGGGCCGGGGCGGTTCTCTTCACCTCTGAGCACGCGCCGGCGGGCAAGCGCGGCTTCTGGTCCATGTTCACCAACCTCGGCGGTGCCATCGCGAGCCTCCTTGCGCTTGGCACGTTCTTCATCGCGGACCTCGCCATGAGCGATGCCGACTTCCGGTCGTACGGGTGGCGCATTCCGTTCCTGCTCAGCGCCCTGCTTCTCCTCTTCGGGCTCTGGATCCGGCTGAAGACGAACGAGACGCCCGTATTCGAGCAGGATCGTGCTCGCCGCGAGAAGACGGAGCTCCCTGTCATCGAGGCCATCCGGCGTCAGTGGCGCGAGATCCTGCTCGGCGGTGGAGCTCTGCTCATGCCGTTCGCGCTGTACTACATGGGTGCGTCGTACCTGGTGAACTACGGTACGTCGGCCCTCGACCTCGGCTCGTCGTCGGTGCTGGGCGCCGCCGTGGTCGGCGGGCTTACCCTGGCTGCCGGGGTGGTCGCCGGTGGTGCTTTGTCCGACCGCATCGGTCGACGCCGGGTGATCCTCACGGCCAGCTGTGTCGCTGTCGGCTGGTGCCTGGTGCTGTTCCCCCTACTCGACACGCGGTCGCTCCTCATCTTCTGGGTGGGACTCTGTATCAGCACGCTGATCTCTGGATTCGCCTACGGAGTGGCGGGGTCGTACCTCTCGGAGCTCTTCGAGACGCGCTACCGATACACGGCCGCGGCGATCGCCTACAGCCTGGGAGCGATCTTCGGAGGCGCGCTGCCTCCGCTCGTCGCGGCTCCGGTCACCTCGACGGAGGCCCTTGGCAGCTACGGGATGTCGCTCCTGCTCGCCTTGCTGTGCCTGGTGAGTGCCACCTGCACGTTCGTGGTCAAGGACACCAGCAAGCGCGATCTCACCAACATCACCGCGGTGGTGGTCGCCGGGAGCCGCCCATGACGAACCCCCCCCGACCCCGGGGCACGCCGCCGTTAAATCCTGTTTACCTATTGACGTCGGCACGGAAGGTCAATAGTTTGACAAATAGCAATGGTGTTCATTGGGTGACAATTAGTGAGGTGCTCGTCGAGGCCGGCAGCAGCGAGCTCCGTCGCCGCCAGCGTGAACCGATGACCGTCCATGGACGCCATGTCGGGCTTGTTGATGCCACGCCGAGCAGATTGAGGAAAACGATGAACGCTCCCGCACGCACGGTCATGCCAGACCTGACCTTCACAGAGGGGGCGCGGTGGCGTGACGGCCGTCTGTGGTTCTCGGATCTGTACACGTACCAGGTGCTGTCGTGCCTCGGGGACGGCAGCGACCTTCGGGTCGAGGCGACTGTTCCGCATCAGCCGTCCGGACTGGGCTGGCTTGCCGACGGGCGTCTGCTGGTGGTCTCGATGATGGATCGCACATTGATGCGCCGCGAGCACGACGGGACGATGGTGGTCCATGCCGACCTCGCGCAGCACGCCGCAGGATATCTCGGTGATCTCGTTGCCGATGACCATGGCCGTGCCTACCTCGGCAACTTCGGATTCGACATCTACGCCGATGAGCCCATGGCTCCGACGTCGATTCATCGGGTGGACCCCGACGGCACCATCACCGAGGTGGCCAGGGACGTGTGGTTCCCCAATGGGTGCGCGATCACTCCGGAGGGCTCCCTGCTGGTCAACGAGACGTTCGGGAACCGGATCACGGCCTTCGACCTCACCGAGGGTGGTGATCTGGTCAACCGTCGGGTGTGGGCGCAGTTTGGTCCGCTGCCCACCTCGACCCGGCCTGACGAGGCCCTGAAGGAGGTCGCCGTCGCTCCCGACGGCTGCTGCCTCGACGCCGAGGGCGGTCTGTGGATCGCCGACATCAGGAACAAGCGGGCGGTACGTGTCGTGGAGGGCGGTGCCATCACGGACGAGGTGCGACCCGGCGAGAACACGAATGTCTTCGCCGTCGCCCTGGGCGGCGAAGACGGTCGCACACTCTTCCTCTGCGCGGCCCCTGACTTCGACGTCGAGACTCGCCAGAGCACTCGTGCCGCGAGCGTGATGGCGGTACGCGTCAGAGTGTCCGCTTGGCCCGACCTCCACGTTGCGCCGTAGAGCGAGGGGCTTGGCGCCCCTCGTCGCCCTGTCGCCGGTCGGGCCCGTGATCGCCGGCGCAACGGTCGGTCGCACTCGTCATAGTTCAGTCAGATAATTGTCCACTTGCCATTGTTCGTTTACGTCGTATAGATGCTCGGGGTCACATCAGTGACGGCATGACGCCTCAGATGATGCCGGTCTGACGCACCGAGTTCGGTGCGACGCCGCCAATCCGAGGAGAATGTGATGACGACAGGTTCACCCCCGCACAGCCGTTCGCAGTCGAGCGGGCGAGGATCATCGCAACAGGTCAAGGCCGTCGCGAGCGGGTCTCTGGGCAACGCGCTCGAGTATTTCGACTTCGCCATCTACGGTGCGCTCGCTGCGACGATCTTCCCGAAGCTCTTCTTCGGTGGGATGGGCGAGACCGGCGCTCTGCTGGCTTCGTTCGCGACGTTCGGAGTGGGCTTCGTGGCGCGCCCTGTGGGCGCACTGGTTCTCGGGCACCTCGGCGACAAGTTCGGTCGCAGGCCGATCCTCTTCGCCACCCTGGTCATGATGGGCGGAGCATCGATACTGATCGGTCTTCTGCCCACGGATCAGGGGATCAGTATCGCTGTCGTGTTGGTGCTGTTGCGCGCGATCCAAGGCTTCTCGCTAGGTGGTGAGGTCACCGGGAACAAGCTCATCGTGATGGAGCATTGCGATGCGACGCGTCGCGGCTTCTTCGGATCCATCATGACCATCGGCTCGCCCATCAGTCAGGTCCTCGCCAACCTGACGATCGTGGTACTGAGCGCAACCCTGACCGACACCCAGTTCGAGAGCTGGGGATGGCGCCTGCCGTTCCTCGGCAGCATCGTCATCGTGGCCGTCGCGTTCTTCATCAGGCTGCGGGTCTCGGAGACGCCCGCCTTCGAAGCGAGTGCGAAGGAGGGTCGCTCCGCGCCGGATGCCGAGTCGAAGGGGTGGCGAGTGCTTCTGACTCATCCGCGCCAGGTCGCGCTGCTCACCATGGCTTGGGCAGGAACCACGCTCAGCTTCTACCTCGTCGCCGTCTACGGCCTGAGCTTCCTGACGTCATCGACCATCGGGATGTCGTCTCAGGCTGCGTTCCTGATTCTCATGATCGCCCACGCCGTCTCTGTCGTCGCGGCCCTGCTCGGAGGCCTCACCTGCGACCGGATCGGGCGAAAGCGGGTCTGGTATCTCGGGCTGACTGGCTGTTTCGTCGGCGTCGCACTGTTCTTCGGCGTCGCAAGCTCGAGCCCGATCACCATGGGGCTGATAGTGACGCTCATCCTGTCGTCCATCCAGTTTCTCAGCGGGGCTGAGCCGGCTCTGTTCGCAGAGCAGTTCCCGACGAATGTCAGGTTCTCCGGGGCGGCGCTTTCTTACACGATCACGAACCTTCTCTTCTCCTCGCCGGCGCCGTTCATCGCCGCGGCGCTTGCGGCCGTCGGTGGCACGTCACTGGTCGCGTTCGCGAGCTTGATCGTGATCGTGTTCTCGGCGGTCGCCGTATCCAAGCTCGAAGAGGGAGGCGGGCGCGACCTCGCCGCCTTGGGCCATCCGGGCAGGGAATCAGCCGTGCTGGAGGGGGCGGATGCCGAGAGATGGTGAGTGGCCGTAGCAAGACAGAACCAAGAGATCAGATCGTAGATGGGATTCAGATGACGAAGTACCGCCTGATGATCGATGGAGCGTGGGACGAGCCCGAGGGTGGCGAGTGGCTTGCCTCGACTGACCCGTACAGCGGGGAGGAGTGGGCGCAGATTCCTCGAGGGAGTGTCGGTGACGTCGATCGTGCAGTTACCGCGGCGAAGCGGTCGATGACGACCGGCCCCTGGTCGAGTCTCAGTGCGTCCGGACGTGGCCGCGTACTCAGGAACATCGGTGACGCCATCGCGGCGAACAAGGACCGGCTGACTGACATTGAGGTGCGCGACAACGGCAAGCTGCTCGCAGAGGTCCAGGGGCAGCTGACCGCCGTCGCTGAGGCCTGGTACTACTACGCGGGCCTTGCCGACAAGATCCAGGGGACCACGATCCCGCTGGAAAAGCCTGACTCCTTCGCGTTCACTACGCGGGAACCGGTCGGCGTCGTGGCGGCGCTCACTGCCTGGAACTCGCCGCTCTGGTTCGCCACCGTGAAGTCCGCTCCCGCAATGGCTGCAGGGTGCGCCGTTGTGGTGAAGCCGTCGGAGTACGCCTCGATCAGCACACTGGCGCTCGCCGAGATCATGGTGGAAGCAGGTCTGCCGGCCGGGGTCTTCAACGTTGTGACCGGCCTCGGGCCGGAGGCTGGCTCCGCTCTGGTGGATCATCCCGACGTCTCCAAGATCGCCTTCACCGGCTCGGAAGGAACCGGGCTCGCGATTTACGCGCAGGCGGCCCGGACTGGAAAGCGCGTGGCATTGGAACTGGGAGGCAAGTCGCCGAACATCGTGTTCGAGGACGCTGACCTGGACCTCGCGGCCACCGGAGTGATCTCGGGAATCTTCGGCGCCGCGGGACAGATGTGCGCCGCCGGTTCGCGGCTGCTCGTACAGCGCTCGGTCAAGGAGGTGTTCCTGGCCAAGTTGGTCGAACTGGCCGGCGACATTCGACTCGGAGACCCGCGGGACCGGAGCACGAACGTCGGGCCGATCGCTACCGCGCCCCAGTATCAGAAGGTGTTGAGCTATCTCGACGTGGCGCGGGCCGACGGTGCTCGTTGTGTGCTGGGTGGCGGTCCCGCGACTGCTAGTGGCCTGTCCGGGGGCCAGTTCGTCGAGCCGACGATCTTCGTTGACGTGACCAACGATATGAGGATCGCGCGCGAAGAGGTCTTCGGTCCGATTCTGTCGGTCATGGACTTCGAGGAGGAGACCGACGCCGTGCAGCTGGCGAACGACAGCGAGTACGGGCTGGTGGCCGGGGTGTGGACCACCAATGTCGGTCGCGCCATGCGCATGTCGAAGGCCCTGCGGGTCGGCACCGTGTGGGTCAACACCTATCGGACGTACAGCTACATGGTCCCGTTCGGTGGGGTGAAGCGCTCGGGCATCGGGCGCGAGCACGGTCTCGACGGGATCGAGGAGTTCCTCGAGACCAAGAGCACGGTGATCGCCACCAACGAGACGGCGCCCTCCAACCCCTTCGTGATGCGATGACGGCGGCGAGACAAGGCATGGGGGGTCGGCGGATCCTGGTCACCGGCGCTGCGGCGGGGATCGGGCGGTGCACGGCGAAGCTCCTCGCCGAGGACGGGGCAACGCTAGGGCTCCTCGATCGCGACGAGGAAGCGCTGGAGGAGGTGGCGCGTGACACCGGCGGCGCTGCGCTCGAGGTCGACATCACGGACGAGCAGGCTGTCCGTCGGCGCGTCCAGGACTTCGGGGCGTCCGGTGGCATCGACGGCCTCGTCAACGCCGCCGGGATCATGTTCCGGGGCGCTGCAGCCGACGTGCCGGCGGCGGAATGGCGTCGCGTGCTCGACGTCAACCTGACTGGAACCTACATCGTCGCGCGAAGCTCTCTTCCCTGGCTCTCGCGAGAGGGTGGCGCTTCGATCGTGAACATCGCCTCGGCACAGGGACTGCTTCCGAACGCGCCCGGCTACTCCGCGTACGCAGCATCGAAGGGTGGCGTCATCGCGCTGTCGAAGGCACTGGCCGCGGAGCTCGCGCCAGCGGTTCGAGTCAACGTGATCTGCCCCGGGATGGTCGACACTGCGATGGCTGATGGGCATCGTGGCAACGTCGAGAACTACGCGTTGAAGAGGCTCGCTGACCCGATCGAGATCGCGCACACCATCCGGTTCCTGCTGTCCTCGGACTCCTCCTACATCACGGGAGCGGCGTTGGCGACCGACGGCGGGCGCACATTCCACTGACCTCCGCGGGCGCGGTCTGAGCAGTTCGCAGGAGAGGACCTGGTTGTAGGGAAAACTCCTCAGTGCTATCAGTCAGACAGTTGTCACGCTGGACAATCGAAGGTACGTTGTAACCACTGTGCTCGGGGTCACATTCGATTGTTAGGAGACACCATGGCCTGGAAGAAGAGTCGTGCACGACGCAGGGCAGGACGACCGACCTTGGTATGTGCGGTGGTCGCCAGCCTTAGCGTCATGGCTGCAGGCTGCGCCGGTTTCGGTGGCGGCGGAGGTGGCGAGGTCAGCGCGGACGTATCGGACACGCAGAAGGCTCTCTACCAGGATGCGGTTGATGCCGGTGGCGAGCTCAGCGTCTTCGTCGGCACCTCAAGCAACACCGAGCTCGACCAGCTGGTCGAGCTCTTCAACGAGGAGTTCCCGGGGATCAACGTCAGCTACGTCTCGGGCACGGGCGACGAGGTCTCTGAGCGCGTGCTGACCGAGAAGCGTTCCGGCCTGTCGAACGCAGACGTCCTGCTGCTCGCCGGTATGTCGGCGTTCGAGCGGATCAACGACGAGGGCTACATCGAGAAGTTCACTCCTGAGGACGTCGAGCTCTTCACCCAGGACAAGTCGGCCTACATCCCCGATGCGGTCTACTCCTTCAGCGACCTGGTCAGCGGCGCGTGTTACAACCCGGACAACGTCTCCGAGGAGGAGGCGGCTCTGCTCAAGACCTACGAGGGCTGGACCGACCCAACGTGGAAGGGGCGCGCGGCGGTTGTCAATGTCGACGGTTTCGGCTACCGCTTCGCGATGACGGAGTGGGTCTATGGGGACAAGTCGCTGGGGAAGCCCTGGCTCGAAGACCTCGCGGCTCTGGACCCCACCGTCTACAACAGCGGAAACGTCGCCGTGCCGCAGACCATCGCCGGCGAGTACGACGTCGTGTACAACGTGATCACGAGCTACGGAGCCCGCGCCCATGCTGGTGGCGAGCCGCTCGAGTGCGTGACCGCAGAGTACGCGCCGTTCTACACCTTCGGTTCCGCGCTGGTGACGGAAGCACCGAACTCGGCCGCCGGAAAGGTCTTCCTCAACTGGCTCTACTCGGAGTCAGGGCAGTCGGCGATCCAGGAGACGCTGGCATGGACTGCTCGGCGGGAAGGGTTCGACACCCCGGTCAGCGACGCCCCTTGGTGGCAGGACTCCAAGGACCCGCGCCTCGTGGAGGAAGACGTCGTCGAGAAGAACTACGACGATCTCTACCAGACCTTCAACGACGTCATGGGTGCCGCCGAGGAGAAGTGAGCCAGTCGGTGGCGCCAGGGCGATCCTCCTGGCGCCACCGACCAGCCAGTCTCCCACTCGCGAAGGAACGAGATGTCTGCATCAACACCCACACTCATCGACAGGGTCCGCGGAAAGTCGGACGTCACACTGTCGACTCCCGTATACATCGTCACGCTCGCCTTGATCGTGCTTCCGCTCGGCTACCTGGTTTATGCCGCGCTCCAGACCGACTCGCCAGGTTCGCCTACGTCCGAGTTCACCTGGGACAACATCACGACGGTGGCGACCACCGCGTCGTATTGGACCGCTCTGCGCAACTCGCTCTGGCTGGGCTTCCTCGTCAGTCTCTTCTCCGTGATCCTGGGTGTCTCGTTCGCCTGGATCCTGGGGCGGACCGACGTTCCGTTCCGCGGCCCGCTCTCGGTGCTCGTCTCGCTCCCCATCTTCCTGTCGCCCTTCGCGGGTGGCGTGGCCTGGGTGCTGCTGGGGTCGAAGAAGTCGGGCCTCATCAACGGATTCCTGACCAAGTGGTTCGGTGAAGGCGCCGGGATCGTGAACATCATGAGCTTCTCGGGATTGGTCTTCGTGATGGTGCTTGCGTTCGCGCCGCTTGCCTACCTGTTCACGCTCGGGCCGATGCTCAACATGGACGGCAGCCTCGAAGAGGCCTCGCGCGTGGGTGGGGCCTCGGTGTTTCGCACGATGCGCAAGATCACGCTTCCTGTGGTCCTTCCGGGAATCCTTTCGGCGGCCCTGATGGTGTTCGTCCTGGCGGCGGAGATGTTCAGCATCCCCGGCCTCATCGGAACCGCGGCCGGCTACCGGACGCTGCCGTTCTTCATCTACCAGAACACGACCGCCGCGCCCCCGAACTGGGGCGGTGCGGCGGCCGCCGGACTCGCGCTCCTGCTCATCATGCTGGTCGGCACGCTGTTGCAGGCGCGGGCAACTAAGACCAGTTCGCGGTTCGTCACCATTAGCGGCAAGGGGGCGCGCCCCGTCACCCTCAAGCTGGGGCGTTGGCGGTGGGTGGCGTTCCTGATCCCTGCCTTGTACGTCCTTGTCGGGGTCGTTCTCCCAGCTGCCGCGCTGCTCCTGACCACCTTCTTGCAGTACTACACGCCGAATCTCTCCTGGGATCTCTTCACCCTGCAGAACTGGGAGACCACGCTGGCGTCGCCGCGGTTCCAGATCGCGGTCCAGAACACCATCTTCGTCGGCTCGGCGACCCCCACCATCGCGGTGGTGATCGCGTTCGCGCTGTCCTACATCCGTAACCGGACCCACGCGCCGTTCCGGGCCACGATGGAGGCGGTCGGCATGCTGCCCGTGGCCATCCCCGGCATCGTCTTCGGGGTCGGGGTCCTGTGGGCGTACGTCGGCAGCCCGGTCTACGGCACCGTGTGGCTGCTGCTGATCGCGTACTGCGCCAGGTTCCTGCCCCACGCCCTTCGCGTCATCTCATCGGGCATCGTCCAGGTCGACAAGGGGCTCGAGGAGGCATCTCGCGTGGCCGGCGCCGGCGTCACCAAGACGATGCGGTCGATCACGATCCCGCTCCTCAAGCCGACCGTCCTGTCGGGGTGGTTGCTCCTCCTCATCTACTGCACCCGCGAGCTGAACGTCGCGATCATGACCTACACCAGCAAGTCGGTCGTTGTACCGGTCCTGATGTGGAACGAGATGAGCGCCGGGGCGTACCAGAAGGCCGCAGCGCTCGCGATCATCGAGTCCACTCTCATCCTCGCGGCGGTGACCATCGCGGCGCTGGTCTTCCGAGTCAACCTGTTCCCGCGCGGCAAGTAACGTGTTCCCCGCTTCTGAGAGGCAAAGCTGATGTCCAACATAACCATTGATGACGTCGTCAAGGACTACGGCACCTTCGTAGCGCTGCGCGGCATCTCGCTCCACGTCGAGGAAGGCGAGTTCGTCTCCCTTCTCGGACCCAGCGGATGTGGCAAGACCAGCCTGCTCCGATCCCTCGCCGGGCTTGAGGACATCCAAGGTGGAAGCATCACCATCGGTGAGAAGGTGCTGTCCCGTGAGGGCTACACGGTGCCGCCCGAGCGCCGTAACGTGGGGCTGATCTTCCAGTCCTACGCCCTGTGGCCGCACATGAGCGTGTTCAAGAACATCGCGTACGGCCTTAGCCTGCGCAAGTGGGACAAGAAGCGCATCAAGGCGCGTGTCGCCGAGGTCCTGGGCGTGGTGGGCCTCGAGGGTCTCGAGGACCGGTTACCCGCCCAGCTCAGCGGCGGCCAGATGCAGCGCGTGGCGGTGGCCCGCAGCCTGGCGGCGGCACCTGGGGTCCTGCTCTTCGACGAACCCCTCAGCAACCTGGACGCCAAGCTTCGCGAGACCATGCGCTTCGAGCTGCGACGGATCCAGAAGAGCGTAGGAACAACGGCTGTCTACGTCACCCACGACCAAGCTGAGGCCATGGTCATCTCGGACCGCATCGTCTTGATGAACGGTGGTCAGATCGTTCAGCAGGGCACCGCTCGGGAACTGTACGAGACCCCGGAGTCGGAGTTCGCGGCCAAGTTCGTCGGGTTCAGCAACCTACTGCCGGCTCGCATCGAGTCCGTTGGCGCGACCGGAGGAATCTCGACATACCGACTCGACTCCAAGGACTCCCAGCTGGTCGCTGGTCGTGTTCGGCACGGGCTTGCAACCGGTGAGCAGGTGATGCTGTCGGTCCGGCCGGAGTGCATCCGAATCAAGCGCCTGTCCGAGGTCGACTCCAACGACTCCGTTGTGGCGCTGCCGTCCAGGATCCGCGACATCGTGTACGCCGGAAACCTGTGTGACGTCTTCTTGACAGTCGGTGAGTTCAAGGCTCGTGCCCAGGTCCTTCCCACTGAGATCGAGGGCTTCTCCCCGGGAGAGGAAGTCTGTGCCGTGTTCGACAGCCGCAGCGTGTGGCCGGTGCCCCGCGATGTGTCCGCTGAGGATCTGGACGACACCCTGCCGGCGCCGGCGGCCGCCGTTGCCAGCGACGAGGCGGCCAGTGCAGCGCCGGGTTTGGAGACGACCGTGCTCGGGCAGAAGTAATTCGCGGGTGGTGTTCTCGAACCTCACACGCAGACAACGCATCAGAGAGAAGGAAGCATGGTTTGGCAAGGCCGTTCGGATCTGTTCATCGATGGGACCTGGGTCTCAGGTTCGGGGGAGGCGCTGGACGTCGTCTCCCCAACGACGGAGGAGGTGCTCGCCCGCTTCAAGGCGGGGTCGCCTGCCGACATCGATGCGGCCGTGACCGCGGCTCGGCGTGCGTTCGATGACGGCCCCTGGGCGCGGACCTCGCTCGAGGAGCGCGTCGCCCTGATCATCGAGCTGCGTCGGCTGCTCCAGGAAGAGCAGGAATCCAGTGCGCAGCTCATGACCGACGAGATGGGCTGCCCGATCACTCAGTCGCGCACCATCCTGGCAGGTGCACCCCTCGACATCATCGATGCCTATCTCGACGTCGCTCGCGACTTCCCGTTCCAGGAGATCCGCAGCGCACGGACGGGCAGGGCGCTCGTGTCCCATGAGCCGGTCGGCGTGGTCGCAGCGATCGTCCCCTGGAACTCGCCACTGGGGATCAGCGTCCAGAAGGTGGTGCCGGCGCTCCTCGCCGGATGCACCGTGGTGCTCAAGCCCGCACCCCAGACGGCGCTCACCGGTTTCCTCTTCGCGGAGCTCATCGAGCGTGCGGGCTTTCCCCCTGGCGTGGTCAACGTCGTGCCGGCCGATCGTGAGGCGAGCGAGGCCCTGGTCGTGCACCCCGGCGTCGACAAGGTCACCTTCACCGGTTCGACGGCCGCAGGCCGTCGCATCGCCTCGCTGTGCGGGCATGACCTGCGCAGGGTGAGTCTCGAGCTCGGCGGCAAGTCAGCGGCGCTCGTGCTCGACGACGCGGACCTGGACCAGACGGTCGAGGCCCTACGGATGGGTGCGTTCCGCAACAGCGGACAGGTGTGCACCCTCAAGACCCGCGTCCTGGTTCCCGAGCGTCATCGAGACGAGCTCGTTGGCCGTCTCGAGGCGATGGTGGCGTCCCTGTCGGTCGGGGATCCGCACGACGAGGAGACCCAGATCGGCCCCATGGTCACCGAAGCGCAGCTGCGTCGCGTCGAGGGGTATATCGCCGCCGGATGCGAGCAAGGAGCCAAGCTCGTCACCGGGGGTGGACGTCCGGCCGGTCAGCCGCGGGGCTGGTTCGTCGAGCCGACTCTCTTCAGCGATGTCGGTCCGAACATGTCGATCGCCCGGGAGGAGATCTTCGGGCCGGTTCTCTCCGTGCTCAGCTACGCCGACGAGCGTGACGCCGTCGCCATCGCCAACGACACCTCCTACGGCCTGAGCGGCGCCGTGTTCTCCACCGACGTCGAGCGCGGGCTCACCATCGCCCGGCAGCTGCGTACGGGAGCCGTCGAGCTGAACGGCTCCGCAATCGGGCTCGGTGCTCCGTTCGGCGGGTTCAAGGAGAGCGGTCTCGGGCGAGAGAACGGCCCGGAGGGGCTCTCGGCCTACACCGAGATGCGCTCCATCGGGCTGGCGCCCGATGTGGAGATCGCTCTGTGAGCAAGCGGTCCTGTAGTGCGCTGGCCCCACCGGGAGCGCCTGTCAACGTATGTGCACGCCGGTTCCACGTCGGCCGAAAGAAAGAAGACATTTGATGACCGCCACCCAGCCACTCACCGAGATCGCGGACTCGGTGGTCCGTGACTTCACCTCGTTCGTCACCCAGGTGAGCTACGCGGACATCCCCGAGACTGCTCGCGCGGCGGCGAAGCGCTGTCTCCTCGACGCGATCGGATGCGGTGTCGCAGGAGCGCAGACCGACGTCGTACGGGCGCTGCGAACCGTTGCGACGACGGCGACTAGCACGCGTCCGGCCACGCTGTTTGGTACGTCGATCCAGACGACCCCCGAGATGGCGGCATTCGTGAACGGGTCGGCCATCCGATGCCTCGACTTCAACGACGACTACTTCGGCACTGACGAATCGAACGCCCATGGAGACACCGGCCCGCACCCGAGCGACAACATCGGGGGAGTGCTGGCCGCCGCCCAGATCGCCGGTGCCACCGGCGCAGAGACGATCCTCGGCCTCGTGATCGCCTACGAGGTCTGCGGCCAGCTGGTCGACGAGGTCGTGATCCGCGGCAACGGCTGGGACCACCCGACCTTCCACAGCATCGCCACCGCCGCTGCGGCCTCCAGGCTCCTCGGCCTCTCGTCCGAGCAGGTGGCCAATGCGCTGCGCCTGGCCGTCGTTCCCAACATCTGCCTCTACCAGTCTCGGGTCGGTTCGATCTCGAACTGGAAGGGCTTGGCAGGCCCCAACGGGAGTCGCAACGGCCTCTTCGCCGCTCTGTTGGCAGAGGCGGGAGTCACCGGACCGGAGATGGCCTTCGAGGGCTCCCGCGGGTTCATGCGCCAGCTTGATCACCAGTTCTCCCTCGGCCCGTTCGGTGGACCGGATCATCAGTTCCGGATCGAGAACACCTATTTCAAGCACCTACCGCTGCGCTACGAAATGCAGCTGCCGGTGCAGATGGCCATCGAGGTGCGCGAGACGATCGACCCGCTCCAGATCGCGGCGATGAAGGTCTACATGGAGAGCAAGTCGGTCGTCACGCGGGAGTCGGAGCCGGCGATCTGGAAGCCGACGAACCGCGAGACCGCGGATCACAGCGGTCCGTACCTGATCGCTGCGGCGCTGCTTGATGGCAAAATCACGCACGAGACGTTCGAGCCCACTCGATTTCAGGCCGAGGACGTGCTGGGAGTGACCGACACGATCGAGCTCATCGAGGACCCGGGCTACACCGCCAGCTTTCCGTGGAAGATGGCCTGCCGCTTCGAGATCCAGCTGAAGGACGGCAAAGAGGTGGTCCTCGAGGGAGTGAACCCCAAGGGCCATCCTCTGAGGCCGATGAGCGAGGAGGAGTTCGCGGGCAAGTTCTTCGGTCAGACGCAGTCGCTGTTGGGGCAGCAGCAGGCGGACGAGCTCTTGCGGGTCATCGGCCGCCTCGAGGCCGAGTCCTCCCTGGACCGGATCTTCGCGCTCACGGCGCCGCGCACGCCCTAGGCCGAGCTCCAACGGATCCCCGGCGAAATCAGAAGCGGTCCGAGTCGCCCCACGAGGGATGACTCGGACCGCTCCGTCGTTCACATCACTTCTGCTCGCGGTACCAGTCGATGACGGCGCGAAGCCCCTCATCATGTGTGGTCTCGGGGGTGAAACCCAGCACTTCCCGCATGCGATCCTGGCTCACCCGCTGGTAGCGGGTGCGCTCACCGCGCCAATCGATCTGTGACGGGTCGTGCCCGTAGAGCTCGATCAGCCGGCGACAGAACTGCTGGGTCGTCACTGGTGCTCCGACCACGTTGACCGCCAGATTGGCCTGCTCGGCGGTGAGGGACGCCAGGATCGCCTTGGCCACGTCGTCCACGTACACGAACGAGTGGATCGAGTCAGGGGTCCAAGCCAGTGACGGCCGCTCGCCGGCGTCGAGGGCCTGGAGGATGTCGATCGACATGGACCCGTTCGAACCGGGACTCACCCGCGGGCCGTAGATCGGGCCGATCCGCAAGGCGAGGTACGACGGCCCCCCGAGCCCGGTGAATGCCTCCAGGTAGGCCTCGCTCGCCAGTTTCGTCGCGGCGTACATGTTGATGCCGCGGCACACCCACGGTTGGTCCTCGCTGAACGGGGCGGCATCGGGGTTGTCGTAGGGACCGTAGAGCGTGTTGGTGGATCCGAAGACGAACCGCGAGTGACCGTGCCGCGTCGCGAGTGTGAGCAGGTCATAGGTCGTGCCCACGTTCACGTCGTGCGCGTCCTTGGGGCGAGCCGCGGCCGCTTGGGTGCGTACGGCCGCCATGTGGACGATCGCATCGGCCTCACCGACGATCGGATCGAGGGCTTCGACGTCTCGCAGGTCCGCGGCACGGAACTCGACGTTCGGGAGTCGAGAGATCTCCTCGGACCGGGCGTTCTGAGCTACGTCGAGCGCGATGACTCGGTGGTCGGTCGTCTCGGATAGGAGTTCTACGACCCTTGAGCCGACGAAACCTGCACCGCCGGTGACCAAGACGGTCAGCGGTCGGGCATCCGACGCCGTGTCGGGTGATGGGGCGGGTGACATTCTGGATCCCTTCATAGGTGGCGAGGTCAGGTGCGGCTAGACGCGGCGAACGATCGCGGCGACATCTGGGACCGACTCGAGGTCCCGGACGAGGTCGATCACGGACTCCACGTTCGCTGGGGTGGGCGGGTGCGCGGCGACCCCCGCGCACTCTCGGAACTTCTGGGCAAGCTGGTCCCAGGTGGTCGGCGCCTGCGGGCTACCCGGATAGCCCGAGCCTTCCCGTTGGAACCTGCGGCCGTCGTTGGTGACGACCTCCACGCGTCCGGGAGGGAGCTCGAGCTTCCAGTCCAACGACGTGTCCAGGACCGGCGTCACCTTGACGGCGAGTGATCGGACCCGATCATCGTGCAGGCCGGCGTCGGTGAAGTGCGCCACCCGTACCGACCGGTGAACCGCTGCCAGAGCCACCAGGAAGGGAAGGCTGAATTTCGCGTCGACCAGCGTCTCGGGCGCCCGTCGATCATCGAGCGGAGTGCACATCACCTGGTGATAGTCGCCCACGAAGACACGGATCTCCTCGATGTCCTCAGGCTCGAGATGGTGTTCTGCCAGGAGCTCGATCGTTGCGTGGATATGGCTGTGTGATGTTCCCACCGATGGCCACAGCTTGTAGAGGGTGCCCGCTCCGCGAAAGTCGGTGCCGAGGTCGGCGAGCATCGCATCACGGTCGTGGCGACCGCCGAAGTAGGTGTTGAACACGCCGTACGGCCCCTCGAACAACAGGTCCACTCCGGTGAGACCCCGCTGGGCCAGGAGCGCCGCGGTGACCGCCCCGCGCGCGGCGAAGCCGGCATACACGCACCGCAGGTCGCTGCCGGTGCCAGTGATCACCTCCGCAATGCCCGCCGACTGCTGACTGGCGATTCCGAGGGCATGATGCAGCGTGGTGCTGGGCAGGTCGAGCACCCGGCTCGCGGCCGCGGCGGCGGCATATACGCCAGCGACGCTGGACAGGTTCCAGTCCTTACGCCAGCCGACATGACACCGCAGGCGGGCGAAGATGTCCTGTCCGGCCGCCACAGCCGCGATCAGGTCAGCTCCGGTGACGGTACCGGCGCGCTCAGAAGCTGCCAGTGCAGCTGGTACGACGGAGCTGGAGGCGTGCTGGCCCCACGGGGTCTGGTCGTCGAAGTCGAGGCAGTGTGCCATCGCCCCGTTGGCGAACGCGGCGTTGGTTGCGGGCACTCGAATGCCACGGCCCCAGACGGTGGACTCCTCTCGCCCTCCGTCCTCGCCGACAAGATCCACGAGGCCTTGCACAGCGGGTTCGGCACCACTCGCCGCCAGGGCCACGCCGAGAGTGTCGAGGATGCTCATCTTGGCCGCCTCCAGTGCCGGTCCGCTCAGCGCGTCGAGCGTGACGGTTGCTGCCATCTCCGCCATGGAGCGGGAGACGTCTCGTGCATCTGCGGCCATGCCTTGCCTCGATCCTGTCTGGTGCGTCACTTCACAATGTGACTATAGTCTGACAGTATACGAGATGTGACGACAACCACTGCTTCGGGGAAAGATGCCGGACATACCGTTCGTGACAGGGCCGCCGCCCGAGCACTTCTTCCTTGCTGTGGGCCACGTGCTGCTCGTCGACCGCAGAGGCGCCGCTTGGTTCCGGCCAATTCGGCGATGTGAGACATATTGGAAAGGGACGTAATGGGCATGGACACGATTGGGTTCATCGGCGTGGGCGCGATGGGCGCCGCGATCGCCAGCCGGTTGCTCAAGCACGAGCTCCTGGTCAACGATCGCAACCCGGATGCTGCTGCGGAACTGGTGGCGGCAGGTGCCCGGTTCGCGGACACGGAGGAGATCGCCGAGAAGTGCCGGACGATCTTCATCTGCCTTCCGGGTCCTCCGCAGGTGACCGACCTGCTGCTCGGCCCTGATGGACTCGCCGCGGGGCTTGCTCCTGGCACCACCATCATCGACAACACCAGCGGAACGCCGACGACAGATGTCGAGCTCGTCGCGGCGTTGGGGGAGCGTGGCGTCACCTACGTCGACTGCCCCATCGCCGGTGGCGTGCCGCGCGCGTACGAGGGCACGGCTCTGCTCATGGTCGGGGCGGATCAGGATGTGTTCGCCCGCGTCGAGCCCCTGTTGAAGGAAGTGACCGACGAGGTCGTTCACGTCGGGCCTGTCGGAGCCGGACATGCCATAAAACTCGTCAACAACCTGCTCAACGCGTGCAACCGGTTCGCCGCATTGGAGACGATCCGTCTGGGAGTCGCGGCCGGTGTGGCGCAGGAGGTTGTCGTCGACGTCATCAACAAGGGCAGCGGCCGCAACTATGCGACAGAGGTCACTTATCCACGGCTGCTGCTCTCCGGCGAGGGGTACAAGCCCCAGAACTTCACGCTCGAGCTCATGCTCAAGGACGTACGCCTGGCCACCGAGCTGGCGGAGTCCCTGGGACACGAGATGCCGGTCGGGAACCTCGTCCGCAGGTCGACCGAGCTGGCAGTAGAGCGATTCGGGCCGAAGGCCGACCAGAGCCAGCTGATGGCCGAGTGGTACGTCGAGAGTGCCGACGACCAGACGGACAGCTAGGCACGCGAACTCATGGAGAGGTAGGAACCGTTGTGGATCTGAATCTGAGTGGTAAGACCGCGCTGATCTCAGGCGCGAGTGCAGGCATCGGCCGGGTGACGGCGAAGACGTTGGCGCGCGAGGGTGTGCAGACGATCGTGGTGGCCCGCAAGGCCTCCGCCCTCGAGGAGCTGGCGGAGGAGATCAGTGCGGACGGTCACCGGCCGCCGTTGGTGATCGTCGACGATCTTCTCGACGGAGACTCCTTCGAGCGGGTCACGGCGAAGGTCATGGGGGAGTTCGGCGGTGTCGACATCGTGGTCAACAACCTCGGACAGGCCAGGCCCTTCGACCTCGATACGACGGAGGAGGATTGGAGCGAGGCCTTCAGGCTGAACTTCGACACCCCTCGACGGCTGACGACGCCCTTCATCGCGGGGATGCAAGAGCGGGGCTTCGGACGGGTGATCTGTCTGACCGCCACCTCCGAGCCCTCGCACGTCAGCGGGTCGCTGACCTCCAAGGGTGCCGTTCTGATGTGGGCGAAGGGGCTTGCGCGCATGGTGATGAAGGACGGGATCACCGTCAACTGTGTATCGCCGGGCTACCTGATGACCGAACAGATCAGGAACAACTTCATTCCTCAGTTCGTGCCCACTGCAGAGGACCAGCAGGCGTGGCTCGAGCGAGAGATTCCTGCTCGGCGCTTCGGGGATCCGGCCGACGCAGCGAATCTGATCACCTACCTGGCCTCGCCGCTCGCCGGCTACGTCACAGGTCAGCGGGTCTACGTCGATGGCGGCTGGAACCGGCACGTCTGATCACTCCCGGCCACGCAGGAATGCGCCTGGCCGGGGAGGCAACGAAGACAGGTATCGAAGGAGTATCACGTGAACGCGAAAGTTGTCAGTGACCGTCGGAAGCTGATGGGAGGTGCTGTCGGCAACTTCGGTGAGCAGTTCGACTACACGGCGTACGCTCTCCTGGCGCCGACGCTGGCCGTCCACTTCTTCCCCCAAGCCGATCCCGTCGCGGCGATGCTCAGCACCTTCGCTGTCTACGCGCTCTCGTTCGTCGCCCGTCCGTTCGGCGGAATGATCTTCGGCTATGTCGGGGACCGGTTCGGCCGGCTCTCGGTGCTGCAGTGGACCGTCGTCCTGATGGGTGGCGGGACGATGTTGATGGGCCTTCTCCCCACCTATGCCAGCATCGGCCTCGTTGCGCCGGCGCTACTGGTGTGCTGTCGGCTCCTCCAGGGTCTCTCGATCGGAGGGGAGACGACTGGAGTCGAGAGCTTCATCACCGAGTCTGCGCCCGACGGTAGGCGTGCGACCTGGATGACCAGGGTCATGGCCTGGGCGTACTGGCCGGCCGCGATCGTCGCCGTGGTCATCCTCGGTATCCGACTGATCCTCGGCGACCAGGCCTTCGAGGAATGGGGCTGGCGCATCCCATTCCTTGCTGGTGGCCTTGTGGCGGGTATCGGCTATTACCTGCGACGCACGCTGGAGGACCCTGAGGAGTTCGTCGAGGCGATGGCCGAGGCTCGGTCCAAGGACTCTGCTGGGTCCGACCAAGGGGGTCAGGGGCTCGGCGCCGCGGTTCAGGTCCGGCGCTCGGTATTGCTCGTGACCCTGCTGCAGCCGCCCATGGCGGTCGGAGCCTACCTGCTCACCGGGTACATGTATACGTTCGTTGCGGTCGAGGGTGGACTGTCTCCGACGCGGGCCCTGCTGTCGAACGCGGCCGCTGTGGCCACCTTGGCGGTCCTACTGCCGTTGATGGGACGGCTCAGCGACCGGTTCGGGCGCCGCGCGATGTTCGCCGCCGGGGCCGGATGGCTCTTCGTGATGGCCGTGCCCGCCTTCCTGCTCGCGGATGCGGGGAGCCTGGCGACCGCGTTCCTCGGTCAGGCGCTTCTCGCGATCGGTGTCGCTATGTACGGTTCGGCCGCATTCGTCGGCTGGGTCGAGCTCTTCCCGACCGCGATGCGATGCCGCGGCCACGGCATCGCCTACAACGTGTCAGTCGCCCTGTTCGGCGGCACGACGCCACTGATTGCAACCGCACTCATCGGACTCACCGGAAGCCCCGTCGCCCCGGCGATCTACGCGATGGCACTCATCGGGACGTTTGGTCTGGCTGGTGTGCTCCTCGTCCCGGAGACGAAGCATCTGAACCTTCGGTCCTCGATCTACGACGAGTCCGCCTCGCGAGGAGCTGCTGCGCAGACGACTGTGGCCCAGGGCTGAACCAAGAGCGGGAAGTGAGAGGAAGATGATGAAGGGCATACTGTTTCACGGCGAGCGAAAGATCGAGGTTCGGGAGTTCCCCGACCCCATACCTGGGGACGGCGAGGTCGTCATCGAGATGCGGGCCTCTGGCATGTGCGGGTCGGACCTGCACACCTACCGCGGTCCTCGACGTGAGCAACCACTGATCGGCGGTCATGAGCCGGCCGGCGTCATCGCGAGCGTGGGCAGGGGCGTACCGGATGAGTGGATCGGCCGCGCGGTCATGGTGCACCACTACTTCGGATGCGGCCGATGCGACCAGTGCCGGTCCGGATGGACCCAGATGTGCCGTGAGGGCGCGACGGCGATGGGCGCGACCGCCCAAGGCTCGCACGCCGACTTCATGACAGTCCCGTTCACCTCGGTTCTCCCCATGCCTGAGGGGCTGTCGTTCCTCGCGGCTGCCGCCATCGGCTGTGGGACGGGCACGGCCTGGGGCGCGCTCCGCCGGCTTCAGTTGGCTGGCGAGGACACGATCGCCATCTTCGGTCAGGGCCCGGTCGGCCTGGCAGCGACGCAGCTGGCCTCGGCCATGGGCGCGCGGGTGATCGCTCTGGACATCGCACCGTCGAGGCTCGAGAGGTCGCGTGACTTCGGTGCCTCCCTGACCATCAATCCAGCCGAGGTCGACTCCGTCGCCGACGCCGTCCGCGACCTCACGGACGGGCGCGGAGTCAGCAAGAGCCTGGAGACCTCGGGGGCCTCGTCCGCGGCTCGGGACGCCCTGCACGTCCTCGACCTCTGGGGCACCGCCTGCTGGGTCGGAGTCGGATCAACGATCCAGTTCGACCTGACCGAGCATCTCTACAAGCAGATCAAAGGCGTGACCTCGTGGACGATGTCGATGGCCTCGATGGAGGACTGTGCGCGATTCGTGGTCCAGCGCGGCATCGATGTGGACGCGCTGTTCACCGAGACGTGGCAGCTCGCCGACGCGGTCGAAGCCTATGAGCTCCTCGACCGCCAGACCTCGGGCAAGGGCGTGTTCGTCCCCTGACCATGGCACTGGAGAGGATGGAGGACCCGATGTTCGAGCAGGGTGAGGAAACACAGGTGGTTCAAGCCGACCAGCGCCGTGTCAACACGCTGTTCGGCGCACTCGAACGGTGGGGCGAGCACGCTGAACCGGGCCGACGGACACTCACCGGGCTCCGTAACGGCGAGGTATGGGTCGAGCTGTCGTACGAGGACCTGCTCTCGGACATCGTCCGCGTGAGCGCTCATCTCGCGGACCTTGGGCTCGGCAGAGGCGACATCATCTGTCTCGTCCTCCCGAACTGGACCGAGGCCGTGATCTACACCTACGCAGCGTCCCGGATCGGAGCGGTCGTCTGTCCGGTCACCACCATCTACCGCCGTCGCGAGCTCGGGTTCGTCCTCGAGCGCACCCAGTGCAAGGTAGTCGTGGTGCCGTCGGTCTACCGCGGCTTCGATTACGCAGCGATGGTGAGCGAGATGGCCGCTGACCTTCCGGACCTGACGACCATTGTGAGCGTCGGAGATAGTCAGGAACCCGGGGTGGTGTCGAGCAAGGAGCTGTTGGCGACGACGCCGACCCCGGTGGAGCCGGCAGATGTGACGGTCGATGACGTCGCTGTCCTCGCGTTCACGTCCGGGACGACGGGCGAGTCGAAGGGCGTGATGCATTCCCACGCCACGATGCACGCGGTGATCGACGACCTTGTCGAGCACGCCGGGTTCGGCGGCGGGCTCACCTCGCTGGTGATGTCGCCATTCGGTCATCTGACCGGCTTCACCTGGGGCATCCTGATGCCCCTGCGAGGCGGCGGTGACGTTGTTCTGCTCGAGTCGTGGGACCCGGAGAAGGCACTCGATCTGGTCGACCGATACAGGGTGACCTTCACGATGGGAGCGACCCCGTTTCTCAGCGACCTGCTCGAGCATGCGGGCAAGCGTGCGCGTGTGGTGTTCCCCGAAGTGTTCGTGTGCGGCGGTGCCCCGATCCCGCCGTCGCTGGTCGAACGTGCCGTTCAGCGCTTTGGGAGCCGGGTCGTGGCGGTGTGGGGGATGAGCGAGTACTGCGTCGGCACCGCCACCACCGTGCAGGACGAGTCGGTGCTTGCCAGCACGAGTGATGGCCGCCCCGTCGGGTCCGCCGACGTCAAGATCGTGGATCCCGAGGGCAATCCGGTAGCAGTCGGCGAGGAAGGTGACCTGATCATTCGGGGACCGGGCCGTTTCCTCGGCTACTACAAGCGCCCTGACATCGACGCCGGGAGCCTCACCGCGGATGGCTATCTGAAGACGGGCGATCGCGCGCGACTTCTCGATGACCGAGGGCACATCCGCATTTGCGGACGCACCAAGGACATAATCATCCGAGGCGGTGAGAACATCCCGGTCGTCGAGATCGAGAACATCCTGGTCACCCACCCTGACATCAAGGATGTCGCTCTCGTCCCGCTTCCGCACGAGCGACTCGGCGAGACGGCGTGTGCTTGCGTGGTCCTGCAGCCGAACGCTTCAGGCCTGACCGTCGAAGACTTGGGGGCGTTCCTCGGCGCCCACGACGTGGCCAAGCAGTTCTGGCCCGAGGTGGTTCGGGTCATGCCCGAGTTTCCTCGTACTCCGAGCGGGAAGATCCAGAAGTTCGCGTTGCGGGAGCGAGCGCTGCGCTAGGCTTTCGCGCGCCGCCGGGCGCATCAGTCACGTGTAGGCCAACAACCTGCCGGCGACCGTGACGCATGACCAGGATATGAGGGAGACGACCGCGGCGAACCGGGCAGCTGCAGGCGTTGACCGGTTCACATCCCAGTCGGCCACGCTGCGGTAGGTGCGCAGATGGAAGATCAGAATGTTCAGACCCGCCAGCACGATGAGGCCGAGCTTCCACGGAGCGCTGCCCCGGTCGGCGATGAGACTGGCGCCAGGCAGGAACATGGCTACCCCCGTGACCGCCGCAATCATGAAGCCGAGGTGCGACAGGGGGAGAAGGTAGTCCGCCGCGGTCGACACCCGTAGCGCCCGGCGGCCGAGACCCAGCAACCGAAGATCGAAGGCTGCGGCGGGGCCGATGAGGAGGGCGATGCCGATGATGTGGACGCTTTCAAGTATGGGATACAGGTAGGCCGTGCCACGGATGGCCTCGGCCAACCCGGTGTTCTCCATCCAGGAGAAGATGCCACCCATCTCGAGCGCCATCACTCTCGGCGCGATCGTGCGCGCAGGTAGACCGCGCCACCAGCGACGACGGCGACCAGCGCAGCGCCGAGTCCGGCCCAGATCGTGGCCGGTGACGTTGTGTCGGATCCTGATGCGGTCGGGGCAGCCTGATCGTCGCCTGACGATGACGCGGCAGGTGCGTCCCTCTCGGGATAGGGGGTCGGCAGTGGGGTTGCGGGGAGCTCGCTGCCGAGCACCTGGTTGACCGGGTTGCCGTCCTCGAACCAGAACACGACCGGACGGAACTCGTCGTCGTGGCTCTCACCGACATAGCCGACGGCCTCGACCCGTTCTCCGTCCTCGAGCGGGCGGTCGAGGCCCCACATTCCCGTGAAGCTCGGCGGCGCGATGGTGACCGCCAGTGCGTCGTGAGAGCCGCTGTAGGACGGCGCTGCGTCGATGGGGCCGCTGTCCTCGGGGGCCTGCAGTTGCTCAGGGAGGTCACGCTCGGGCGTGTCAGTGGGCATGTCGCTGTCGACCGTCACGGTGAAGTAGGAGTGAGGCTCGCCCCAGCGGACATCCGAGACGGTGCCCGAGATGTAGTAGAGGCGGCCGGTGTCGTAGTCGTCGAAGCCGTGATGCGCGTGCGCGGCACCGGGCGCGAGCGTCAGGAGCGCTGTCGCGGAGGCCAAGGAGGCAGCCGCCAGTCTGAGGTGGCGGGAGTTGACGGTGATGAAGCGCATGTCGAGTCGTTCCTTCCAAGGTTTTGAGATCGGCTCCAGAAAACTGCATCTCGCAGGAGGCGGGGAGTCCCTGTCCTGAGGTGTACTGAGAGGGCAACCTTCTGCGGGAGCCTCGGTGCAGGGTCACTCGAGGCGGTCGACGTCGACCGTGACATCGCCATCCGTGCGCGCGAGGCGTTCGGGGGCGCCACCTTCGAACTGGCCGAGGACGACGATGCCGTCATAGTAGGACTGGTCGCCGTAGTAGAGGACGAGGTCGTTGCCAGGGGCGTAGTAGCCGACGTCTCCTACGTCGGGGTCGGCACCGGACGGCTGTCCGTCCAGGGAGAGCTCTGATGGAAGAGCGCCGGTCTTTTCGACCCCGCCGTGATCGGTCATGTCCAGAGTCAGCGGCAGTTGGGCGATCAGGTCGCGGCTGGCGGCGCTGTCAGTGAGCGTGGCCTGGAAGCGCTCGCCTTCAACGCTGATCTCGATTCTCATGTCAGCCTCCTGAGGAGCAGTCGCAGTTGCCGTAGGGCTCTGCTGGTTGGGGGTGGGGCTGTCGGCGGTGGTCGGTGCGCCGGTTGCCGTGCTGGGCCGGCTTTCGGGCGCGTCACCGGTTCCGCAGGCGGTCAGCCATCCGCTGCCGATCGTGACCAGAAGCGCTGCGGTGGTGAGTCGGGTTGTGATCATGGTTTCTCCGTTCGGGTCCGGGCCTCACGTCAAGGTGGTCCCCGTGCGTTGGGCATAGGCGGCGAGCAGGTCGTCCTGCGCCTGTGGGTCGTGAACCGCAGTATGGACCTGGGTCTCTGGTTTCTGATGGAAGAGGAAGTTGCCGGTGATCCGACGCGCTCCTTCGTTGCCTTCGGCCAGCCAGACCTGGGTCATGTAGCCGGCGCGCAGGTCGTCGGGGGCGTAGGGGCCGTTGTGGAATCCCATCTTGGTCGGCACCCAACCAGGTGCGACCGCATTGACCCGGATGTCGGGTCGGCGGCGAGCGACAGCCATCGCGAGCGTCGCCACGTGGAGCTTGCTGTCGTCATAGGTGATGTCTGCGCCGTCGCCGCGAAGCTCATCGAGCTCGAGGTCACCGCCGAGGTGCAGGTCCGAGGTGAGGTAGACCAGCGCATCCGCGGACGGATTGACCAGACTCGTCAACAGGTAGGGCGACAGCGAGTTGGCGTTGAGGATCTCGCGATTTGCGATGCCGTACTCGCCGGCGTTGTGGATGATGACGTCGAACCGTGGCAGCTCGTTGATCTGAGTCGCGAGTGCTCGGGTCTGATCGAGGTCCAGGAGGTCACCGATGACGACATCAGCGACGGCTGGCAGGTCACGGCGTACGTCGGCCGCGCGCTGTTCGTTGCGGGCGTGGGCGACGACGCTGTGCCCACGGGCGAGGAGGTAGGCGGCGGCGAGCTGACCGATTCCCCCGGTCGAGCCGGTGATCAGAATGCGCTTGGTATCAGTTTCGGTGGACGGGCGGATGTTCTCCTCGACGTAGCGCAGCTCGTCCGCGACCTCCTGTGTGTTGTAGGTCCCCACACCGAACCTGTCACTGCGCGCGGTCGCCTTCCCGCCGTCGGACTGCGAACTAGTGCAGGCCGCCATGGCTCCGGCGCCCAGCGCGGCGGCGGAGATCAGGAGCGTACGTCTAGTCATGGTGTTCACGGTGGTCTTGCTTCCTGTCTTCGAGGCTGAAAGAAACGCAACGACGCTCAGCCGGCGTGCGTGCGGAGGAACCTCGTGCTGCGGTCCATGGAGTCTTCGAAGCGGGGCCCGAAGGCGTGACGCTCGCCTTCGTACCACTCGATCTGCGCGTCAATGCCTGCGGCTTGGAGGGCATCGAAGGTCGCGCCCGCCCATGCTTCTGGGCACTGTTCGTCCTCGGTTCCGTGGATCATGAGCACCGGCTCCGTGATCCGGCTGAACTGGGGACGGGTGGAGATGCCCGTCCAGAACTCGGGGTTCTCCTCGGGCGTTCCGTAGAGGTCGGCGGCTTCGGCGGCGTAGTCGGAACCAGGGCCCGCCCAGCGGCGGTAGTTGTCCGACTCGAGGGATGACTGGCCGGAATAGACGATTCCGGCCTGGACCAAGCCGGGGGAGATCTCGAGCGCCTGGAGCACGACGTTGCCTCCCATGCTGCGGCCCATCAACGCCACGCGGGCAGGGTCGATCGGTAGGCCACTGCCACGAAGAGCGTGCACCGCGTTGACGGCGTCGACCGCATAGCCGAGGTACATGTTGCGCACCAGGTCTGGGTCGCGGTCGGAGTCGGCGTGGTTGCGGTAGTCGATATGGAAGGCGATGAATCCCTGGTCGGCGAGGTGGCCGCGTTCGCGTGTCATCCCCTGACCGCTCGCGTAGGCGTCTGGCTCGATCCAGCCGTGTGCGAGGACCACAGCAGGGAACGGACCGTCGCCGTTCGGGACGTTGATGACCCCGGAGACGGTCAGATCCTCGCTGCGGTAGGTGGCGTCATAGGAGGTGTAGCCGGCTGCGCGTTCCCTGACGTCGCCGAGGCGTAGGCGTGTGCCGCTGTACTCGCGGTCGAAGTAGTCGCGCAGCGCGACTGGTGTCTCTGTCGGTTCCCCGGACCGGGCCGGCGCGGATGGGCCAGACGGTCCGGTCGACTCGGGGGCCGAGGCGGCCGTCCCGTTGCCCTGGCTTGCGGGGGATGAGTGATCCGTCCCGGGAAGCGAGCAGCCTGCCAGCAGAGCGGCAAGGAGAGCCGTGTGCAGCAGTCTTCCGACCGGTGCGCCTCGGATCACGGATGTCATCGAAGGTCTCACAGGCGTTCGTACGTCGCGCGCCAGCCCTCAGCGGGGTTCGGCGGCGTCAGGACCAGCGTGTCCCCACTTACGTCATAAGATCGGGTCAGGCTCTGCCCGATCAGATCGCGCACCAGGGACGACTCGACCGTCACCTCGAACGTCCCGGCCGGCTTGTCGACGACGAAGTCCCCGTAGAAGGCCTCGTAGCCGTTTCTCGTATAGGGGGTGTCCGGGGCGTTCGGGTCAGGGTTCATCGCCTGCACCGACATGGTGCCGGCCTTGGAGAAGACGATCTGGCCCGAGTAGGGAACCGGCTCGAGGTTGCCCTCGGTGCCCGCCTCCAACGAGGTCATCCGCCACACTCCCACCAGGGATCCCGCACCGGCGGCCGTTGTTCGGCGGTCGCCTCCACGCTCTGCCGCACTCGACTTGGTGAACGGAGCAGCAGCCACCAGCAGTGCGATGATCAGCGCCAAGGCCAGCGCGAGCGGGGCGATCCTGAGTCTCTTCGTCATGCTTTCTCATCTCTTCCTTGGTTGAAGTTCCATGGAACTCGATCTGAGAGAGATGAGGGAGTCTCGATCGTGAGGTGTACTGGCAGGGCATCCCAGCGTCGCGTTCGCGCCCGTAGCGTCGATCGGGTGTCACTCCCGCAACTTGCCCAAGGTGCGGCAGGACCTCGACGCACACCTGGTCGCGTTGCCTCGCCGTCCTCGGCGCGCCCGTGGCCTCGCCCACAGTTCCAACCGCGCATCGTCAGGCCATGGCGCATGGCGATGTGCCGCCCGACCCCGCCAACCGCACCCCCTGAGGAGCCATGCACCAACCTTGTGCAGCCACCAGCGACACCTTGCCGAGCACGACCGTTCGCGCCGGGCGTCCCTCCAGTGACGCGCTCCCTTGGTCGCCGCTGCTCGCGCTGGCGCTTGCCGGCTTCATCTGCATCATGACCGAGACTCTCCCGGTCGGCCTGTTGCCACAGATTGCGGACGACCTCGACGTCTCGCGAGCTGCCGCTGGACAGTGGGTCAGCGTATATGCCGCGGGCACCGCCATCGCTGTGCTGCCGGTCATCGCCTTGACGCGGGGCCTGCGCCGCAAGCCGCTGCTGTGCGTGGGCGCTGCAGGATTCCTCGTCGCGAACGCCTTCACGGCAGCCGCGCCGACCTATGAGCTCGCGCTCGTCGCTCGCGCTACCGCGGGTGCGTTCTCCGGTCTGGTGTGGGGGATGCTGGCCGGCTACGCCCGTGGCCTGGTTCCCAGCCACCTGTCCGGCAGGGCGCTGGCGGTCGCGCTCCTGGGCACGCCGCTGGCCCTGTCGCTGGGCACGCCGTTGGGGACACTTCTGGGCGGCCTGGCGGGTTGGCGCTGGGCGTTCGCCGCGATGTCGGTCGTGGCCATCGGCCTGATCGTCTGGACGGTGCTCGGAGTGCCTGATCGTCCCGGCCAGGGTCGTGCCGATCGAATGCCGGTGTGGCGTGTGATGGCTCTGCCTGGCGTCGTGCCCGTGCTGCTGACCACCCTGGCGTGGCTGCTGGCCCACAACATCCTCTACACCTACGTCGCGCCCTACGTCTCCTGGGTGGACATCGGTGCCCGGGTCGATGTCGCGCTTCTCGTCTTCGGTGTATCGGCGCTGGTCGGGATCTGGTTCACGGGCCGACTCATCGATCACGCGCTCCGGAGACTGGTCCTGGGCAGCCTCCTGGCGTTCGCCGCTACCGGCTTGGCACTTGCGCTGGGCGGGCATGCACCAGCGATCTTCTGGAGCGCCGTCGTCGTGTGGGGTCTGACCTTCGGTGGAGCGGCGACACAGCTGACGACCGCGGCCGCGGACGCCGCCGGCACCGCGGTCGACATCGCCCAGGCGCTGATGGTGGTGGCCTTCAACGTGGCGATCTTCGGCGGCGGCGTGGTCGGTGGACTCCTGCTGGACACGGAAGGACCGGGATCGTTTCCCTGGGCAGTTGGAATCCTTTCGATCGCGTCCCTCATCGTGGCCTCGCTCGCACGTCGGCACAGCTTCATTCCTGGACGACGCAGCTGAGTGACTGCTGGGCGAGCTGATCCCGGTCAGAAGGGAATCAACCGCTCCCATTCAGTCTTCCTGGATGCCAACGACCATGGCCTTGAGCGATTCGGGCACACGGCGGGCGAGGGTGAGCGCCGCCTCCGCTTCCTCGACACTGAAGCGATGCGTGACGATCGGCTCCGTCGCTACTGCGCCGCTGGCGATGAGAGCCAGAGCGGCGGGATAGGTGTTCGCGTACCTGAACGTGCCCGTGAGGGTGATCTCCCTGGACTGCACTAGGGGTACGTCGATCGGCACGGAATCGGCGCCCATGCCGACGAGCACCGCACGGCCGGCCGGCGCGAGCGCGCGCAGCCCACCGGCGATGGCCGGTGCCGCTCCAGAGCACTCCAGGAGCACGTCGTAGGTTGCCTCGAGCTGCTCCTGGGCGCCGCGCGCGTCCAGCGCGAGCCCTCGTGCGGCCTCGAGCCTGAAGTCGTTGACGTCGGTGACTGTGACGGCAGCGGCTCCGACTGCTCGAGCGACTTGCGCGGCCAGCAGGCCGACCGGTCCGGCACCCGTCACCAGGACCCGGTCGCCGGGGGCGACCCCGGCCTTGCGGCATGCCCAGACACCGACCGACACAGGCTCAGCCATCGCCGCCTGCTCGTGGGAGATTCCCCTCGGTGCTGGGTGGGCGAACGCGGTTTCGATGGCGACGAACCGGGCAATGGAGCCGTCGACAGGTGGGGTCGCGAAGAAGACCACGTCAGGGCAGAGGTTGTAGCGGCCGACCAGGCACTGTGCACACTCGCGACATGGGACCCCGGGTTCGAGGGCGACCATCTCACCGATCCTGCCGGGGTCGATGTCGGCGCCGACGTCCACGATGGTGCCCGCCGACTCATGCCCGATCACCATCGGGGTGTCGAGCACGAAGTCACCGATGCGTCCGTGGTCGTAGTAGTGCACATCCGAGCCGCAGATGCCTGTCGCCCGGACCTCGACGAGGACTTGTGTCGGCAGCGGTGTCGGCACCGGGCGATCCTCGATCCGTAGATCATGTGGGGCGTGCAGCACGGCGGAGGGGTTCTTCACTCGGGTACTCCGATCAGGACTGGATGTCGGGGACGGGCGGCGGGGCAGTTTGCTCACTCGCCGGTGACGGCGCCGAGCGTGAGGCCGGTGACGAGCCAGCGGCGGACGGCGACGCCGGCGAGCATCATCGGGACGACGACGATGGTGCCGATCGCGGTCAGTTGTCCCCAGTCGACGCCGGTCTGGGTCACGAGCTGCGTACCGGCGATCGGGAGTGTCTGGGAGTGGGGTCCGGAGATGATGGTGGCGAAGGCGTAGTCGTTCCAGGAGAAGACGAGGCAGAGCACGGCCGTCGTCACCAGCCCCGACCGGGTCAGAGGGAGCGAGACATGCCAGAAGGTCTGCCAGGTCGTGCAGCCGGCTACCTTCGCGGACTCCTCGAGAGAGGGTGGGATCGCCTCGAAGAAGGAGCTCATGATCCAGATCGCGAACGGCAGGTTGAAGCTCAGGTAGGCGAGGATGAGGCCGCCCATGCTGTCGATCAGCCCCGCCACCCGGAACATCAGGAACAGCGGCAGGACGACGGCGGCGATCGGGGCCATTCGCGTCGAGATGAACCAGAAGGACAGTGACTTCTTCATCGTCAGCTTGGTTCGTGCGAGACCATAGCCGGCGAGCGTGCCGAGCACGGTCGCGATCAGTGCCGAGCCCACGGCCGCCACGACGGAGTGCATCAGGTAGGGGCTGAGGTCGTTCGCGCCCGAGAACAGGTTCCGATAGTTGTCGAACGTCGGGTCGAATGCCACTTGGGGCGTCGGTGAGGTCACGTCGGCGGCGGACTTGAACGACCCGAGCAGCATCCAGAGCAGAGGTACGACGGTCCAGCCGACGAGGACGGCGACGAACACGCCGATCCCGACCCTGCCGAGGATGCCGGAGCGGCGCGCTTTCGGTGCCGATGGTGCAGCAGCAGCGGGTGTGCTGTCGATCGGGGTTGCTGGGGCGATGGTCATGCGTTCTGTCCCTTCGTGGAGAGCACCCTGATGAAGAGCCGGGCGATGACGATCGTCAGCGCGAGCATCATGAGCCCGATGACGGCTGCGTAGCCGAGGTCGAAGAACCTGAAGCTCGCCTCGTACAGGCGCAGCGGCATGATCTTGGTGGCGTCTGCCGGGCCGCCGTTCGTCGTGACGCTGATGATGTCGAAGTAGCGCACCACGTCCATCGACCGGATCAGCAGGGCGACGATGATGACGTTCATGATCGACGGCAGTACGACGTGCCACAGCCTGCGCCAGGCCCCGGCACCGTCGAGGGCCGCGGCCTCCAGGATCGATGGGTTCACGCTGGTCATGCCGGCGAGCGTGATCAGGGCGATCAGCGGGGTCCACTCCCAAACGTCCATCAGGATCACTGCGGCGAGCGCCGAGCGTGGGTTGCCGAGAATGTCCTGGTCGATGCCGATCCCTTGGAGCGCCCGGGCGTAGAGCCCGAATGTGGGATCGGTGAGGTAGCGCCCGAGCAGACCAACGATCGCTGGTGCCACGAACATCGGCAGCAGTACGACGACCAGGAGCGGTCCGCGTCCGCGGACGAGCTGGGAGAGAACCGCGGCGATGGCGATGCCGAGAACCATCTCGATCGTCAGTGTGACGACGAAGAAGAAGAGGGTCAGGCCCCACCCCTGCCACAGGTCGGCATCCGTGAGTGCGCGGGTCCAGTTGTCCAGACCCACCCATTCCAGGCGTACGCCGCCCAGCAGCCGGACCCTGCTGAAGCTCATCGCGATCAGGGTGATCAAGGGGATGAGCGAGAGCACGCCGAGGAGGATCAGGGCCGGTGCCATCATCAGCTCATGGATGGTCAGACGCTCTCGCCGTGCGCGCGGAGCGTCCTGAGCGGTAGCGCTGCGTTCCATTGTGGTGCTCATGCGAACCATCCCCTGGCCACGATGTCGTCGATCCGGTCTGCGGCCCTGCCCATGGCCTCGCGCGGAGACTGCTGGCCGGCCAGCATCCGCGACAGTTCGGTGAAGAGCGCCGTGTCGCACTCGTTCCACATGGGGATCTTGGGTCGCAGCCCGATGTAGACGGCCTCCCAAGCGGTGTTGACCGCGGGGGCGGTGAGTATGTTCGGAAGCTGTGAGGGGCGATGGGTCGCCTGCTGGACCTCCGGCAGCTCATAGACGGAGGAGCGGGTAGGCGTGCCGCCGCCGACGCTCGACCGCAGGTTCGCCAGCTGTGTGGCCGGCGAGGTGGCCCAGTTCACGAAGAGCCAGGCGGCGCCCCGCCGCGCGCCGCCACTGCCGGCGCTGACCGCGATACCGGTGCCTCCGTAGATGTTCGCTGATCGCCGCGGACCTCGCGGCAGCGGCGCGTACTCCACCTTCCCGGGGAGGGCCTGCTCGTTGGAAGCGGCGTTCTCGTGCCAGCTCGGCGCCATCGCGATCTGTCCGGAGCGCAGCGCGACGGCGACCCCGTCCCAGTCCCAGCCGCGGGAGCCGGGATGGGCGATCCCGATCAGGTCGTTGTAGAACGTTGCCGCATCGACGGCGGCGTCCTCGCGCAGAAGGCACCTGCCCGGATCGGTCGTGCCCGCCAGGCCGACCTCGGCGCCGTTCTCGAAGTAGTCGCCTCCGTAGGCCCACAGCACGTTGGAGAAGTCGCACTGCAGAGAGTCGTGCTGCTTGGCCTGGTGGCCGGTGCCGTACGGAATCTCGTCGACGTTGTCGTTGATCCAGGCCGCGATGCGTCGGTACTCGTCCCAGGTGCGTTCGGCGCCAGGCGTCGGATCGAAGCCGAGATCGGCGCTCATCGCGTCGGCGTACTTCTCGAAGATGTCGGCGCGGTACTGCCAGATCATCGTCGGCGCGTCGTACGGCAAGGCGAACACTTTGCCGTCGTTCCCGAAGGTCCCTGCGGCGCGTAGCTGTGTGGGGATGAAGTCGTCCAGACCGTTCTCCAGCGGGGGAAGGCTGGGATCGTCGATGAACTCGCGCAGGTCGCACAGCCCCTTGCTGTACGGCGCGAGGACCTGGTACGGATCGGCGTAGACGACGTCGTACTGCGCCTTGCCGCCTGCCATGTCCAGCGCGACGCGTTGGACGAGGGCCTGCAGTTCGAGGTTGACGATGTTAACCGTGACGCCGGTCAGTTCCGTGAACGGTTTGAGGTTGGCGGCGATCGCGGCCGTCGGAGCGGTGTTCTCCGAGATGAAGTTGATCGTCGTCCCCGCGAAGCGTCGCCACGGGTCAGACCCAGCAGCCGCGTCGGGAAGCGGCGCCGGAGCGTCCGAGGCGCACCCGGCGAGGGAACCCGTGGCGAGCAGCCCGGCGCCCAGACTTCCGAACTGCAGGACCCTACGTCTGGTCAAGGTCGGTTGGGCTCGCTTGATCATGAGTTGGTCCTCACAGATGTCATCGGGCGGCGGAGTGGTGTATGAAGACAGTGACGGTCGTCACGTCCCGGCCAGGAATGACACTAGGTTCGGCAGGAACGATCGACTAGCGCCCCGGATGCTCGATTCTGGTACTTTCTTGCAGGTGCAGCCGCTGAGAGCGGGGTCTGGGGGAGGGAGGCGCGCAACAATGAGGACGAACGCAGCGCCGGATCGGATCGTCGGTACGCCGCCGACCCGCGAGGTCATCGAGCACGACCCGCGTCGGTCCACACGCTGGCACCAGCACGACTACCCCAGTCCGATCGCCCGCTGGAACTTCCACCCCGAGTACGAGATTCACCTGATCCGGCACACCTCGGGCAGCTACGTCATCGGCGACAGTGTCGGCCGCTTCGAACCCGGCCAGCTCTTCCTCGTGGGACCCGACCTGCCCCACGACTGGGTCAGCGATCTCGCTCCCGGCGAGGTGGCTGTGGGCCGCGACGTCGTGCTGCAGTTCCACGACGACTGGGTCCGGCAGTGCCAGGCCGTCCTGCCGGAGCTGAGCGACCTCGACCTGCTGTTGGCCAACTCGACTCGCGGGATCGAGTTCCTTGGTGAGACCGCCGTGGAGGGGGCTCGCCTGCTCGAGCTGATCGGGCGCACCGAGGGTGCCGCCCGCGTGAGCTGCACTTTCGACCTGCTTGGACTGCTCGCCCATGCGCCAGAGGAGGAGCGTCGGTCTGTCGCCAACGTCTGGGTCCCAGCCGCCGCCGACCCAGGGATCGCGGAGGCCGTGAGCCGCACGATCGGCTACATCTTCGACAACCTCACCGGGGACGTCAGGCTGTCCGTCGCTGCCGAGATGATCGGTATGTCGCCTTCTGCCTTCTCACGCTTCTTCAAAGTCTCGAGCGGCCACACCTTCAGCGACATGGTGCGCCGGCTCCGGCTCGCCCAGGCCTGCAAGCTGCTCGACACGACGACCAGCCCGGTGACCGACGTTGCCAGTGCGTCGGGGTATCGCAACCTGTCGAACTTCAACCGACAGTTCAAGGCCGAACTCGGCCTCACGCCGCTGCAGTACCGCAAGCAGCGGGGTTGAGCCCACGGTGGCGCGCGCCCGACGACGCCGACGCGCGCTGTTGCTCTCCTGGCCTATCGACCGGTCTGATTGATCGAAAGAAGTTACGAGCATATGGTTATTTCAATCAGAGTGGAGCTCGTCCCAGGGACGAGGCCGCCGACCGGTGGTCATGGCCTTCTGGAGGAGGCTCCCTCTGACGACCGGTACGCCGAAATCAGGAGCAGTCGATGTCCCATGTGACCCACTACGTCGAGGGCCAGGTCGCGGAGCAGAGCATCGCGAAGCCCCGGTTCGAAGCCGGCGACGCCGACATGTCGATGCGTAGCGCTCTGGAAGCGATGACCGCGGGACGGATGCGGCCAGCTTCGGCGCCCCGGGGGCGCTGATGAGCTGGCCGGCCACGACGCGTTACGGGCTCGAGACAGCGCCCGACAGCCTGGCTCTCGTCCAGGACTTTGTGAATACGATCGCTGCGGGAGTTCCTCCGGGCGCAGACCTGCTCGCCGACGTGCCGACAGCGCAGGATTGGCTCGGCGGCGCTCTCGCCGAGTGGTGCCGGATCCGCGGGATCTCGACAGATGTCGTCGTGCTCGACGAACGTGATCTTGGCAAGCTACGTAGCCTCCGAGCCGAGCTTGTCCAGCTCATTCGCGCCGGAAGCGATGACCCCGCTCCGAGCGAACACCGTCAGCTGGCAGTCTCGGTGACCAGCACGATGACTCTGGACGACACTGGCCAGGTTGATGTGCTGCCCAGGGGCAAGGGTTGGCGGTATGTGGCATGCGTGCTTCTGCTGGAAATGCGTGACGCCCAGCTCGGCGACAGCTGGCGCCGACTCAAGACCTGCCGCAACCGCCACTGTTCGGTGGCGTTCTTCGATCGGTCGCGCAACAGCAGCCGGGTCTGGCACGACGTCGCCACGTGCGGGAACCTCGCGAACCTACGATCGCATCGTGAACGGAAGCGGGCTGAGGTCGATCGGACATCGTGACTGGCCGCGGGGTGCCTGGCGTTGAGCCGAAGGGACCCTTCAGTGTCACGGGAACGAGCTGGTCGCGGGCTCGTCGAAGTCAGTGTGCCGCGCCTGTGGTGCTGAGCCCGCCGTCGACAGGGATGATCGCACCGGTCACGAAGTTTGCGGCGCGGGACGCGAGGTAGATGACCGCTCCGGCGATGTCGTCCGGCTCGCCCGTGCGTCCGACCCGGGTCATGGCGCGGATCTCGTCGCCGTGCTCGTCGAGGATCGCGTTCATCATCTTGGTGGGGAACGGCCCGGGTGCGATCGCGTTCACGAGGATCGTCGGGGCGAGCTCGGCAGCCAGGTGCACGGTGAGCTGATTGACGGCAGCCTTCGATGCGGAGTACGCGAAGCTGGGGAAGAGCGGCACCATGGTGGCGTCGATGGAGCTGATGTTGATCACGCGCGCCGGATCACCTGGAGCCGCCGCCTTGTCGAGCATCGGCCGAAGGAATCGCGTCATGTTGAACACGCCCTTGACGTTGAGATCCATCACTCGATCCCAGCCACTCTCCGGGTAGTCCTCGAGCGGCGCGCCCCAGGTGGCGCCGGCGTTGTTCACGAGGATGTCGACGGCGTCGGTGTGTTCAGCGACCTGCTCGACGAGCAACCGGCACTCGGCCTCCTGGCTGAGGTCGCGAGCGAACGCCTGGACGCGGCCGAGCTTTCCGAGCTCGCGTGCCGCCTCGTCACAGTTGTCGGCCTTTCGTGAGGAGATGAAGACCTCAGCGCCCGCCTTGAGCAGGCCCTCCGCGATCATGTATCCGATGCCGCGGGTGCCACCGGTGACGACGGCTTTCTTGCCCTCTACTGAGAAGAGCTCCTGCATGGTGCGATCCTTACTCTCTGGTGAGCTGCTCTGTTGAGCTGCTGCGTCTGCTTGCCGAACGGGGTGGTTTGAGGCGCGCTGGTCAGCCAGTAGCCGTTCACATCAGCGGCCTTCGAAGATGATCCGCTCGTGGTTCGCCTGAAACTTGCGGGCCCCGTGCTCCAGTAGGTATCCGACGGCGTTCTGCATGTCGTCGGTCTCGTACAGGCTCGTCGTCTCGTCGAGGACCAGGCGGTCGGCGGACCGGGAGTCATGGGCGAGGGCGTGCCTGACGAGGCGCTTGGTCTGCACGTGCGCCAGGGCTGGTCCCCGCGCGATCTTGTGGGCGACGTCGTACGCGGTCTTGTGGAGCTCGGCAGCGGGAACCACCCGGTTGACGATGTGCCATCGGGCGAACTGCTCCGCTGTGTAGCGATCAGCGGTGTACACGATCTCGCGGGCGATCGCCGGCCCACAACGCTCGGCCAGACGATAGGCGCCGCCGAGGAATGTGGCCGCTCCGATCAGTGCCTCGACCTGCGAGAACGTCGTGTCGTCTGCGGCGAAGATGAAGTCGCAGGCCAGCGCGACCTCGAGACCGGCTGCGAAGCAGAGTCCGTTGACCGCTGCGATGACGGGGAAGGGTGCGTCCTCGAGGTCGGCGATCATGTCCATGCCGTCGGAGAGCAGCTCTCGACCGTCCTGCTGCTTCTGCCCATGGAAGATGGAGACGTCGGCTCCTCCCGAGAAGAGGGGCCCGTCACTCTTGATCACCATCGCTCGAGCGCCACCTTCGGTTGCCAGGCGGACGGCGTCTCGCAGGCCTGCGATCTGTTCCCGGTCGAAGAGCTCGGCGGGCGGGTTGGACGTGGTTGCGATGGCGACATCGTCGCTCATCTCGAAAGTTACTTCGCTCATTGCTGCTCCTGCTCCGAGGGATCTGCGGCCATCAGCGGGTGCAATGACTCGGTCGATCGGTTACCGGCCACGCCACCGTACGAACTCCCACCCCACCGCCAATAGGACCTGTGCGCCCCGGACTGGTACCGAAACGCCTTGGTCGGACATGAGACCTGTGTTCGGGTTTCCTGCATATCGATGCCTCTCCGCCTATCGGTTGCGCGAAATAGGCAACAGGCTTATGGTCCTTTCGCAACGGCACAGAGGTGTACCGAATCACCTCTCGGAGGGCGCGCTCCAGTGGCCGGCACGCCGAACAGGAGCAGACCATGTCTCAGGTAACCCACCTCGTCGAGAACAAGATTGCGGTGCTGACGCTCGCGCACCCGCCGAAGAACCGCATCGGTGACCAGATGGTCGCCGAGCTCGCGGACGCGCTCGCCGCGATCGAGCAATCCGATGCACGGGTGGTCGTGCTGCAGTCCGAAGGCACCGACTTCGGAATGGGAGGCGACATCCGGACCTGGCCGGAGACGCCGAACCATCAGCTCCGCGCAGCGTTTACTCGCTACCTCGACGTCTTCAACCGGTTGGAGCAGATGCCGATGCCGGTGATCGCCGCGGTCCAGGGCATGTGCCTGGGCGGAGGTTTCGAGCTGGCGCTGCGGGCCGACATCATCATTGCGGGGGAGTCGGCGCACTTCGGCCACCCCGAGCAGGGCATCGCGATCACCACGATCATGGGCGGGATCTACCGCGTCGCCGAGCGTGCGGGCCGGGCCAAGGCGATCGAGTGGGCGTTGACGTCCGAGCGAGTTCCTGCCCACACGATGGCCGCCGCCGGGGTGGTCAACCGCGTCGTGGCCGACGACCTGGTGCGCAAGGACGCCATGGCGCTGGCAGAGACATTCTCGAAGGGACCGACGCGTGCGCACGCCGCCCACAAGGCGCTGCTACGTGCCTGGTCTGTCGGCGGTGTTGCCGCAGCTGACCAGGCGATGTTCGACATCTCGATGCCACTGTTCGAGACGGACGATGCCCAGATGGCCATGCGCAGTGCGGTCGAGGCGATGGCGGCTGGTCGGCCTCGCCCTGAGCTGGAGTTCCAGGGTCGCTGACGAGCTGCGACGAAGGCGGACCGTGCGTGAATCCACCCCCTGCCAAGTTGGCAGGGGGTGGCACCGGGTCAACGGCCATGGGCGTCGCAGCGAGGAGGACGGCTGTTGACCGGGCGACTCAGCTGAAGGCGGGTTTCCGCTTCGCGAGGAATGCGTCGACCCCCGCGATGCCGTCAGGGCTCGCGATGTTCCGTGCGATGGAGGCTGCCTCCTCATCCAACTGGTCCGCGTAGGCCAGGTCCCGCGACGCGGCCATAAGGCGCTTGGTGTCGGCCAGGGCGGTCGCCGCACCGTCTCGAAGGCCGGCGACGACGGCTTCGACGGTGGCAGCAAGCTGGTCACCCGGGACTGCCCGGCTGACCAGGCCCCAATCGGCCGCTTCGGCGCCCGTGATCAGGCGGTTGGTGAGCGCCAGATCCATGGCGCGCACCCAGGAGACGCGATGGGGGACGATCGAGGTCAGGCCGCAGTCGGGGGTGAGGCCCGAGGCGGTGTAGGCGAAGACCAGTTTCGCCTCTTCAGCCGCAAGGACTATGTCACCGCAGAGCGCGATGCCAAGGCCACCGCCGGCAGCAGTCCCGTTGATGACGGACACGACCGGCACCGTGAGTGCGCGCAGCGTGGCGAGTCCGGCGTGCAGGCCGTCCGCTGTGGCCTTCACCTGCGCACCGCGGTCGGGCGAGCTGCCGAACTCGGCCAGGTCTCCGCCGACGCTGAAAGTACGGCCCTGAGCGCTGACCACGACCACACGGGCATCGTGGAGTCGTACGTCTGCTTCGGCGCGCTGGGCCGCCTGGCGCAGGGCCTGGCCCATCTGACCGTCCAGGCTGTTGTGCGCTTGGCCGTGTGCTAGCTCGATCCGGACGACGCGGTCGACGAAGGCGTAGGTGATCCGGTCGTTGATGGTTTCGGGCACGCATGGCTCCTTGATGTGAGGGGCGATCGGTGAAGAGCTGGTCAGCTTGGGGTGCCGGCGGTGACCGGCGCCGCGACCGGCGCGGCAGAGCGGGACCCTCGTGGCAGGGCGTGGGCAGCGATCGAAGCCAGCACGCCGCAGGTGAGAATCAGGATCCACACCCTTTGGAAGTGCGCCACGGCGTCGGAGGGCGTCGCGCCGGCGAGGAGCGCGACCGTCAGTGCGATCCCGAACGTCGCGCCGAACTGGCGGATGGCCTGGTTGACCGCCGCGCCCGCGCCGAACTCGTCCGATGACAGCTCGCGCACGGCGGCACTCGTCAGCTGGGGAAGGACCAGGGACGCGCCGAGCCCGGTGAGCAACGAGGAGGGCAGAAGGTCGGTGAACCACGACGGATCGGTGTCGAGCGATAGCAGGAGGAGCACGCCGGACGCGGCGTACACGAGGCCGCCGGGGATCAGCAGCCTGCGCTGTCCGTACCGCGCCGCGACCCGACCCGTCAGAGGAGCCAGCACCATGACGGTGAAGGCCGCGGGCATCATCGCCAATCCCGCCTCGACGACGCTGTACTGCCACACGTGGGTCATGAATTGGATCAGCGCGAAGAACATCGCTGTGAAGCCGATCGTGAAGACAGCCGTGGTGATGTTCGCCCACCTGAACGACGGCCGCGTGAATAGGCTCAGGTCGAGCGCGGGGTGCGGCACGGATAGTGAGCGCCGGACGAACCAGAGGAGGACGACGAGACCGCACGCGACGACGGCGGCGGTGGGGAGACTGAGCGCGCCCCAATGCTCACTCTGCACGATGCCGAGGGAGAGCAGGGTGAGCGAGCCGGCGAGCAGAAGAATCCCCAGCACATCTGGGAAGCGCTCGCGGACAGCCTCACGAGACTCGGGCAGCAGGCTGGTCGACAGGGCCAGGGCGACGATGCCCACAGGCACGTTGGCAAGGAACACAGATCGCCAGCCGAATGCCTCGACGAGGAGTGCTCCGGCTGTCGGGCCCACTCCTGCCGCGAAGGCGCCGGCCGCACCCCACGTGGCGACTGCGACGGGGACCCTCGCTGGTGGGAAGACGGAGAGGACCAGGGCAAGGGATGAGGGCATCAACGCCGCTGCGCCGAATGCCTGAACCACGCGGAAGGCGACAAGCAGGCCCGGTGCGGGGGCTAGCCCGCAGACCAACGACGCAACGGTGAAGACGACCAGCCCGGTGACGAAGGTGCGTCGGCGGCCGAAGCGATCGGTCATCCGGCCGGCAGCGACAAGCGTCGCCGCGAGCGCGATCGTGTAGGCCGACAGCGTCCACGACATCGTCGCGATGGACACTGCCGGGAAGCTCGCCCGGATGTCGTCGAAGGCGACGAAGAGCACCTGTGTGTCAAGCATCACCATGAAGCCGGCTGCGCTCGCGATCGCGAGAACGGTCCACGGGTTGACCTCGCGGGTGGTGGAAGGCGTCATGGCGGGCCTCACGTAGTCGGGCGAAGAGGGAAGTGTGGGCAGACATGAGGCCCGGGCGGCGGTGGATCCGCCCGGGCCTCACACGGCTCAGCTGAGGCGCTCGATGACCATCGCCATGCCCTGGCCACCGCCGACGCACATCGTCTCGAGGCCGATCGTCTTGTCGGTCGACCGCAGGTTGTTGATCAGGGTGCCGGTGATGCGGGCACCGCTCATGCCGAACGGGTGGCCCAACGCGATCGCGCCGCCGTTGATGTTCAGCTTGTCCTCGTCGAGCTTCAACGCGTCGGCAGACCCGAGCACCTGCACCGCGAAGGCTTCGTTGATCTCCGCGAGGTCGATGTCGCCGATGCTCATGCCGGCGTGGGTCAGGGCCTGCTTGGTCGCCTCGATCGGGCCCAGGCCCATGATCTCCGGCGACAGGCCGGTGACGCCGGTGGAGAGGATTCGTGCGAGCGGGGTGAGGCCGAGTTCGCGGGCACGGACGTCGGACATCACGACGAGAGCGGCCGCGCCGTCGTTGAGCGGGCAGGCGTTGCCAGCGGTGACGGAGCCGTCCTCGCGGAATACCGGCTTGAGTCCGGCGAGCGCCTCGGGGGTCGTGCCGAAGCGCGGGCAGTCGTCGTCGGAGACGAAGGTGCCGTCGGCCAGGGTGATGCCGGTCATCTCGGCGGCAAAGTGGCCACGCTTGGTGGCCGCCTCGGCGCGCTGCTGGGATCGCAGCGCCCACTCGTCCTGCCTCTCGCGCGAGATGCCGGTGAACGAAGCGACGTTCTCGGCGGTCTCGCCCATGTCGAGGTACACGTCGGGAACCAGGCCATCCTCACGCGGATCGTGCCACGGCGAGTTGTTCGCCTTGCGGGCCGCAGTGCGCTCCATGGCGGTGGCGAAGATCGGGTTCTCGGTGCCCGGGAAGTGGTCGGAGCTGCCGCGGGCGAAACTCGAGACGGACTCGACGCCGGCGGACAGGTAGGCGGTTCCCTCGCCGGCCTTGATCGCATGGAAGGCCATGCGCGTGGTCTGCAGCGAGGAGGAGCAGTAGCGGGTGATCGTCGTGCCTGGGACGGTGTCCAGTCCGAGCTGAACGGCGACCCGGCGGGCCATGTTCCATCCCTGCTCGCCGCCAGGCAGACCGCAGCCGACCATGAGGTCGCCGATCTCCTGGGGCGACAGCTCGGGAAGGTCTGCCAGGAGCGACCCGATGACCTGGGTGAGGAGGTCGTCGGCGCGGATGTCTTTCAGGCTGCCCTTGAAGGCGCGGCCGATAGGGGAGCGGGTGTGGGCGACGATGACTGCTTCGGGCATGGGAATCACTCTCTGTGGTGGTCGGTGAAGCGGGGGTGGACGGGGCAGATGGATGAGGTCCTGGGGCGCGGAATGCGCGCCGCGCCCCAGGACCTCGCTCGTGGGGCCTCGGTCAGGAGGCGGAGACGGGCTCGAGCGGAAGCATCGTGGCCTCGTCGTAGGGGATCGGACGGTTCTCCTTGGCCCAGAGCTTCTCCATGTCGGAGTCTTCAGGGGGAGCCGTCAGGCCCTGAACTCGCCACAGGTCGATGGGAGTCTCATCGAAGTGGATCTCCCAACCGAAGCCGCGGTCCTTGACGTATGGAGCGAGTGTCGCTTCAAAGGTGGCCATGGCGAGCTTGCGGAACTCCGGGTCGTCCATCTGGCGGGCGATGTGGTCCACGACGATGCGGACGAAGTTGTTCTGCGGCTCGCCTCCGACGTACATCGTGTTCTCCGGCATCTCCTGGAAGCGGATGACGACATAGAACTCCGGAAGGTTGACGTAGTCGGCGTACACCTTGGTGAGGTCCTTGGTCAGCTGCTGCTTGTCCTCGGGCGTGAAGGCGTTCTCCGGCGTAAAGATTTCCCAGTACGGCATTGCAGTTCCTCCTAGTGAGTGTTTCCAGCCCGCCACGCGGTCTGATCTGGTCGACCTCTCGGGTCGGGGTGCATGGTCACGCGTTCGTCGACGCCGCGATCCGGTAGGCCTCGATGGCTTCGTAGCTGGTGACAGCACCTGGGGAGACGACCTGCTCCGGCGGGGCGCCGGCCAGGATCTTCTTGATGGGTGTCTCGAGCTTCTTGCCGGTGAGTGTCCGCGGTACTGCCGGGACGGCAGCCACGAGGTCGGGGACGTGCCGGGGCGACAGCTCCTTACGAATGACGCCCTTGAGCGCCTTCACGGTGTCCTCGTTCATCGTGTGGCCTTCTGCGAGCTGGACGAACAGCATCAGCTCACCGGGGCCTCCCGCGGAGTCCTCGAGATGGACGACGAGGCTGTCCTGGATCTCCGGAAGTGCCTCGACGAGGTTGTAGAACTCGGCCGTGCCGATCCGGACGCCACCGCGGTTGAGCGTGGCGTCTGAACGGCCTTGGATGACGACGCTCTGGCGGTCTGACACGGTGACCCAGTCGCCGTGCCTCCAGACTCCCGGGTAGATGTCGAAGTACGCCGCGAGGTAGCGCTCCATGTTGACGTCGTTCCAGAACGCCACCGGCATCGAGGGCATCGGGGATCGGACGACGAGCTCTCCGACCCGGTTGACGACTGCTTCGCCCCCGTCGTCGAAAGCCGCCACATCGGCTCCGAGCGCAGGGGCCGATAGCTCGCCCCGGTAGATCGGGACCCAGGGGTTGCCCGATACGAAGTTGGAGCAGATGTCGGTGCCGCCGCTCATGGAGTTCAGGTAGACCTCGGCCGGTAGGACCTCGTAGATCCAGTCGTAGGCCTCCGGGGGGAGCACCGCACCTGTCACCCCGAGGGTGCGGAGGGCGCTCAGGTCGAAGTGGTCGGCAGGTCGCACCGACTCAGTGCGACAGGCCATCAGGTATCCGGGGCTGGTGCCGAAGTTGGTGGCACCGGTCTCAGCCGCGATTCGCCAAGGCTCCTCGAGGTCTGGATAGAAGGGGTTTCCGTCCGTGACCACGATGCTCGCCCCTACCATGAGGGCGCTGACCATGCAGTTCCACACGGTCCACCCGGTGGTGCTCATCAGCATCACCCGGTCGCCGGCGCGGGTGTCGAGGTGCAGGGCATGCATCTTGCGGTGCTCGAGGACGATGCCTCCGTGACTGTGGACGACGGCCTTGGGCAGACCGGTCGTCCCCGAGGAGAACAACGTCCACAGGGGGTGGTCGAAAGAGACCGGCTCGAACGCGAGCGGCTCGTCCGTGCCATGCGTCTCGAGCAAGGACGCCCAGTCATGGGCGTCGCTGACCTCATGCGGCCCGTAGGACATGCCGACGACGTTCTCCACCGTCGGGAGTGAGCCCCGGATCGTCTGCAGCTCAGCGGTCCGGTCGACCTCCTTCGCCCCGTAGTTGTAGCCGGAGACGGCAAGGAGGAGCTTCGGTTCGAGCTGGGCCAGCCGGTCGACGACGCTCTTGGCGCCGAACTCCGGCGGGCAGCAGGCCCACGTCGCGCCGAGCGAGACGGTGGCGAGCATCGCGACGACGGTCTCCGGGATGTTCGGGAGGTAGCCGACGACGCGATCACCCTTGCGGACACCGAGTGCGCGAAACGCTGCGCGAGCTCGGCGGACCTGCTCGGCGAGCTCGCCGAAGGTCAGCTCGAGCGTCCCCCGCGCCTGTGATCTGCCCACGATGGCCACGCGGTCGGGATCATCAATTGACCCCAGAATCGTCTCGGCGTAGTTCACGCGAGCCGTCGGGAACCAGCTGGCGCCTGGCATGGTTCGGTCGCCGAGGGCGCAGTTGCCGGGCGATCCGGGGACCTCGAAGTATTCCCACATCGAGGTCCAGAAGCCGTCCAGGTCCTCTACTGACCAGCTCCACAGATCGTGATAGGAGTCGAAGAGCTGGCCGCGGTCGGCGAGCCAGGCGGCGTACTTGCCGATCCCGGTCTCAGCAAGCGCTGCTCCCTCGAAAGCGGGCCTCATGACCGCGCCGAGATCCGCGGCGAGGCCGGTGGGATCGGGGCGGTCGGTAGCGGTACTCATCATCGAGCTCGATCAGGCGCCGAGGTGCTTGACGAAGTGGTCACGGCCCGCCGACGCGCACTCCTCGAAACCGGGTCCGCCGTACGCATCGAAGTGACCACCCGAGAGCACCTTGAGCTCCTTGGGCTCGCGGGCGTCCTCGAAGGCATCCAGTGCGAACTGGAACGGGGCGACGGTGTCGTTGTCGGCAACGAGCATCAGCAGCGGGGTCGGGGAGATCCGGCTGATATAGCTGCCCGGCTCGTACTCCGAGGCCCACTCCAGGCTCCGTGCGGTGACCTCGTTCTTCCAGTTGGGCGCACGGTCGGCGGAGCCCTTGCTGAACCACTCGTAGGCGTCGGGTGCCGGCATCATCGCCTGGCCGGCGGGATCCTCGGTGATCGCTGGGAGCTTTGCCGGCTCGCCTCCGTTGAAGCGGTTCAGCCGGTCGCCGTTGAACTGGTCGCGGACGTGGGACACGAAGTCGGGCCGCACCTGAGCAGCGAAAGACCGGGATCCCGAGATGAACGGCACCTGCGACACGACCGCTTTGACGCGCTTGTCGATAGCAGCGACCAGGAGGGCATGCCCACCGGCGAAGCTCGTCCCCCACAGGCCGATCCGCGAGGCGTCGACCTCGGGGCGGGTGGTCGCGTAGGTGATGGCGTTGCGGATGTCGCGGTGCTGCAGGATCGGGTCGGTCTCCTGGCGGGGGAGGCCGTCGCTCTCGCCGTAGTTGCGGTGGTCGTAGACGACCACGTTGAGGCCGGCCGCCGAGAAGTACTCCGCGTAGTCGTCGAGGTAGAGCTCCTTGACAGCCGTCATCCCGTGCGTCATCACCACGGCCGGGGCCGGGCCCGTGGCGTTCTCGGCAGGGTAGAACCAGCCGCGGAGGGTGACGCCGCCCTCACCGGTGAACTCAATGTTTTCGCGAGTCATTTCAGTGCCGCCTTCTGTCGTGATGTCTGACACAACGACCGTATGAAACTGTGACGTCCGCCTCATATGACGATCGCGCCCGCCGGTGGAACCGGAGCGCCACGCCGATGGCAGCGCACGCCGACGGGTGCTCAGACGATGCCGTGGGCGGCGCGGTAGTCACCCGGAGACATCGCGAACTCGCGGCGGAACTCGCGCCCGAGGTGGCTGGCGTCGCAGAATCCCCAGCGGTGTGCGATGGCCGCCACGGAGGCAGACGTGTGCACCAGGTCGTTCCTGGCAGCAGCGAGACGGTGGGCTCGCACGACCGATCCCATGGTGTCGCCGGTCGCCGCGAACGCGCGGTGGACCGTGCGGGGGGCGACGTTGTAGGCGGAGGCCAGATCCCCCACCCGGATCACGCCGTCGGTGAGGTGCTCGGAGATCCAGTGCTCCATCTGCTTGCGTAGGACGGGGAGGAAGTCGGACTCGTTGGCGTCGGGAGCGTGCCCCGAGCGAATCATGCCTGCGATCAGCGTCAGCAGGGCGGCGCGAGCGCCTTCGACCTCGGTCGGCGTCAGTCGGTCGAGCTGGGCGACGACGCCGCTCATGAAGTCCCGGGTGAGTTGCGCCAGCCGGTTCTCTCGGGTGTCCAGCAGCAAGAAGTCGGGGATGCCCACGCCGGTGTCGTAGGGAGCGATAGCGGTGAGGGGCACCCGGAGGGTGCGCTTGGTGGCCGCCTCCGGGATCACGAAGCTGCCCGTCGCGCGAGTGCTCATCAGCAGCAGCCCGCCGGGCCGCAGGACCGCGGTCTCCTCTGGCGTCTGGATGATCTGGCGACCGGTCGTCACGGTGAACAGGACGAGGGAGTAGGCGTCGTTCCTCGCCTCGGAGCCGCGGCGCACGCCCTCGACCTCCGGGCACTGCCAGTCCGTGATCAGCAGGTCACCCAGGTCCCGTGCTTCCAGTGACCCGACTCCTGGGCTCGCTCCGGTCGATCGGAGGTTCATGGGCGCAAGGCGGTTGTGGACGGCGTCGCGCCAGCGCGCGTCGAGCTCGTCATACGAGGATCCCTGCTTCGGCGCGATGGAGAGTGCGGATCGGAGTTGGGTCATGGTCACGGTGATGCTCCTGCGGTCGGACTTGACTTCATCGTTCTCTTGAAGTGTGCTTCGATGTGACGTGCGTTACTTGCCCTCAGACGACAAGGATTTGGCCTTGCGTGACAGTGACCTGCCGATCCGGGCGGGCATCCTGCGTGGCCTTCCGGCGCTGGTCACCGAGCTCGGAGGCCAGGGCGAGGAGCTGCTCGCGGCTTTTGGCTTCGATGCCAGGGTGGTCACTCAGCACGACGCCTTCGTCAGCCTGCGCAGGGTGGAACGGCTCCTCGAGGACGCGGCGAGCCGACTCGGCGTACCTGACCTCGGCCTGCGCATGGCCGCCCAGCAAGACCTACACATCCTGGGCCCGTTAGCCATCGCGATGGAGAACGCGCAGACGGTCGGTGAGGCGCTCCGGTCGGCGGAGCGGTTCCTGTTCGTCCTCAGCCCGGCCCTCTCACATGAGGTCATCGCGGACCCGCTGGACAACCCTGCCCTCCTCGCGCTCCGCTACTCGAGTAAGACGGGCACGGCTTCGCCCCAGTCGATCGACTACGGCCTCGGCCTGGTCCACCGGGTGGTCACGCTGGTCAGCGGCGGGAACTACGGCCTGCGCTCCGTCCACCTACCGCACGGGCGGATCGCCCCGGAGGCGGTCTATCGGGAGCACTTCGGAGCCGACGTCGTGTTCGACAGTGCCGAAGCGCTCCTGCGGCTCCCGCGACAGTTCCTCACTGTCCCGGTCAGCGGCGGCAACGAACTGCTGCGGGACATCGCGATCGACTTCCTGGAGACGCACTTCGGGCACGACGAGGTGCCGGTGACCGACCTCGTCCTCGCGATCCTCGAGGGTCAGCCAGGACCGGACCGGCCCGACCTGGCCAAGGTGGCGCGCCTGCTGAGTATGCATCCGCGCTCCCTCCAGCGCCTGCTCGTCGCCGAAGGTGCGGGTTTCAAGGAGCTGGTCGACCGGGTGCGACGCGACCAGGCCCGCACGTTGATCACGACGACAAACTTGTCGTTTTCGCAGATCGCCGCCCAAGTCGGCCTACGAGAGCAGTCGAGTCTGACTCGCGCGGTACGACGGTGGTTCGGGACGTCGCCTTCAGCGCTCCGGAACGATGCGGCGCGGGAGTCCCAGGTGCGGGCGCAGCCGTTCTAGTGGGATCGGTCACAGCGTTCATAGCCTGCAAGGACAGCCCAACGATGAAAGGCGTTTGCTCATGTCTCTGCCGGAATCCACGGAGCAGTTCACGTTGGAGGATGCCGACGGCGTCCTGATCGTGACCTTCTCGTCCGAACCCCTGAACTACCTCAACGTCAACAGCCTCGACCAGCTCGGCAAGCTCGTCCCGGTGATGGCTGACCCGAAGTACCGCGCGGTCGTCTTCCAGTCGCGGCCCGAGGAGGTCGGCAACTTCACCCACTTCTCCGTCGAGGAGATCTACGAGCTGATCGTCAAGTCGCCCGAGACCTCTCGGTACGCCGCTGAGGTGGTGCGTCAGTTCAAGGCCCTCCTCGACCAGATCGCCGCCCTGCCCAAGGTGACGATCGCCGCTCTCAACGGCGACACCATGGGCGGCGGCCAGGAGCTGGCGTTGGCCTGCGACATCCGTATCGGCGAGCGCGGCGACTACCGCTACGGCCAACCGGAGGTCCGGCTGGGCATCATTCCCGGCGCAGGCGGCAGCCAGCGTCTCGCCCGCCTCATCGGCCTGGGCAAGGCGCTCAACATGATCCTCCGGGGTCGCGTGGTGGCGCCCGAGGAGGCCCTCGACATGGGCATCGTCACCGAGCTGGTCGATGACGCACCGGCGCGAGCGCTCGAGATCGCCCGCGAGATCGCGCAGCTCCCGCCCATCGGCATCGCCAAGGCGAAGGCCTCGATCTACAAGGGCTTCGACACCAACATCCAGGCCGGCTTCGAGATGGAGAGCCTCTTCTGGATGGAGGCCATGCAGTCCGACGACGCGAAGGCCGCGATGATCCACTTCCTCGACCTGCCCTACGAGAAGCGCCGCGACTACATCGAGAACGGCCCGTTCCCGGCCAGCACCGGCGTCTGACCGACTCCCTGCCGCAAACGCCGCGGACCCGCTGCGCACCAGACTGCGGGTTCGCGGCGTTGTCGATGGCGTGCGTCGACGAGGCATCGAACGACAGCCTCGACGACGGCGGGACCAAGGTCGCGCGCCCTGCGGGCGATCCAGGGAACGATGTCGTGAACGAGGGTACGGACTGCGTCGCGCCGGGTAGGGGGAGCGCTGGTACAGACCAGCGACGGCAGTCGAATGGCCACGCCCTCACCGCGGAGCAGTATGCCGGCCTGCCGGGCCAGCCATCGGTGGCCGAGTTCGGAGGGGTGCAGACGGTCGAGGGCCCAGAACGATCGGTCGTAGATGATCGGGTCGGCCGCCAGGTCAAGCCGTAGGGCGCCGTACCTCCCCTGGATCTCGTCGTAGATCTCGTTGAGGACCTGAATCCGCCGGCGCATCGGCCGAGCGAGCACCCCTGGAAGGCCCAGCGCCCGGGTGTGGTCATGGAACCGAACGCAGAGGAGAAGCGTGCCCTGGCGGGCCAGCTCATCGGCGCAGTGGAGCAGGTCAGCCCGGACTTGGTCGGGATCCCAGGTCGAGCGCATCGCGTCGTTGAGCCCGACGACGAGCGACGTCACGTCCGAATGGTGAGCGAGGGCGTCGGGCAGTTGGTCGTGCCGCACGTCGGCGACGGTTGCACCGGGGACGGCGAGCTTGCGGAAGGAGACGCGACCCTCGGAGTCGAGGGCGTCGGCGAGGATCTGGGCCCAGCCGCGCCACCCGTCTGGCGTGGGATCGCCGACGCCGCAGGAGGCCGAGTCACCGAGCGCGGTGAACCGGGTGTGGTCGTGTGTTGTCGTGGTGACCATGACGGGCGTCCCTCCTGGGCTTGCCGACCGAGGCGTTTGACCTCATTGAAGATCCGGCAGGTCGTCGTTGCCACGGGAGGACTACGCGCGTCGGTACCTGTTCCCTCCGTATCGTCCGATGCTCGCGAGCATCTGGGGCCTCATGTCGCCCGAAGGATGCCCAAGGGGCCTGTTGTTCAGGACCTCGACTGGTCCGAGACCCAGACCGCGAGCTGTGTGCGCGACGTGAACCCGAGCTTGGTCAGAGCCTTCTCGACATGGCCCTCTACGGTCCGCCGCGAGAGGGTGAGCTTGCTGGCGATGTCCTGGTTCGTCAGCCCGGTCGCGACCAGCTCCGCGATCTGCTGCTCTCGTCTGGTCAGACGCGCGAGTCCGGACGCAGTCACCGGCACGGCGGATGCCTGCATCTTCTTCTCTTCGTTCAGCGCGCAGCCGATCGCGGCGTCTTCGTCCATCGCGATTCCTGCGGCGTACGCCGCCTCGTACGCATCCGGCCCGAGCGACTCTCGCAACGCCGACTCGCAGCGCTGCCGCAACGACGTGAGCCCAGGTAGCACCTCGAGGGAGGTCGCCATGAAGCGCCAGAGGTGGTCGGCCGCACCGAGCAATGTGGCAGCTCGCACGGGAGCGCCCGCGGCGTGCATCCAGGCGCAGGCCTCGAGGCAGAGCGCCACTCCGAGCCGCTCACTCAGGCGCCGTTTGAGCGCGAGGCTCTTCCCCTCCAGATCGAGCGCCATGACCAGGTCTCCGCTCGCCCAGACGACCAGACCGAGGTGCCACAGCGAGAACGACCGACACCACGACTCACCGCTGGACTCGCAGATCTCCAGGCTCATCTCGTGGGATTCGGCAGCTCCGGTCAGATCGCCGGCGAAGCCACGAGCCATGCCGATCAGCATGTGGGTCTCCGCGATGTCGCGGAGGGCGCCACCATGCTCGAGGAGGGTTGCAAGCGCACGGCCGTGGCTCTCCACACAACCCTCGTGGTCGCCCAGGAACATCAGGTGCCAACCGGTCGCCTGGTCGGCCAGCCAGGTGGCTTCCAGAGGAAGCCGGTCTGCAAGCTCGCGAGCCTCGGAAGCGAGGGCCGCGCTCGACTCCCGATCACCCTGAATCGCCGCCAGCACGCACCCGGCGCGCAGCCCTCTGAGGCATACGAGGCTGTCGTCGGTCGCCAGGGCGGTGAGTCGGCGCAGCCAGTACCGCACCTCGGTGAAGGCGCCGTAGGCCATGGCGTACTTACGCATCCGGGCGGCCAGCTCGAGACCGGCTGTGGCCGCACCGTGCTCCATGCACGCGTACTCGAGTGCGATTCTGATGTTGGCGTCCTCCCGCCGCACCCGGCGCATCCACCTGATCTGTCGGGGACTCATCCAGTCCTCATCGATTCGCCCCAGCAGGGAGACGTAGAAGTCGAGGACCCGCTGCCGTATCGGGGCCGTGGAGCCCGCGATCGCCAGGTGGGCCGCGCCGAACTGCCGCAACACCTCGTGCATCCGGAACTGGGTGCGGCCGTCCACGAACTCCGCGGTGAGGATCGACTTGTCCACGAGCGCCTGCGCGCGGAGGGCGATCGACTCCGGTGTTGCAGACGGGTCGTCGCCGCGGGTGACATGCTCGATCGCGTCGATCTCTACGCCACTGGCGAAGCTCGACAGCAGCGCCCACATCCGGCGCTCCGCAGGCGAGCACTGTGCGTAGCTCCACTCGATGCACGCACTCATCGTGCGGTGCCGTGCGGGTGCGTTGCGGTCGCCGAGATCGAGCAGCTCCCAATGAGCCCGAAGTCGCTCGAGAAGCTCGACCGGGGACATCGCGCGCAGCCTCGTAGCGGCAAGTTCGAGCGCGAGGGGGATGCCCTCGAGATGGCGGCAGATCTCCAGCACCGCCGCCCTGTTCTCACCATCGAAGTCAAGACCTGGCGCCACATGACGGACCCGTTCCACGAAGAAGCGCACAGCTTCGTGGTCGTGAAGGGATGCATCGTCGGCGGAGGCGTCCGGGACCGCCAATGGCCCGACGGGATGGATGACCTCACCCGAGATTCGCAGGGGCTCTCTGCTCGTGGCGAGAATGCGCAACCGCGGACAGGTGCGCAGGAGCGTGTCGGCAATGACCGCGCAGTGCTCGATCAAGTGCTCACAATTGTCCAGCACGAGAATCAGGTCGCGCTCGCGGAGGTATTCGGTGAGCCGGATCATTCCGAACTGGCTCGAACGGTCGTGGATGCCGAGCACCGCTCCGGTCGCCTCCGGAATCAGTAGGGGATCGGACAGTTCAGCGAGCGGAACGAACCAGACACCGTCGCGGACACTCCGCTGCAGTTCTCGTGCGACCCGCAGCGCCAGCCGAGTCTTGCCGACGCCTCCCAGGCCGGTCAGCGTCACGAGCCGCCCCTCTGTCACCAGCTGCCGAACCTCGGCGCGGTCCTGCCGCCGGCCGATGAACTCGGTCAACTCGGCGGGCAGACTCGACGAGATCGCCGGGGCAGGGGCCAACTGGCTCACATCGCCAGCGTATGCCCCGGCTCAGCTGCGCGTCAGTGGTAGACGGCGACCCGGGATGGGTGATCGACGACGTACGTGACGGCGACATCGCCGTTGTCATGTGGCTTGCTGTGCGTGATGGTGCCGCCGCCGAGGCCGATCGCGGCCTGGAGAAGCGCCAGGTCCTTGGCTGGGACGACTTGTGTTCGGTACTCCATGACCTGATCGTGCGCCGAGCCGAGGCTCCGAAGGAGCGGGGTTTATACGTGAGTTCATACCTGGTCGGGCACCTGTGCGAAGGTCACCACGCCGTCCGGCGAGATGCTGCGCGTGGCCAGCCCGCGGGCGACCAAGAGCTCCAGGTGGGCCTTGGTCTCCATGGCAGCGATTCCCTGGTTGAACTGGTCGAGCTCATCGAATGACCGCTCGTGACGGGTCCAGCCGAGCATGTGCGCAGCATCGAAGGCAGTCAGAGGACCGTCGGTGAGTGTTGCCAGGCTCTTCGTCAGCCGTACCTCGTGGTGGGTGAGGAGTTCGTCGATCCGTGCGTGTGTCGACGGTGCCACCGGCCCGTGTGCTGGAAGCAACATCAGGTCGGGCAAGGCCCGCACCTTGGTCAACGAGGCCATGAAGTCGCCCAACGGGTCGGGTGCCGGAGGCATCGTGAAGCCGATGGATGGGGTGATCGTGGGGAGGACGTGGTCGCCGGCGAAGAGCAGCGCGGCCGTCTTGTCTGCGAAGACGTAGTGTCCCGCGGTGTGCCCCGGCGTGTGGACCGCATTGAGAGTCCGATTGCCGACCGCGAACTCGTGGTCACCGTCGAGCCAGGTGTCGGGATAGCGCCACACCGTCTGGGCGGGGACGGCATCGTGCAGGCCGTTCCACCGCTCGGCCAGGTCGGCGGCGCCGGCGCTCACGAGGCTCGCGAAGAACGGGGTCGACTCGCGCGGCCGCCCCTGGTCGTTCAGCAGATCGAGGGTGGCCTTTTCGGCTGCACCGAGGGCTACGTCTGCGCCGTACTCGTCGCCGATCTCCGCGGCCAGGCTGTAGTGGTCGCGGTGCACGTGGGTGACCAGAAACCGGTCGATGTCGCCGAACTTGCCGCCGATCTGGCCCAAGCCGCGCTTCAGCACGTCGCGCGCGGCCTTGATCGCCCAACCGCCGTCCACGAGGGTGAGCCCGCTGGGTGTCTCGATGGCGTAGACATTGACGGCCTTGAGTACGTCGGACGGCAGCGGCAGTGGGATCCTGTGGATCCCCGGGGCAACCGGCCACGCGCCCTCGTCGGCCCAGTGCCTGCCTGAGTCCGGCGACACTGCATACGCCGTGGGAGTGGTGCTGAACGGTGTTGTCGCAGGTGCGTCGGAGCGGACCGGCTCGCCGACGTCGATGAGAACCTTGCCGATCGCCCCGGCCTCCACCGCGTCGTGGGCCGCGGCGGTCTGCTCGAGGGGGAAGTGGTGCAACGGCAGTCCCGCCTGCTCGCCAACCCGCAGCGCACCACTCGCGACAGCGGCGGTCACGTCTTCCGCCGCCGCCTGCAGGAGGGTGGGGTCCAGCGGGTAGAGGAGGACGAACTGGTACCGGACGTTGAGCCACATGTTCTCGAGGATGTCGGGGGAGAAGGTGCCGCCGCCGTTGTCGGCGTAGACCGCGATCGTGCCGTGGTTCTTCAGGACAGCCAGGTTCAGCGCGTTGTTCTGCGACGGCGCGACCTCGATGACGAGATCCACTCCCTCGGGGCTGTTGGCCCGGATCTCGGCGGCCGCGTCGCCCGTGCGGTAGTTCACGACGTGGTGAGCACCCGCTGCGGTGGCCAGAGTGGCCTTCTCTTCGCTCGAAACTGTCGTGATGACCGTGGCACCTGCCCATCGCGCCAGCTGGATCGCGGCGTTTCCGACCGCCCCCGCCCCACCGGCGACGAGCACCACATGATCCGTGAGCGCGTCTGGGGCGAGCCGGGACGGACCGTCCTGGCTCGAGGTCAGTGCGCGGTGCGCTGTGATGGCAGGAACGCCGAGTGAGGCGCCGAGGTCGAAGTCCGCGCCTGTGGGCAGGGAGACGATGCGCTCGATGGGCTGGACGGTGTAGTCAGCGGAGGTGCCGTGAGGACGTCCGTGCTGGGCGAGGAGAAGCCAGACCGGGTCACCGACAGAGAACGTGACGACGCCCTCTCCGACGGCGTCGACGAGTCCGGCACCATCCTGACCTGGCACGACCTCGTCGTACGCGTTGGGGAAGCGCGCGCGGAACTTCCAGTCGGTCGGATTGACCCCCGATCGCAGGACTCGGATCCGGACCTCGCCGGGTCCGGGTTCGGGGACCGGCCGATCGACGAGACGGAGGACCGACGACGGTCCGTTTTCGGAGTACGTGATGGCTCTCATGCCTGCCGTTCCTCTTTGGTTGCAGTTCGGTCCCGGTCCCCGGCGGTCGGTTCGGCCGTCCGGCGCGGCTGGTCCTGGGGCCGGTTGACCGTCAACGACCAGAACCTCGTGCATCAGCTGTCCTGCGCTCACCGCTGCTCCTCTCCCGGAGCCTCGGCCGAGAAACCGAGATGCGCGCATCGGATCGTCGAATGTGGCGACATCGCAACAGTAGGAATCGGCGAGCAGCGGCTACTAGTACGCCTGTGCCCGGCATTGGTATCGACGCGCCACAGTGGTCATCTGACCTTGCATCGACCTCTGTCCCGCGCCGACGCTGCACTTGCGGACGACCAGTTCCGAACAACTGATGGATTCGACCCTCTGCACCCTCGTGCGGACGTGTGAAGGTGGAGCAACTGATGGCACACAGCGACCTTGGCCGGTTCGGTCAGGTGGTGGAGGTCAGCGACGGCGTCTACGCCTACATCCAGAGCGATGGGAGCTGGTGGATCAACAACACGGGCTTCATGGTCGGATCGCGCGGCGTCATCAGCGTCGACGCCTGCTCGACGGAAGCCCGCTCCAGGGCCTACATCGAAGCGATCGAGGAGCTCAGCGACCAGCCAGTGCGCACCTTGATCAACACGCACCACCACGGTGACCACACGTTCGGGAACTATCTGTTCCCCGAGGCGACCATCGTCGGTCAGGAACGTACGCGTGCCGCCATCCAGGCGTGGGGACCGCCTCGGTCCGCGCCCTTCTGGACCGAGGCGGAATGGGGCGACATCGAACTCGCGCCGCCGTTCCTGACCTTCGAGGAGTCCGTGACCGTCTACGTTGATGACCTCGCCTGCAAGGTCATGCACATGGGCGTGCCTGCACACACGAACAACGACGCTGTCGTCTGGCTGCCCGAGCGGAAGGTCCTCTTCAGCGGAGACCTGCTCTTCCAGGACGTCACGCCCTTCATTCTGCAGTGCTCGCTCGGCGGCATGCTCGAGACCCTGGCCGTGGTCGAGCAGCTCGGTGCCGAGACGATCGTCCCCGGTCACGGACCGGTCAGTGGGCCGCAGGTGTTCGCTGAGGTCGCCGAGTATCTTCGCTTCGTCAAGCGCGTCGCCGCTGAGGGGGTCGCCGCGGGGCTCACGCCTCTGCAGGTCGCTCTCGAGACGGACCTCGGTGAGTTCGGTGACCTGCTCGACAATGAGAGAATCGTCGGCAATCTCCATCGCGCGTACTCCGAGGTGCGGGGTGAACCCTGGGGAACGTCGTTGGACGTGGCGGCCGTGCTCGCCGACATGGTCACCTACAACGGCGGCAAGCCCCTGAGCTGCCACGCCTGAACCGAGGGATCCCTGACAGAGATCCGTGCGTTCCATCACCGGGTTGTTCGGGCCCGCTCGTGTGAGGAACAACGGATCTCGACTGCCCGTGAGGTCATGCCTTCGGCCGCTCCGCGAGTGCTTCGCTCTGGTCGCCGACCTCGGCCAGGTTCGCGCCGACCTCGTAGAGGTTCATGTTCATTGATCGGATGGCGGGGCTGATGGTCGCGCAGCTACGGCGAATGTCGTTGGTGGTGGCCGAGACGGCGTCCAGACGGTTCGCTGTGCTGTCGAGCACGCGCCGCAGGCTGTGCAGGAATCCGCAGATGACGGCGATGAAGCCGATGAGGACGGCGAGGCTTGCGCCGATAAGTATTCCGGTCATCGCGCGGACCTTTCTGCGAGCGCCTCGACGTGTCGTCCAAGCTCCTCCGCCATGGCAGCGATTCCGCCGGCGGTGCGGTCCAGCAGGCCGCTGGTTGCGGTGTTGCGTGCGAGGGCGGTGATTTCGGCGTCGAGATCTGCGATCTGGTTGTCGATGTCGATCAACAAGGCGCGTAGCAGACAGAGCAGGATGGCGACGCATGCGATCACCACGATGCCGATGCCGATGGTGATGGCCCAGATCAGGGCGACCGCGTCGGGAAGGGTGCTGTTCACCGCTGGCCTCCGGAGTAGATGGTGCCGAGACTGCGCCTCAGGGCGGCAAGCTGAACGTTGACCTGGTGGGTCTCGACGTTGATGCTCATGACCTCGGGCATCGCGTCGGTGTTGCGACGGGCTTGGCGCAGGGTGAGCGCCACGTCTCTCGACTTCGATCCCAGCGTGCGGGCGAGTGCGAGGATCATGGCCACGAGGACGACGACCGCGAGGATCGCGACCGCGCCGATGACAAGACCGGCGTACCAGCCAGTGAGGTCGGGTTCGTTCATGGCTGCCCGAGTAGGCCGTTGAGGATGGACTGCAAGACGTTGCCGAGTCGGATGATCCCGTTGTTCTCGATGCGCTGGGTGTGTACGCCGATCGCGTCCAGGTCGCTGCCGATGCCGTCGACAACTGGGTGCAGGTCGTCAACCGTGCCCCGGATCCGAGCGAGTGCAGTGTTGGACGAGGCAATGTCCCGCTCCATCGCAGCGGTCAGATCGGCGGTTCCGGACAACGAAGTGGTCATGGAGCCAGAGTGGGAGCGGATGTCGCCGACCCCGTCGTGAAGACGTCCGACAGGTCTGCGCATATTGGCGACGGACTTGTCGATGCCGCGTGCGGAGCGTTCGATGTTGGCAACGGAGTCATCGGTGGTGGCCAAATCCCCCCGGAGGCTGTGGAGTGCCACGACGGTCTTGGACAGGTGTCCCGCGAGCGGCTCGACCGTTCTGGCGATCTCACTCGTGCCGGCGACCGTGTGGTCGAGCTTCCCAACCAGTCGGGTGTCGTGGGCCATGCCCGAGGTCTCGAGGTTGATCGCCGCCTCGACGGAGTCATTGAGCTGGGCCGTGGAAACCGCTGCGCGGGTCAGGAAGACCAGCGCGGCGAGCGCGAAGGCGAAGACCACGACCAGGTTGACGTTGATGGCGCGCACGGCGGTGGTCGCAGGTGTCTCCCAAGCCGAGCGCCACGCGCGGATCATGCGACCGTGCAGCGACCGGCCGCTGGACCTAGGTGTTCTCAGCACGCCTGCCTCCCATGGAGAAGGTTGACGGGCGCGGAGGTACATACTCCGTGGAGGTGTCCGTTGACCAGCTCGATGAGTGTCAGCACGTCGGTGAGACTCGTGTGGGTGCCGTCGAGCGACGTGGTGACGGTGTTCACCTCTCGGCCGAGACGTCGAACACCGGTCTGGTCTGAGGAGCCGTACATCGCCTGGAGGCTCTTCTCGATGTCGCCGGTGCTCGCGAGGGTGGCGGCCAGGAGCGCAGAGGTTTCGTTCAGTTGCTTCGCGACCGGGTCCAAGGTTTCCGATGTGCCCTCGAGGTTCTTCGAGACTGTGGTGAGGCGAGTGGCCGTGCGGTCGAGCGAGTCGCTGGTCGTGCCGGAGTCTCGTTGGATGCTGGCGAGATCCGTGCGGATGTCGGCGGCATGACCGGACAGTGGCTCGACGGCGTCGCTGACCTCGGTCAGGTTCTGGTTCACGGCGTGGAGCTGATCGGGCAGGGTCTTGACGTTGCCCTCAGAGTCGGTCACCGCGCTCTGTGCGACTCCCATGTTGTCGTCGATGTCAGCCAAGGAGTTGCTGATGATCAGCAAGTAGGCGCAGATGACAGCGACGATGCCCGCACCAAGCGCGACCCAGGTGTTGACCCATCGGCGCACGTAGTCTTCGCGATCGCGCAGGTCACTGAGCTGACGGTGCTTCTCGGCGTCATCGGTCGGAATCGTCGTGGTTGTCATGGGGTGTGCTTCCTCTCGCATTCGCTGCCGCCGTTGAGCCCGTTGTCGATGCAGGATGCGTAGTGGTTCGTGGTACTCAGGCGGGTGCGGATGCCTTGGGCGTCGCGGAGCACCTGGGTTGCGAGTCCGGCTGTCGAGTCCAGGTCGGACCCGATGAGATCGATGCCGCGGGCAAGCGACTCCGCGGTGGAGAGAATGCCGGTGGCGTTGCCGTTGATACCTTCGAGCCTGGTGCTGACCGCTGGGATCGCGTCGGCGATGGACTTCGCGTCGCGATCGATCGCACGGGTGCTGGTGTCGATCGAGCTCGAACTGCCCTCGATGGACCGCGAGCTGGACTCGATCGACTCCAGATTCGAGGCAGCCGCACCCGACAGCGACGAGATGCCACGCAGATCACGGTTGAGGGGGGTCAGGGAGTCCCGGATGTCACCGGTGAGCTCGTTGGTCTTGTTGAGCTGAAGCAGTGAATCGGTGTACTCGTTGATGCCGCGGCCACTCTGTGCGATGGTCGCAGACTTCTCCTGGATCGCCGCGGCGTGCATCTGCGTTCGGTACAGAAGCGCGATCATCAGCAGCGCCGCGAGGCTCGCCATGACGATCGAGACACGTCCAGCCATCGTGATGCTGCGGTACCGAGTTGCGGCGCGACCGACTGGCGCCGGCAGTCGGTCGCGGCCGAGCCGTTGCCCCGACTCGCCGTGAACTTCCTCCGCGTGAGCCTGAACGTAGGACCGCAAGACCGGAGAGTCCACAGCGACGCGATGCTCCTCGCGCAGGTGGTCTACCGCGTGCCCGACGACCTCGCTGATCTCGGCACCTGCGGTCATCCAGTCGCAGCTGTAGCCAAGGTCAGCGCACACAAGGCGAGTTGTCATGTCAGCTCCTGCGGATCGAGGGCGGGCGTATCGGTTGCCAGGGAACGACGGCTGGAAGCGGTCGGTGGCTCTGTGCGAAGGGCGTCGACGAAGGCTGCGATTCCTTCGGTCTCTTCCAGGATTCCGTTGACGTTGGCTCCGATCCCGCGCACGTGCCTGTTGACGTTCTCGGTGGCGCCGACGACGGCTTCGGTGAGGATCCGGATCGAGGTCAGCGCCTCTGATACGCGAGCCATCAGCCGAATGAGCGCGACCAACCCCACGGTGAGGACGATCCCGGAGGCGAGCGCGAGCAGTCCTGCGACCATTGCGCCGATCATCGTGCTCTCCTCAGTGCTTCGCCGTAGCGTTCGACTCCTGGACGACCAAAGCCGGTGAGCATGACTGTTTCGGCCAGATCGGGGATGGCGTCCAACGATCCGACGGTCTCGTTCAGGTCGTCGACCACACGCTCGAGATGTTCAGCGATCTGCCGAATCGGTCGCAACAGAGAGGCGATCGACCACGCGAGCGCAGGCAGCAACAGGATTGCGACGATCAGGTCTGCGATCCACCACCACATCATTTGGACCTCGATTCTTTGGGTGGCTCCGAGGCGTCCGTCGGGCCGAAGGTCTCGAGGACGATGTCGAAAGATGGTGCGAGCGTGGCGAAGCGCTCGGCGCGCCCCGTTTGGAAAACCAGCGTGTAGAGGTCGCGGCCCTTGAATACGAAGTACTGGGCCTGCATGCCGCGCCCGGACTCGAATGGGAAGGTGTAGAGGTAGAACACCCCCGGGAGATCACCAACCTGTATGCCGCCGGTGTCGAGCACATCAAGGTTCGCCTTTGGGTCTCCGAGGATCCCGTCGGTGACGGTACGAAAGTCGGCGACGTTGGTGGCATTGACCTCTGCGTGCAGGATTGTCTTCCGGACCAGCACCAGATCGTCGGCATGCCCTGCCTCCAGAACCAGGAGATCGGCGCGAGAGTGAACCACGCGCCACGTCTTTGGATGATTGAACTCGACGCCGAGCTGCCCATCCTCATGGAAGGCGACGTCGTCGCCAGCGGTGGATGCCGTGGTGCCCGCAGGATCGGTGTGGTCGGACTTCGAGGGCTCCGATGCGGTTCGCGTGGCCGACTGGGCACCGATCATGACAATGAGCAGCAGCGCGATCAGGGCCCATCGCCGTCTGTCAGATACGAGTCTCGGCAGCATAGAAGCGGATCACGCATCCCAGCCGGTCGGCACGATCGTCCCATCGCGAACGGCGCCGTCGGGGCCGTCGGGGACGTCGGCACTTCCGTCGATGGCGAACGAACTCTCCAGTTCCACTGCCTGACGCTCCTGACTCTCACTGGGGCGGGCCCGTCCTCGATTCGGCACATGACCAGCGTCTGTGGGCTCCGTCACCGTGACGGTAGAGAACGCTCGCTCTCATGTCAAGGATGCGAATGCCTTCTTGAGCCGCGCGGGATCCGCCCGGTCCTGGGGACGACGATCGGCTCGGCGTGACTGCGCTGCGGCCTCATGTGCACAGATGGCTGCGGAGGCGTCGCGGCGCAATCAAACTCCCGCCGTTCGAGACTGACGGCGGGAGCGGTGGTACCAGTATCTGTAAAGCCCTAGCTCGCGACTCGCGCATGCTGGGCCGCAAGGGCGGCGTCGACTAGTGACTCCGCTGCGGCGCGCGCATGGCGGGCGTGGTCCTTCCGATGGGCTTGCATCTGCGCCCCAACAAAGACGCCATCCATCAGCATCAGCAGCTGGGTAGCGAGCGGCTCAGTCTGCTCGATGCCGGCATCGGCGAGATAGCCCGCGAAAGCCGTACGCACAAAGTCCTTATGTGCAGCCGCGATGTCGACGAACGGATGATGTGGATCCGCCATCTCGACGGCGACGTTGACGAACGCGCAGCCCCGGTAGTCGTCAGCCGAAACGAGGAGGTCGAGCACGTCAAAGACGGCCAGGACCTTCTCCTTGCCGGTCGAGGCGCGCTTGTCGATCTCGCGCTCAAACATGGCACGGGTGTTCTCGTCGCGATTGCGGAGGTAGGCCTCTACAAGTCCCTCCTTGGAGCCGAAGAGCCGGTACAGGCTCATGATGGGCGTCCCTGCTTCCTCCAGCACCCTGTTGACGCCCACAGCGCGAATGCCGTCCGTGTAGAACAGTTCCGCGGCGGACATGAGTCGCTCGCGTGGCGGAATCCGAGTCGGGTCCTTGCTCTTCGCCGCAGGCATGCGCCAAGGATAGCGAATGTTCTCACTCCCGAGTAGTGGATGGAGTCTTAGGTGTCCGGCCACGGTCGCTATCGCCCGTTCATGGACCGGCGTGGCGCTCGCACTCGTCGGAGCTGGCCCTTCGGCAACGCATGGGCGGCCGCCCTGACTGAGGTTTCCCGGGTCGCGGACGCAAGCCATGCGTTTGAGTCTTTGAGGCACTGCCGTGCTCGCGCGCCGGTAGAGCGAAGTGGGGTGCGCAGTTCCGCGAAGCGTTGCTCCAGGAGCGAACGATTCCTTCAGCTACGCTGACATGGACAGATGAAGAGGGGATGTGTGCCCGCCGTTGTGCCCAACTGGTGCCCAACTAGGCGAAAACGAAGTGTGGCCCCGACCCGGTTCTCCCAGGTCAGGGCCACAATCCAGTGCGTGCGCGAGGGGGGACTTGAACCCCAGACACCTGCGAGATCAGTGCGAGACCCGGCCATCGAAGTTCTCACCAGTAGGAAGTGAATCGCCCAAGAAGTCTTCGGGCTCGAGTACCTCCTCGGTGTATCCGAGTGGAAGTTTGTCGAGACTCATCTGAGCTCGCCCGGGACGACCGACCAGTGGGTCACGTTTCCCAGCGCAACTTCGGTGGCGCACGGGCCATCGGTCGTTTGCGATCGTCGGATCCCATTAACAGGAGGGCTCGGATTGGGCTCGCTTTGGTTCGCAAGAGACTGCAACCGTGTGTCGTCGCCGACAGATGCATCGGTCGACATCATCGCAGGTCAGCGGAACAGTTTGCCGCAGGAAGGCAGACGATCGCAAAGGATCGCGTTCACGCTCGCCAGCATCAAGGTCTTCCCGATGACCCACCACGTCGAGGCCGTCGCGCTGCTCGAGAAAGCCTGACTCTCGCGATCCGGAACAGCCGGATGACGACTCAAGTTGCTAGATCATGGCCGCGGGTAGCGATTGCGTTCTCGATGATCGTGATGGGGTCGTAGGCCAGGAGCTCCGCTCTGAGGGCTGCGACGGTTGCTGCGTAGCTGGGATCCCGTACGACCCGGTGGACCGCCTTGCGGATCGCCGCCGGCTTCGGGCGCTCGCTGCGCAGGTCGATTCCGAGCCCGTTGTGGCCGATCCGGGCGTTGATGTCGTTCTTGCCCTCGCGCTTGCCCGCGCCCACGACAGGGACGCCGTGCAGGAACGCAGCGAGATTGCTTCCGAAACCACCGCTGGTGACGAAGACGTCGACGTGCGGAAACAGGTCGTCGTAGTTGATGAAGTCGGTGACGACGACGTTCGGCTGGGAGAACCGCGTGCGAAGCTCCTCGGTACGGGCTCCGGAGGTGGTGGCCACCACGACGTACTCGGAGTCCTTGAATGCCTCGATGGTGGGGACGATCAGCTTGTCCGGATCGGTGTTGTCGACCGTGCCCTGAGATACGGCGACAACTCTGGTCGCAGGGTCGGTGACGACCTCCGGCATCGGGCTGGAGGAGCTCAGCGCTCGGCGGGCCGGAACGAGGGGGCCGACGTACTCGGCATTGGCGAGCGGTTGGTAACCCGGAAACTCCAGCCCGGGGGAGCCGTTCAGGAAGACCCGGCGCGTCCTGAGCATCGGTTCGTGCGGGAAGCCGTCGAGTGGGATGGGCGCAATGTCATGCCTGGCCAAGATGTCGTTGTAGTGAGTCGTGCCGGCCTTCATCGCACCGGCCAACATCCGGCGCACGATCGCGTGATGCACCCGGCCCACGGGCGTGCGTGCAGGACGCAGTCCGAAGAATGGTGGCGGACCCTTCTCGTCAGGCATCACCGTCGTCAGGCCCACGGCGAACACCGGTAGACGCAGGGACTCGGCGACGAGCTGCTCGGCGTAGAGAGCGCCGTCGCAGAGCAGCGCCTCGAACGGCCACTCGTCCATGACCGCGACGATGTCCCGGAAGTGGTTCTCGACCTGGCCCACGAAGAACTTGTCCAGCTCGAACGAGATCAGCTTGGGACCCCTGAGTCGCGCCCGCTCGGGATACAGGTCACCGAGGTTGCCGGCCATGACCTCGGTGGCCGCCCGGTAGGGAAACCACTGCATGCCGAGTCGGTCCAGCCTCGCGCCGTACGTCGGACCGGCGTACCAGCGGACGTCGTGCCCCCGCTCCGCGAGCCGCACCGCGACCCCGGTCAGGGGGTTGAAGTGCCCGTCTGCGGGCATCGATGCGCACAGGATCCTCATCCGCCGCCACCTCTCACTACAGTATGACTATAGTGAGTTATCCTCGAGTGTGTGTCTATAGCCTCCTCGACTAGAGCGGACCGAGCGCTGGTCACTCGTCGTCGCATGGTCCGCGCCGCCTATGACCTGTTCTGTGCCAACGGGTATCTCGGAACCACCATCTCCACGGTCGCCAGGGAGGCCGGGGTTGCCGTTCCGACCATCTACTACACCTTCGGGAACAAGGCGGCGTTGCTCAGCGAGGCGCTGGGGGCCGCGATCGTGGGATTCGATCGATGGCGCCCGCCGCCGGCGGACCCGCAGATCGATGAGCTCTTGCCCTGGAACCACTGGTGGGAAGAGTTCGAGTCGTCTCCGACCTCGGACGCCGCCTTCGACACCTTCTTCTCCCACGGCGTCAGGATCCTCGAGCGCGCAGCGCCACTTGTCGCCACGCTGCACGGTGCCAGTGGTGACCCGGAAGCAGCCGAAGTGTTGAGAATCAGCGAGGAACGACGTCTCGGTGCCTACCGGGAGTCGGTCCGGATCATGGCCGCCAAGCCGGGCGGCTTGCGCCCCGGGCTCACGGTGGCCGAGGCAACCGACATCCTCCTGGTGCTGTTCAGTGCCGAGCTCTACCAGTCCATCCGGACCGGCCGGGGATGGTCGGCCGACCGAACCGAAGCATTCCTCCACCAACTGCTCACCACCCAGCTGCTCGCCACCTGATTCGCCGCCGGCGCGGGTACGCAAGATTGAGGATGATTCCGGGCCCGCGCTGCAGGTTAATTGCTAGTAGTAAGCAGCGAATCAAATCCGAGAGTGCCGGGCCCACGTGTCGGCGACTCGGTTCCTGTGGCGCAAACGCCATCTAATCGCCAGGCCCCGATTCGTAGGGGCTCCGAATGGCTACGAGCTGCTAGAGCCTCTCAACGAGGGATGAGTAATGAGTGAGAAGACGATCGAAGAGCCTGGCGTGGTGGCGGAGCCCGAAGACGAGCGCAACCCGGACGACCTGGCCGGTGACTACGTGGACGACGTCTTCGTAGCCGAAGAGGAGAAGGAGGGGTTCTAGATGTCCTTTTTCCTGGTGCCTGCGCTCGTGACGCTGCGTGATGAGGTGAACACCCGTTTCTCGCACCGCGACAAGGCCAGTGATGGCTGGATCGGGGACCCGTCGCACCAAGCCCGGAAGTCCTCCCACAACCCTGACTGGGCGCACGGAGGCGCTGTGCGTGCGATCGACGTCGACATCGACGACAAGGACCCGACTGCTGACCTGCGTCTGATGGTCGTCGAGGCCGCCCGTCACGACAAGCGTGTCTGGTACGTCATCAGCAACGGCGTCATCTACTCCCGCACCTATGGTTTCGCGCCCCGGAAGTACAAGGGCAGCAACGGCCACTTCAAGCACGTCCACGTATCCGTGGTGGAGAACCCCGCGAAGTGGACCGACACCACCCGATGGCTCAGCTCGGAGCCGGTGTGGAAGTGGAACCCCGAGGCGGTCTCTGACCTGGCGCTGGTGCAGAAACAGTTCCAGATCGCCGCCGGCGCGAGGAAGGGCGCTCGGAAGCGGTACCACGGTGTCGCTACGATCCAGAACGCTCTGAACGTCAGCTTTCTCCCTAAGGGCCAGAAGCTCGCTGTGGACGGCTGGGCTGGTCGGGCGACGGTGAACGCGTGGCGTGGTTTCGAGGCGAAGAAAGGTGGGACGGGTCGGGAGATCACGCCCGACCCGGTGTCCCTGAAGCATCTTCGCATCCTGGACCGGTTCCGTGGGCAGGAAGCACAGTAGGCTCGCATTCGTCTGATATCGGTTGCGCGTCTCGCGCATCGGCGTTGAGATGCTCCCGTGAGCGATGACCTGTGGGGGACCGACCGGCTCGACCTGACGGCGTACCTGGAGCGGATCGGGGTGACCGAGCCACCCGGCCCGTCGCGGGAGGCGCTGGAGGAGATCTACGACGCCCACCTGCGCACCTTCACCTTCGACAACATCGACGTGCTGCTCGACCAGCATCCCGGCGTCGACCTGCTCGACGTACAGCAGAAGTTCGTGGGCCGGGGGAGAGGCGGCTACTGCTTCGAGCACGGGACGCTGTTCGCGGCGGTGCTGGACCGGCTGGGCTTCGCCGTCGAGCGGCGCCTGGCGCGGGTGGGAGCAGACCCGACCGCGGCGGGACGTACGCATCTGGTGGTCGTGGTCGATCTCGACGGGGAGCGGCTGCTGGCCGATCCCGGGTTCGGGCTGAGCGTCTGGCGACCGATCCCGATGGTCGACGGCGCCGTCGACGAGGTCCGGGGCATCACCCACCGGGTGCGGTGGGGCGAGCACGGCTGGGCGCTGGAGCGGGCCAAGGACGACGGCTGGGAGCTCATGCACACCCACGACGAGGCGCTGGTCGTGCCCAGCGACGTCGCGCTCGGCCACCACTACACCAGCACCCACCCGACGGTGCATTTCCGTCACCGGATGATCGTGACCAAGCTCCTCGAGGGCCGACACGTCAGCCTCACCCACAACACCGTCACCATCCGCCGCCAGGGCGAAGAGACCGAGCACCGCGAGATCGGTCTCGACGAGGTGATGGCCTACGTCGAAGAGCTCGAGGTGCCGCTCACCGACGACGAGCGGACCCGCCTCACAGAGCGGCTGAAGACGCTCGACTAGCGACTGGCGTCGTCGGTGATGATCCGCATCGCCATCGTCGGGTCCTCGGAGAGGTCGGTGATGAGCTGTCGACGGTCCAGCACGGCCTCGTCCAGGTGAGGGCCGAGCGTGCCCAGCAGCTCACCGGTCGTGGTGGCCGGCATCGCATTGAGCACGCGCGGCGCACGTCGCCCGGAGTAGGGCACCACGCGAGCCAGTGCACCGGCCACCGACCGGGTCGCCTCCGCGAACGGTGTGGTGATCTGGTCGGTGATGGGACTGAGCCAGTCGGCGGCACGCTCGGCCTCGGCGACCGACGTGCGCGCCTTCAGGTCAGCGAGGCGTACGTCCTCCAGGGCCTGTTCCAGACGACGCTGCTCCAGGAAGGCGAGAGCGACGATGACGCCGGCACCGAGCACACCGAGCAGCGCGAGGCTAGCGACCAGCATGGACCTTGACCTCCGCCACGACGCCCTCGTCGGCGAGCCGTTCGCGCAGCGACTCGGCGGCCTGGTCGTAGACCATCTTCGAGAGCAGCGCCGGCCGCACCTTGTGCAGCATCGTGGCCGCCTTGGTCTGGGCGGAGGCCAGCTCGAGCGGATTGAGGATGCGGATGCTCAGCAGCCGGTCCTCGGGCGGAAGCTCGGCGTAGGCGGTGCGCGGGGCCGAGATGTCGGCCTGCTCCAGTCGCCACAGCAGACCGATGGTCTCGGCACGCAGCGCCTTGTTGGCGCGCCGCAGGCGCCACGCGACAGCGGCGGCGGCCACGGCGATCACCAGCGCCACGACGGCGATCAGGGTGCTCAAGGCTCTCCTCGAATCACTAGTGCCCGACGAGTAGCGGCCCGACGGGTGGCCCGGTCGGACCAATCATGGAGCATCCGAGGATCGCTGTCAGCGGCGGTGGTCACAACACGGCGCGCCGGGGTGATTCGAAATGTCGTTCGACATCATGTATCTTGATATCAAGAGATCGACGGCATGTCCGTCGTAAAAGGTTAGGTGAGCCTTTGTTTTCCCGGCGTACGTGGCCGGGGCAGGATGGGCCTCAAAGACTTGAATTCGTACGTCTGTGGACGCGAGCAAGGAGATGAACGCGTTGGCCAGCAAGGACAGCTTCGGTGCCAAGAGCACCCTGGACGTGGACGGTAAGTCCTACGAGATCTTCCGCCTGGATGCGGTCAAGGGTGAGGGCCTCGACGTCGCGTCGCTGCCCTTCTCGTTGAAGGTGCTGCTGGAGAACCTCCTGCGCACCGAGGACGGCGCGAACATCACCGCCGACGACATCAAGGCCCTGGCGGGCTGGGACGAGACCGCCGAGCCCGACAAGGAGATCCAGTACACGCCGGCGCGCGTGATCATGCAGGACTTCACCGGCGTGCCCTGCATCGTCGACCTGGCCACCCTGCGCGAGGCCGCGGCCGAGCTCGGCGGCGACCCGACCAAGATCAACCCGCTCTCGCCCGCCGAGATGGTCATCGACCACTCCGTGATCGCTGAGGTCTTCGGCACCCCGGAGGCCTTCGAGCGCAACGTCGAGATCGAGTACGAGCGCAACCGCGAGCGCTACCAGTTCCTGCGCTGGGGCCAGACCGCGTTCGAGGACTTCAAGGTCGTCCCGCCGGGCACCGGCATCGTCCACCAGGTCAACATCGAGCACCTGGCCCGCACCGTCTTCACCCGTGAGGTCGACGGCGAGCTGCAGGCCTACCCCGACACCTGCGTCGGCACCGACTCCCACACCACCATGGTCAACGGCCTGGGTGTCCTCGGCTTCGGCGTCGGTGGCATCGAGGCCGAGGCCGCGCTGCTCGGCCAGCCGGTCTCCATGCTGATCCCGCGCGTGGTCGGCTTCAAGCTCAACGGCGACCTGCCCGAGGGCTCGACCGCGACCGATCTGGTGCTCACCATCACCGAGATGCTGCGCAAGCACGGTGTGGTCGGCAAGTTCGTCGAGTTCTACGGCGACGGCGTCACGGCGCTGCCGCTGGCCAACCGCGCCACCATCGGCAACATGAGCCCCGAGTTCGGCTCCACGATCGCGATCTTCCCGGTCGACGAGGAGACCATCAACTACCTCAAGCTCACCGGCCGCTCCGAGGAGCAGCTGGCGCTGGTAGAGAAGTACGCCAAGGAGCAGGGCCTCTGGCACGACCCGGCCGCCGAGCCGCGCTTCTCGGAGAAGCTCGAGCTCGACCTCTCCACGGTCGTCCCCTCGATCGCCGGCCCGAAGCGCCCGCAGGACCGCGTCTCGCTCACCGACGCCAAGACCTCCTTCGAGGGTCACCTGCCGACGTACACCTCCAAGGCGACCGACGCGAAGATCCCGGTCACCCTTGCCGACGGTCAGCAGTTCGAGCTGGAGAACGGCGCGGTCACGATCGCCTCGATCACCTCCTGCACCAACACCTCCAACCCGTCGGTCATGATCGGTGCGGCGCTGCTGGCCAAGAAGGCCGTCGAGAAGGGCCTGACCCGCAAGCCGTGGGTCAAGACCACCCTCGCGCCGGGCTCGAAGGTCGTCACTGACTACTACGACAAGTCGGGCCTCACGCCCTACCTGGAGAAGGTCGGCTTCAACCTGGTCGGCTACGGCTGCGTGACCTGCATCGGCAACTCGGGCCCGATCATCCCCGAGGTCTCGGCTGCGGTGAACGAGCACGACCTCGCCGTCGTCTCGGTCCTCTCCGGCAACCGCAACTTCGAGGGTCGCATCAACCCAGACGTGAAGATGAACTACCTCGCGTCGCCGCCGCTGGTCATCGCCTACGCCCTGGCCGGCAACATGAACCTGAACCTGTTCGAGGACGCGCTGGGTCAGGACCAGGACGGCAACGACGTCTTCCTCAAGGACATCTGGCCGACCCCGGCCGAGGTCGAGGAGACCATCGCCACCGCGATCTCCTCCGACATGTTCACCAAGGACTACGCCGACGTCTTCGCGGGCGACGAGCGCTGGCAGAACCTGCCGACCCCGACCGGTGACACCTTCACCTGGGACGAGGACTCGACCTACGTCCGCAAGGCGCCCTACTTCGACGGCATGGCCAAGGACCCCTCCGCGGTCACCGACATCGAGGGTGCCCGCGTACTGCTGAAGCTGGGCGACTCGGTCACCACCGACCACATCAGCCCCGCGGGCAACATCAAGAAGGACTCGCCCGCCGGCAAGTACCTCATCGAGCACGGCGTCGAGCAGCGGGACTTCAACTCCTACGGCTCGCGCCGAGGCAACCACGAGATCATGATCCGCGGCACCTTCGCCAACATCCGGATCAAGAACCAGGTCGCCCCGGGCACCGAGGGTGGTTACACCCGCGACTTCACCCAGCCCGACGCTCCGGTCAGCTTCATCTACGACGCGGCGCAGAACTACGCCGCGGCCGGCACCCCGCTGGTCGTCCTCGGCGGCAAGGAGTACGGTTCCGGCTCGTCTCGCGACTGGGCCGCCAAGGGCACCTCGCTGCTGGGCGTCAAGGCGGTCATCACCGAGTCGTTCGAGCGCATCCACCGCTCCAACCTCATCGGTATGGGCGTCATCCCGCTGCAGTTCCCCGCGGGCCAGAACGCCGACAGCCTCGGCCTGACCGGTGAGGAGACCTTCTCGATCTCCGGCATCACCGCGCTCAACGAGGGTGTCACCCCGAAGACGGTCAAGGTCACCACCGACACGGGCGTCGAGTTCGACGCGGTCGTCCGCATCGACACCCCCGGTGAGGCCAACTACTACCGCAACGGCGGCATCCTGCAGTACGTCCTGCGCAGCCTGGTCAACGCCTGAGTCTGACCTGACGAACGGCCCGTCACCCCCGACTGGGGTGGCGGGCCGTTTCGCGTCGTGCGACCTGGAGGAGCTCAGGGCTTGGGGGTGACGGTGCGGGCGATCATCACGTCGTGGTCGGTGTAGGTCGCGCCCTCGATCTCGAGGGTCGGCTCGCCGATGTTCCCGTAGATGTGCTGGATTCCAGGCAGCTGGGCGGCATCGTCGTCCGTCAGCGTCCAGAAGCCCTCGGGCGCGCAGGAGGCCTGCCGGTTCATGTCACCGCCGAAGAGGGTCGGGTTGGTGCGCGACTCGAGGACCGCACGGAGTTCGCCGCACTGGAGGTTGTTGGCAGAGGCCGGGTCCGCCTCGCCGTCGGTGGACAGGTGAGTGGTGCACACGTCGACGCCGCGAGCCGTGGTCACACAGAGCCAGCGGCGCTGCTCGGAGCCGTTCCAGCGGGAGTACGCCACGTCCTGGGAGCTCATGATGGCCTCCTTGGTCAGCACCGCGTTGCCGAAGACGCCGCGGCCGCTGGGGGTCTTGCACTGGTAGGGAGCCGTCGGATAGAGGACGGTCGCGAACCGCATGTGGTAGCCGGTGCGCTCGGCGATCTTCTCGACGTCGCCGCTGCAGGCCTCGTTGAAGGTCACCGCGTTGACGTCGTTCTCCTGGATCCGCTCGATGGCCTCGTCGAGGATCTTCGGGTACTCGGTGTCGGGGTAGCAGCGGGCACCGCCGCTGAGGCAGAGGTTCATCTGCATGAGGGAGTACGGCGCGCCGACCTGAGCCGGCCTATCGGGCGTCGCGGCGAGGGCCGGAGCGGCCGTCGAGAACGCGGACAGCACGATGAGGGCCAGCGCGGTCAGGGCGCGGACGGCAAGCAGGCGTGGAGTGTTCACGGGCCGACGAAACCAGCCCTCCCACCTGCGCGGAAAGGCTACGCGGGAGTCGTTCAGCCAACGCTCACGTGAGCGAACCCCGGCATCCGCCGCCAGGTCACCGAAGGCCCGCGTCTCAGGTCAGCGAGGCGATCCTGGCGCGGCTGTCCTCGTGGAGCGCGGCGAGGAGGGCATCGGCGGCCTCGCCGTGCTCGGCCGTGGCGGCGGCGATCTCCGCGACGGTCTCATCGGAGAGCCCAGCGAGGATCGGGTCGACCACGGAGGGCTCGTCGATGAAGAGCGCGAGCTGGAGGATCTCGGTGCCCGAGGCGCCGTCGACGACCTCGAGCGACGTCTCAGGTGGTACGACGCCGGTGAACCTGGCCAGAGTGAGCAGGTGTCCCTCGGCGAGCAGGCGGCGGCCGACCTCGACGACGAGCGCGCTGTCGAGCTTGGCGATGATGCCCTCGACCCGGCTCGGATCGAGGTGGACGGAGAGCTCGGCGAGGAACTGCGGCTTCAGGTGGCCGGCCAGCTTCGCGGCGTCGGCCGGGTCCATCACGGCCGCGACCCGGGCGCTGAGCATCGGGCCCATCGCGATCTCGGTGATCTTCGCGGTCACGGCCGCGGGAAGCTTCTTGCTGACCGCGGCCAGCCCCTTCACCCGGGACTCGTGACGGCTGAACATCGCGTGCGAGACGATCCCCCGCAGGTCGCGGAGGTCGTCGGGGGAGGTGGTGGCGAGGAAGGCGAGCTCGGCCTCGTCCACGTGCATCTCGTGGGCGAGCTTGGTGATCTCCAGCGCGCTGGTCAGGGCGGTCATCGGCTACCTCCGAGCATCTTCTGGACGACCCCGCGCAGCATCTTCGGCACCAGCTTCAGCGCCTCGTCGAGGGAGGCATCGAAGGCCTTGTCCTCCGCGATCATCGCGCCCTGGGTCAGTTCGTTGAACCGGTCCAGCTGCTGATCGTCGTACGCCTCCAGCGGCGCGAGCCGCGTGGCCGGAACGCCCAGCGTGGCAGCGAGCCGGTCGAGTCCCTCACTCATCGGTTCCTTCCCGCCGGCGGTGCACCTTCGGCCCCCGGCGGCGCCACTATATGCAGGCCGAGGTGGGGCGTGCCGGGTTTGGATAGTGTTTCGACATGCTTGTCGCCTTCTCGATCGCCCCGACGACCACCGACGACCCCGATGGCTCGGTGGCCGCCTCCGTCGCGGAGGCGATCCGCATCGTCCGCGAGTCCGGACTGCCCAACGAGACCAACGCCATGTTCACCAATCTGGAAGGTGAGTGGGACGAGGTCATGGGTGTCATCAAGCAGTGCGTCGACGCGGTCGCCGCCGCCTCCCCGCGGGTCGGGCTGGTGCTCAAGGCCGATATCCGGCCCGGCTACACCGGCCAGCTCACCGCGAAGGTCGAGCGGATCGAGCAGGAGCTCTCCGGGGACTGACCGGAGACTGGCCTGAGAGCGCGTTCTGGAACCCGGAAGCGCCGGCCAGGCGCCGCCCATCACGCACGCTCGCGGCGTTGTCGTCGGTCGACGGCCAACACCGGGCCGCCTCCCTCCTCCGCCTTGCGATCGCACGCGCTGGCCGACGCCTGACTCGGCGCCGAGTTCCCGAACGCGCTCTTAGAGCCCTCGGGCCATCGCGTCCTGTCCGGTCTTGATGGCCTCCCGGATCCGGGAGTACGTCCCGCAGCGGCAGACGTTGCGGATCGCGTCGAGGTCGGCCTCGGTGATGGCGCGGCCCTCCTTGCGGACCTTGTTGACGAGGGCGACCGCGGCCATGATCTGGCCGGGCTGGCAGTAGCCGCACTGGGCGACGTCGTGCTCGAGCCAGGCCTCCTGCATCGGGTGCAGGCCGTCGCCCGGGGCGGTGTCGGCGAGGCCCTCGATGGTGGTGATCTCGTCGTCGGCGCCGATGTCGGCGACCCGCACCGAGCACGGGTTGAACGCCTTGCCGTTGATGTGCGACGTACAGGCCTTGCAGACGTTGATGCCGCAGCCGTACTTCGGGCCGGTGACACCGAGGACGTCGCGCAGCACCCACAGGATGCGTACGTCGTCCTCGACGTCGACCGTGACGGTCTCGCCGTTGAGCTGGAAGGTGTGAGAAGGCATCGAAGACCTCAGAACGTGTAGGCGAGGCCGTCGGTCGGCGACTCGGGGACGGACGGGATGAAGGACTTGGGCTTGAAGTGGAGCGGCTCGTGGAAGTTGATCGGGAACTCCGTCGGCACCTCGCCGGTCGCCCGGGCGTATGCGCAGGCGACGGCGGCCATCGAGGCGGCCACACCGGCCTCACCGACACCGCCCGGCTGGCTGCCGTGCGACTCCATCACCTCGCACTCGAACTCGAACGGCACGTTCCATTGCCGGGTGTAGGCCGAGTTGTCCCAGCTGGCCTCCAGGAACTGACCGTCGACCAGGTGGTTGCTGTAGGTCAGCGCCTGGCACATGCCGTCCGAGAAGCCCCCCATCATCTGGGCCTTCACCCCGGCCGGGTTGATCACCAGCCCGACATCGGCGACCACGATGGCCTTGGTGACCCGCGGCCCGGTGACCGCGTCGCGCACCTCGCGGTTGACCGTCTCGGGGCGGCAGTCGATCTCGACGAGGACCGCGGTGGCGCCCTTGTACTCCTTGTGGATGGCGATGCCCTGGGCCGTGCCGGCGGGCATCGAGCGACCCCAGTCGCCGAGCTCGGCGGCACGGTCGAGCACTCGCTTGACGGTGTCGCTCTTGAGGTACCTGCGCCGGAAGGCGACCGGGTCCTGCTTCAGCTTCTTGGCGAGCTGGTCGACCATCAGCTCGCTGGCCGTGGCGACGTCGGGGGAGTAGATGTTGCGCACCGAGCTGGTGTTGAACCGGTCGACCGAGGGCTTCGGCTCGTTGAGCAGCTGGGTGACGACCCCGAAGTTGTAGGGCAGCTCGGTGGCGAGCATGAAGATCGACTCCGAGAAGCTCAGGTTCGACAGACCGGTCGGCAGCGCGGCCGCCTCGGCGGTCAGCCGCTCACCGAGCCCATGGGTGAAGTCGCACGCCACGCTGGCGTGGCGCTGCTCGAAGGTGAGGATGCTGCCGGCCAGCACCGTCGCCCGGATCTGGGAGACGGCCATCGGGTGCACCCGGCCCTGTCGCGGCTCGTCGGCGCGGTGCCACATCAGCTTCACCGGCGCGCCGAACGCCTTGGAGGCGTGGGCGGCCTCGACGGCGGCGTCGCTGAACAGCTTGCGGCCGAAGGAGCCACCGCCCTGGACCACGTTGACCGTCACGCTGTTCTGCGGGAGGCCGAGCGCCTTCGCGATCCTGCCCTGGGCATCGATCGGCGACTTCAGACCTCCCCAGACGGTGGCCTTGTCGTCGCGTACGTCGGCGACGGCGCAGTTGGGCTCGAGGGCCGAGCCGCTGCGGAAGTGGAAGGTGAACTCGCCGTCGACCGAGGTCGCCCCGATCTTCGGCACCGCCAGCGGGATCTGTCCGGCCTTGAGCTCCGCCTTGATGTGCTTGGCCGACATCGTGGTCACGGTGCCGGAGTTCCAGGTCACGTCCAGCGCGCGTACGGCGTCGATGCACTGCCCGAAGGTCTTGGCCCGGACCGCGACGCCGGTGGGGATGATCGCGACGTGCGTGACGCCCGGCATCGTCTCGACGTCGCCCTTGTTGTTGATCGAGTCCGGGGTGCCGTTGAGCTCGGGCGCCCGGCAGACCATCGTGGGCAGCGCGTTGGGGACGTCGAGGTCCATCGCGAACTTCTTCTTGCCCGTGACGGCAGCGCGTGCGTCGATGCGGCGGTGGGGCTTGCCGACGACTGTGTGCTCGGAGGTCTCCTTGAGCTCGACCTCGACCTTCTCGGTCGTCGGCGCTGCCGCCTTGGCGGCCGCCTCGCCGTACGTCACCGAGGAGCCACCGGGGACGCTGATCACGCCGCCCTTGGCGACCAGCTGGGCGACCGTCGTCCCGAGCAGGATGGCGCCGGCCTCGAGCAGCGCCTTGCGGGCGATGGCGGCGGCGACCCGGACCGGGGTGTAGACCGAGATGATCGTGTTGGACCCACCGGTCAGCTGGTTGAAGAGCAGTTCGGGACGGGCCGGCGCCAGGGTGACGTGCACGTGGTCGATCGGGAGCTCGAGCTCCTCGGCGATCAGCATGGCCACGGCCGTGGTGATGCCCTGGCCGACCTCCATCCGCGGCAGGGCGAAGTGGGCGTGCCCCTTCTCGTCGACCTCGATGGCGATCAGGTTCGACGTCGGCGTCGCGCAATGGGTGAGGAAGTCGTTGAGGTCGTAGACCTCGGGGACTTGTGGCACCGACGGGATCAGTGCGGCGTGGGCGGCCGAAGGAGCCAGGCCCAGGTCTGCGGCTGCGATCAGCGTGGTGCCGCCGATGACGTATCCGACGAACGATCGTCTGGAGACCCGAGCAGGGCCTTCCGGGTTGTGCGTCCCCATGTGTAATCACTCCTGGCGTGGGCAGGGTCCGAGTTTTGTGACCCCCGACACATAGCACCATTCACCAGCCAGATCTCGGTTGGGAAGGGCGCGTCGGGAAATGTGTGAGGGCGCGACAACCCGGATGGAGACCGATCACATGGCCCCGAAACCGTGACTGTCGCCACACTCGCGCGTTGATCTGGTTGACGCCGCAACCGCCAGCGAAACACCGAGGGAGCGCGATGAGCATGGAGCCGATCAAACGCATCGTCGCGGGCATCAGGGAGGACCTCCCGCACACCGTGGAGCTGTTCCTCAAGCACAACTGGGACCAGGTTCCGGCCTACGCCGTCAGCCCCGATCCCGAGCTGCGCAAGGAGGTCGGCGATCACGCCGAGGCGGTCTTCCTGGCGGTGCTCACCACGCTGGAGGAGGGACGCGCGGCCGTACGCGAGGACTTCCAGTTCACCGTGGACCAGGCGACTCGCCGGGTCCGCCAAGGAGTCGCGCTCGCCGACTTCCTGCAGGCCTTCCGTATCGGTCAGGTGGCGCTGTGGGAGCGCATCGTCGAGATCGCTGCTGCCGACCCGGAGACCAGCCGTGCCGCGCTCCCGGTGGCCTCGCACGTGATGCAGGTGATCGAGGTCGGCAGCACGGTCGCGGCCGAGGCCTACCTCGCTGCCCATCAGGTCGAGCTCGCCGAGGGCGACCGGATCCGGCGGGACCTCGTCGAGGACCTGCTCGCCGGACGAGGCGCCCGGCCGGGTCCGATGCTGGAGGTGGCTCGCAGGTGCGGGCTGGAATCGGACGACCGGATCATCGTCCTGGTCGCGGTGCCGGTGCGGCCGCTACGCCCGGGACGGAGCCTGCGGGAGGCGCTGCGGCACGTACGCACCGAGCTGGGCCCTGCGCGGGAGGGCGTCACGGTGATCCGTCAGGAGCAGCTCGTCGCGATCCTGCCCGTCGCCTCCGACGACGTCAGGACGATCGTGCCCGACCTGCGGCGCATCTACCGTCAGCTCGCCCGGGAGGGGTTCGAGCTCGCCATCGGCGCCAGCACCGTGCACGCGGGCCTGGGCGCCGCGCCCGCCGCGTACGCAGAGGCCGGGATCGCTCGCGACGTCCTCGGTGCGGATCCCGGCGTGATGGCCCTGCCGATGATCTCGACGATCGACTACCTCGTGCTGCGCGAGGACCCGACCGCCCGCCGCCTGGTGCGCCCCGCGCTGCGCCAGTTCGTCGAGGAGGACCTCGCGCGTGACTGCGTGATGATCGAGACCATGCTGGCGTACGTCGCCTGCGACCTCAACGCCAAGCTGGCCGCCGAGCGCCTGCACGTCCACGTCAACACCGCCTACCACCGGCTCGAGCGGATCGCCGAGCGCACCGGCTGCGACCTGCGCCGGTTCGCCGACGTCGAGGAGCTGATCTTCGCGATCCGGCTCCTCACCGAGCCTCGCGGCGTGGCGAGGGCCTAGGCCTGCGCCGCGGCCGGCTTGCGGCCGTAGAACCAGTAGACCGCCGCGCCGAGCAGGTTGGTGCTGCCCCACAGCCGCCACAGGGTCCGCGGCCCGCGGATCTCGTCGTCGGAGCGCGTCTGCAGGTCGCGCAGGATCACCGGGGCGACCGCCGCCTGGGCCACGAGCGCGCCGGTGGTCAGGATCGTCTTCTGCTTCTTGGTCAGTGCCATGGAGCCAGTCTTTGCCTTGGCTTGTGTCCAGTCAAGGAACGTACGTCTCACAGGAGTGTCGGCAGGTCCGCGGTGGAGGGGAGGAGGTGGGTGTGGGGCTCGGTGGCGAGCCGGTCGTGGGTGAAGGAGCCGGTGGCGACGCCGACGACGAAGCCGGCCCCGGCGTTGGTGCCGGCGCCGAGGTCGTTGGGCGTGTCGCCGGCGACCAGCACGCGGCGTACGTCTTGGACGCCGGTGGCCTCCATGCAGTGGAAGACGAGGTAGGGGGCGGGGCGGCTGGCGGCGACGAGGTCGGAGGTGACCAGGGCGTCGACTGTCGAGTCGGCGTCGGGGCCGACGGTCCAGCCGAGGCCGTCGAGGATGGCGGCGGCGATCTCGGTGGAGTAGCCGGTCTGCAGCGCGACCTTGACGCCTCGTGAGCGCAGCGTCGCGAACATCTCGGGCACGCCCGGGAATGGCTGCGGCGGGGTCTCCCGGTAGGCGGTGACGAGGCGCTCGCCGAAGCCGTCGAAGATCTTGTCGACCTGGGCGGTGGTCGGGTCCTGGCCGAGCCCGCGCAGCAGTCCCTGGATCGCCTCCCACTTCGAGGTGCCCTTCCACTGCAGCAGCAGGTCGTGGGGGACCGGCTCGCCGGCGGCGTCGGCGACAGTCGACTCGAGCACGTCGTAGACCAGCCCGCCCTCGGCGACAGTGGTGCCGGCCATGTCGAGGGCGGCAAGATCGTAGGCAGGGGCGGTCACGAGATCTCCTTGAGGATGCGTACGTCGGTGCGGATCCCCGCCGCGGACGGGCGGGTGTTGTCGATGGTGAACGTGACCCGGTCGGGCCGGTAGCGGTCGTCGGCGTACTCCAGCGGCGTGCCGTCGGCGGAGGTCGCCCGGCGGCGCTCACGCAGGAGCGGGCTGCCCACCGCGATGTCGAGCAGGTCGGCGTCGGTCTCGTCGGCCGCGACCGCGTCCATGGTGTGACGCGCGCCGTGCAGGTCGACGCCGGCGGCGATCAGGTGGGCGTAGAGCGAGCCGGTGTCGGGATCGAAGTCGAAGAGCATTCGCCCGACGCGCTCGACGAAGGTGCTGCGCTCGAGCATCGCGGGATGACCGTCGAGAAGACGGAGCCGGAGCACGTCGACCACCGGGTCGCCCTCGTTGATGTCGAGCGCCTCGGCGGCAGCAGCCGTGGCGCCGCGCCGGGCGACCTCGATCGTGCGCTGCCCGGCGGTGTGGCCGATCTGCTGCACCCAGGCGCTGAACGAGATCAGCTGCTCGAAGGGCTGCCCGAGCGCGGTGTCGCGCACGGTCGGCGGACGCCCCTGGCCGCCGCTGAGCAGGCCTTCGCGGCGCAGGCTCGCCAGTGCCGTACGGATCGTGCCGCGGGAGGCGCCGAACTGCTCGCACAGCTGCGCCTCGGAGGGGATCGGGGCGCCGGTCGGCAGCTCGCCGGCGATGATCCGCGCGCGGATGGCCTCGGCGACCTGGACATGCAACGGGCTACTCATGGACAGCAGGCTACAACTTGATCAGACAAGTGTGATGAAGCGCTTCGTGAACGGCCGGATAACGCTCAGAGGACCAAACGGTGCGCAGGAAAACGACCGGTTAACTTGTCTGTACATGTTCGTCGAGAGTGTTGACCGGGGCTGCCGCGAGACAGAAGTGTTCGGGCCGTGCCAACTCATACGACCACCCCCGACGGTGCCGCCGACCTTGTTGTTGTCGGTGCCGGGATCGTCGGCCTCGCGCACGCCGTCGAAGGGCTCGCGCGCGGCCTGAAGGTCCATGTCATCGAGCGCGACGAGCGCGCCGTCGGCGCCTCGATCCGCAACTTCGGGCACATCTGCACCACCGCTCAGTCGGGCCAGTCGCTGGCCTATGCCCTCGCGGCCCGCGAGCGCTGGCTCGCCCTTTCCGCCAAGGCGGGCTTCGGTCTCCGGGAGACGGGCACGGTCGTCGTCGCCCGGACCGAGGCCGAGATGGCCGTGCTCGAAGAGTTCGCGGGAATCCGCGGCACCGAGCAGGCCCGCCTGCTGGACGCCGGAGCCACCCGCGACCTGTTCCCGCCGGCCACCGCGGAGGTCCTCGGCGGTGCACACCTGCCGCTCGACCTGAGGGTGGACCCGCGCGAGGCGCTGCCCGCGATCGCGGCGTGGCTGGAGTCCGAGGGGGTCCGGTTCAGCTGGGCGACCCATGTCGGTGCCATCGACCCGGACGCCGACGGGATCGACGTCCGCACCAGCCGCGGAACCATCCGTTCCGCCCGGGTCGTCCACGCCGCCGGCCATGACATCGACCGGCTCTTTCCGCAGGTCGCCGAGGAGGCAGCCGTACGCCGCTGCCGGCTGCAGATGCTCGAGGTCGCGCCTCCGGCTGACGTCGAGATCGGGCCTGCGGTGCTGACCGGACTCTCGATGCTCCGCTACGGCGGGTTCGCCGAGACCACGGCGGCCGCCGACGTACGCAACGAGCTCGAGGCGACCGCGCCCGAGCTCCTCGACGTCGTCATGAACCTCATGCTCACCCAGCGCCCCGGGAGCGGCGGCAGACCCGGCTCGATCGTCCTGGGCGACACCCACCACTACGACCGCACCCACCTGCCCTTCGACGACGAGCACGTCGCCGAGCTGGTGCTGCGGGAAGGGGCGCGGCTGCTCGGGGCTCCGCTCACCGTCCGACGTCGCTGGCGAGGGGTCTACGCGGACTCGCCGCGGACCGACTTCCTCATCGCAGAGCCGTTCCCGGGCCTCCGGGTCGTCTCGGTGACGTCGGGCATCGGCATGACCACAGCACTGGGCCTCGCGCCCACCGTCCTCGACCAGCTGTTCTGACCACAGGAGAAACCGAACATGTCCACCCTGCGCTCCCTCACCGCCCTCGCCGGCGCCGCCACACTGACCCTCGCCCTGGCCGCCTGCGGCAGCGAGGCGACGACCAACAAGGCCGCCGCGGGCGGCGAGGTCGGTCCCGACCAGATCTGCCCCGACGGCACCCTGAAGATGGGCGTCGAGCCCTTCGAGGACCCCAAGAACCTGATTCCCGTCTACGAGACCCTGGGCAAGGCCCTCGGCGATGAGCTCGGCTGCGAGGTCGAGGTGCAGATCTCCGACACGTACGTCGCGGAGATCCTGGCCATGCAGAACGGCAAGCTCGACATCGGCCAGTTCGGGCCGCTGGGCTACGTCTTCGCCCAGAAGCAGGCCGGCGCCACGCCGCTGGCCTCCTTCGCGGGCGAGGACGGCAAGGTCTCCTCCTACACCGGCGGTATCTGGGTGCCGAAGGACTCGCCGGTCAAGTCCGTCGAGGACCTCGCGGGAACGACCCTGGCGCTGTCCGAGTCCGGCTCCACCTCCGGTGACGCGGTGCCGCGCAAAGCGCTCATCGATGCCGGGATCGAGAAGGACGTCAAGGCCGAGTACGCCGGTGGCCACACCGAGGCGCTGCTGGCCCTGGTCAACGGCAAGGTCGACGCCGCCGAGATCAACAGCCAGACCCTGGCCTCGGCGACGGCCGAGGGCCAGTTCGACGAGTCTGCCTTCCGCCAGATCTGGAAGTCCGAGCCGATCCTCAACGACCCGATCGCGGCCGGCCCGAACATGACTCCCGAGGTGTCCAAGGCCGTCCAGGAGGCGCTGTTGAACCTGCCTGCCGAGTCGGTCGCGGAGATCGGCGAGTACCTCGACTTCACCCCGCCCGCCGGCAAGCCCGCGCTGGTCGCGGTGACCGAGGAGGACTACCAGCCGGTGACCGACCTCGCCGAGGCCCTCGACCTGACCACGGACGACCTCTGATGGGCGCTGATCACCTCCCCGGGGCGGCCCTGCGTATCGACGGCCTGAGGAAGGCGTTCGGGGAGAAGACGGTCCTGGACGGCTTGGCCTTCGAGGTCGCCTCCGGGGAGGTGGTCAGCCTCCTCGGAGCCAACGGATCCGGCAAGTCCACCTCACTGCGCTGCGTGGTCGGTCTGGAGCGTCCCGACGGTGGCACGATCACGGTCGACGGCGTCAGAGCCAAACCCGGCGAGGCGGTGCCGACGGTGGCGATGGTCTTTCAGAAGATCCATCTGGTGCCCCGTCGCAGCGTGCTCGACAACGTCTGCGCGGGAGCGCTCGGACGGCTCGGCCTGAGCCGGTCCTGGTCCGTGCTGGCCTTCCCGCGCGAGGTGCAGGCCGAGGCGATGGCCTGCCTGGACCGGGTCGGTCTCGCCGACCGCGCCCGGGAGAAGGCGGGTCGCCTCTCCGGCGGCCAGCAGCAGCGAGTCGCGGTGGCTCGCGCGCTGTGCCAGCGCGCCAAGGTGCTGCTCGCCGACGAGCCGGTCTCGGCGCTCGACCCGGCCGCCTCCGAGCAGGTGATGAACCTGCTCCGCTCGCTGGCCGACGACGACGGCCTCGCCGTGGCAGCGGTGCTCCACCAGCCCGACCTGGCACGCCGCTTCTCCGACCGGATCCTCGGACTGGCCGGCGGCCGGCTCGTCTTCGACAGCAGCAGCGCCGAGGTCACCGACGAGACCGTGGCCGGCCTCTACCGGCCCGCCCTGGAAGCGCTGGAGGCCGCCGAGGCGGCCGAGGCGGCCGCGGTCGCCGAGATGAGGGAGTTCGCATGAGCAGCCTGACCAAGACCCCGGAACCGCGTCTCGACATCCCGCCCCGCTTCCGCCCGTCCGGCATCGCCCTCGGGGCGGCCATCACGGTCGCCCTGATCCTGGTGCACTGGTACGCCGCGGTGCAGACGAACACCTCGCCCAAGGAGCTGCTCGAGGGCTGGCGGGGCCTGTGGAACTTCCTGTTCGGGGTCGACCGCACCTACCCGAACGGCAAGACGATCCACCAGGACGGTGCCTTCCCGCTCGACCTGCGCTGGTCCGAGACCATCCGGCCCGGCCTGGAGTACTGCCTGCTCACGATCTGGATCGGCCTGCTCGGCACGACCCTGTCGATTCCGGTGGCGCTGCTCTTCGCGGTCATCTCCTCGCGTACGACCAACCGGTTCGTGCCGCTGTGGCTCCTGGGTCGCGCGGTGATGTCGGTGCTGCGTGCCGTCCCGGAGACGGTCTATGCGCTGATGTTCATCGCCGCGGTCGGCTTCGGTGCTTTCCCGGGTGTGATCGCGCTGGCGATCCACAACGTCGCGGTCATGGGCAAGCTGTGGTCGGAGGCCATGGACGAGGTGGACCAGGGACCGGTCGAGGCGCTCCGCGTGGCCGGAGCCTCGCCCGCGCAGTCGGCCGCGCACGCCGTACTGCCCGCGGTCATGCCGTCACTGCTCGGCCTGCTGCTCTACCGCTTCGACACCAACGTACGCAGCTCGGTCATCCTCGGCACCGTCGGTGCCGGCGGCGTCGGGTTCTTCATCAAGACCGAGGTGGACAGCTTCCACTTCGACACGATGATGACGTACGTCTGCATGGTGATCGTCCTGATCATCGTCATCGACCTCTTCTCGGCCTGGCTGCGCAAGAAGGTCGGCGCGGTCTGATGGCACGGCTCGCGGTGTGGCGTGGCGGCGCCGAGGTGACGCTGGAGACCGTGGACCTGCCGGTGCCTGGGCCGGGGGAGGCGCTGGTCGAGATCGACCTCGCGACCGTGTGCGGCTCCGACCACCACACGGTCTCCGGCCGGCGTCCCGGTGCCTGCCCGAGCGTCCTCGGGCACGAGGGCGTCGGACGGATCGTGGGCACCGGCCAGCGCGTGGTCTGGGGCGTCACCGTCTCGTGCGGGAGCTGCGACCGCTGCCGACGGGGGCTCACCGCGAAGTGCCGCTCGGTCCGCAAGCTCGGCCACGAGCCCCACGAGCCGGCCTGGCCGCTGTCCGGCACCTACGCGACCCATGTGCTCCTGCCCGCCGGAACCGCGGTCTTGCCCGTCCCCGACGCCGTGGCCGACGAGGTCGCCGCGCCAGCCGGGTGCGCGACCGCCACCGTGATGGCGGCGCTGGAGCGGGCCGGCTCGCTGCGCGGGAAGCGGGTGCTGGTGGTCGGCGCCGGGATGCTGGGGCTCACCGCGGTCGCCGCCGCGGCCGACGCCGGGGCGGCCGAGGTCGTGGTGAGCGACATCGAGCCCGCGAGGCTGGAGCTGGCCGTCGACTTCGGTGCGACATCGACGCTGACCGCAGGTCAGGCGCTTCCGCCGGTCGACGTGGCGATGGACTTCTCCGGAGCCGCCTCGGCGGTCGAGGCAGCGCTCGGGGCCCTCGACATCGGCGGCTCCCTCGTCCTGGTGGGGTCGGTCTCGCCGGGGCGCGCGATCTCGGTCGACCCCGAGGCGATCGTACGGGGCTGGCGGTCGGTCAGCGGCGTACACAACTACGAGCCGCGCCACCTGGAACAGGCGGTCGCCTTCCTCGCCGCGTCGACGCGGCCATGGGCGGAGCTGGTCGAGGAGCCCGTCGGGCTCGAGCGCGTCGGTGACGTACTGACGAGCGAGCTGGGGAGGCCGCGGGCGTCGGTGCGTCCGCGCAGCAACTAGGCTCGCGCATCATGACCGAGTTCGCCGCTGTGATCCTTGTCGACCGTCGTGGCTGGGTGCTGCTCCAGGAGCGCGACGAGCGCCCCGTGATCGCCCCGGAGAAGTGGGCCTTCTGCGGCGGCCACCTGGAACCGGGGGAGGACCCGCTGGCCGGGGCGGTGCGCGAGCTCGAGGAGGAGACCGAGGTCAGCCTGAGCCCCGCCGAGCTGCAGCTGCTCGCCGTCCACGACGTCCACCACCCAGAGACCGGCACCGACGACAAGCTCCACCTGTACGCGGCCGGCGTCGACCTCACCGACGCGGACATCGTCTGCCACGAGGGACGACAGATCGTCTTCGTCGACCCCGCGACCGTGCCTGACCTGGACCTCAGCGACTCGGCCCGGATCGGGCTGACGCCCTTCCTTGGATCACCCCAGCACGCGGCGCTATCCGGGTCGGCGGTCCTCAGGGTCGAGACGTAGAATCCGGGCCATGGGTCTCCTCGAACGCATCGCCGCGCCGCAGGATCTTCGTGATCTCTCCGACGACCAGCTCGAGCTCCTCGCGAGCGAGATCCGGGACCTGATGATCCGGACGGTGGCCACCAACACCGGCCACCTGGGGCCGAACCTCGGCGTGGTCGAGTTGACCCTGGCCATGCACCGGGTCTTCGACAGCCCGCGCGACAAGATCGTCTTCGACACCGGCCACCAGTCCTACGTCCACAAGCTCGTCACCGGCCGGGCCGGCGACTTCGGCACGCTGCGCCGCGAGGGCGGGATGAGCGGCTACCCGAGCCAGTCCGAGTCCGACCACGACGTGGTCGAGAACTCTCACGCCTCCACCGCGCTCTCCTATGCCGACGGCCTGGCCAAGGCCTACACGATCCGCGGCGAGGACCGCCACGTCGTCGCCGTGATCGGCGACGGCGCGCTGACCGGCGGGATGGCCTGGGAGGCGCTCAACAACATCGCGATCCAGCACGACTCCAGGCTGGTCATCGTGGTCAACGACAACGGCCGCTCCTACACCCCGACCATCGGTGGCCTGGCCACGGCGCTGACGGCGCTGCGAACGAACCCTCGCTACGAGCTGGTCCTCGACATGGTCAAGCGCCGCCTCAACGCGGTGCCCGGGATTGGCGCGATGGCCTACGACGCGCTGCACGCGGTGAAGAAGGGGCTCAAGGACGCGGTCGCGCCCCAGGGCCTCTTCGAGGACCTCGGCCTGAAGTACGTCGGCCCCGTCGACGGCCACGACCGGCACGCCGTCGAGCAGGCGCTGACCTCGGCCAAGCGGTTCGGCGGTCCCGTGATCGTGCACGCGATCACTCGCAAGGGCTACGGCTACGACCCGGCCGAGCGCCACGAGGCCGACCAGTTCCACTCGCCGGGTCCCTTCGACGTCCAGACCGGCGCCGAGAAGCCCAAGGGCCGGATCTGGACCGACCACTTCTCCGACGCGATGCTGCGGCTGGGGGAGAGCCGCCAGGACATCGTCGCGATCACCGCTGCGATGATGCACCCGGTCGGCCTCGACGCGTTCCAGGCCAGGTTCCCCAAGCGCACCTTCGACGTCGGCATCGCCGAGCAGCACGCCGCCACCTCGGCCGCCGGCCTGGCCATGGGCGGCCTGCACCCGGTCTTCGCGGTCTACGCGACCTTCCTCAACCGCGCCTTCGACCAGGTGCTGATGGACTGCGCCCTCCACCGGGCAGGCGTGACGTTCGTCCTCGACCGATCCGGGGTGACCGGCGACGACGGCGCCTCCCACAACGGCATGTGGGACATGTCGCTCCTCCAGGTCGTCCCCGGCCTCCGCCTGGCCGCGCCGCGCGACATCGCTCGCCTCAACGAGCTCCTCGACGAGGCCGTCGAGGTCGACGACGCGCCCACCGTCGTACGCTTCCCGAAGGGCCCGCCGCCCGAGGACATCCCCACGATCGCCAAGCTGGGCGAGGCCGACGTGCTCGTGCGCAACGGCACCAAGGACGTCCTGGTCATCGGCGTCGGCTCCATGGCCGAGGTCGCCGTGGGCGTCGCCGAGCGGCTCACCGCCCAGGGAATCGGCGTCACCGTCGTCGACCCGCGCTGGGTCAAGCCGATCGACCCCGCCCTCATCGAGGCGGCCGCCGACCACCGCCTGGTCGTCACCATCGAGGACAACGGCGTCGCCGGCGGCGTGGGAGCGTCCTTCCTGCAGGCCGTGACGGCCGCGGGCGTACGCACCCAGGTGAAGATCCACGGCATCCCCCAGGAGTTCCTGGACCACGCCAAGCGGCCGAAGATCCTGGAGACGATCGGTCTGACCCCGCAGGCGATCGCGCTGGACACCATCACGGTGCTCGACGGCGGCCTCCAGGACGACGCCGGCCTGCGTCTGGACGAGCCTGAAGGCGACGCGCAGGCCGAGGGCGAAGGTAGCTCGCCGCGCCAGGCGCGGCTCTGACCGTTGTGGTGAGCGCCGCGCTACTGACCTCGGACCTGGCGCGGCAGGTCGTCGAGCGGACGATGAGCGTCATCGGCCACAACGTCAACGTGATGGACCCGCACGGGGTCATCCTGGCCTCGGGGCACGACGACCGGATCGGCGCCGTGCACGAAGGTGCACTCCTCGCGGCGCAGCAGGACCGAGTCGTGGAGATCGCTCACTCCGACGCGCTGGCACTGCGCGGCGTCCAGCCCGGGATCAACCTGCCGCTGCGTTCCCACGGCCAGCTGGTCGGGGTCGTCGGCATCACCGGCGATCCGGAAGAGGTACGGCTGCTCGGCGAGCTGATCAGAGTGACCGCGGAGCTGATGGTCGACCAGGCCCGGGCCGCGGAGTCCCGCCAGTGGCGCTACCGGGAGCGGGAGGAGTTCATCGGCCATGCGGCCGCCGGACGGCTCGCCCCGCGCGAGATCACGGAGTGGGCCGCAGGCCTGGACATCGACCTCGAGATGCCCCGGCGGGCGACCGTCGTCGCGCCCGCCGCTCGGACGCAGACGCATACGGACGCTCTTCTCGGACTGCAGCGGGATCTGGCGCAGGTACGCGGCGTCCTGGTCGGCCGGGTGGAGCCGCAGGAGCTCGTCGTCTTCAGCCCCGCCGGTCGCTCTTCTAACCCGAACGTGGACGTCGCGGCGCTGCTGCGTGCCGCGGAGGGTGATCTCCGACATGCCACCGGTCGCGCCTTCACCGGGCCCGCCGCGTTCGAGCACGCCTACCTGACGGCTCGCGACACGCTGACGGTCACCGGCCTCATCGACACGACCGGCGGAGCGTACGACTTCGACGACGTGCCGCTGCTCGCCCTGGTCAGGGGCATGGGCGACGGGTGGCGAGGCGACCTGCTCGCCGAGCCGTGGCAGCGGCTGGTCGCCGCCGACCGGTCCGGCGAGCTGGTGGCCACCTTCGCTGCCTACATCCAGCAGAACGCCAGCCCGACGGCCGCTGCCGGGGCGCTGCACGTCCATCGCAACACCGTCCGCTACCGCCTCGCCCGGATCGGCGACATCACCGGTCTGCGGATGGACCACCTGCCTGACGTCCTGATGCTGTACCTCGGACCGGTGCTCGGCTCGGATCAATAGCCGCGCCCATTGTGCAGATGCACAAGATCTGGGTCCAGGGCCTTGGCCATCTGCCTGTGGACGCCATCGCATCGCGCAACAGATGCTGTGCAGCACATGCCTGGCACACGCCAGGCGCACGCCGTTCCTGTCCGACGATGAAGGACCTTCGATGGCCGACCTACTGATCCTGATCGCCTGAGTCATGCGCGTCGTCATAGCTCCAGACTCCTTCAAGGGCAGCTGCGAGAGCCCGGCGGCAGCGGCCGCCATCGCGACCGGGTGGCGGCGCGGCGCCCCCGACTGGGAGACCGTGACCCTGCCCGTCGCCGACGGGGGAGAGGGCACGTTGCACGCGCTGATCGGCTCCCTCGGCGGCCAGATCGTCCGTCACACGGTCACCGGGCCGCACGGTCGGCCGGTCGACGCGGAGCTCGGCCTGATCCCGGCCGAGGGGCCTGCGGGCCGGCTGACCGGCGTCGTCGAGATGGCGTCCGCGTCAGGGCTGCACCTGGTCGATCCCACACCCGAGAGCGCCGCGACTGCCACCACGTACGGCACCGGCGAGCTGATCAAGGCCGCCCTGGACGCCGGGGTCGAACGGCTCATCCTCACCCTGGGCGGCAGCGCGACCACCGACGGCGGCGTCGGAATGGCCCAGGCGCTCGGCGTACGTCTCACGTCCGCGACCGGCGCTCGGGTGACACCCGGCGGCGCCGGGCTGCGCGACATCGCCACGGTCGATCTAGCGGCCCTGCACCCCGGCCTGGCGCGATGCGAGGTGATAGCAGCGTGCGACGTGGACAACCCGCTGCACGGTCCGCGCGGCGCCGCCAGCGTCTTCGGCCCGCAGAAGGGGGCGGACGAGGCGACGGTCGAGATGCTCGATGCGGGGTTGCGCCGGCTCGGCGAGGTGTGCGCCTCGCTGGCGGACCCGGAGTCTCCGGGGGCCGGGGCGGCGGGCGGGCTGGGGTTCGCGGCGCTCGCGTTCCTGGGTGCCGAGCTTCGCTCGGGCTTCGAGCTGGTCGCCGACGCCGTCGGGCTCGGCTCCGCGATCGCCGGGGCGGACCTGGTCATCACCGGCGAGGGCAGGCTGGACACCCAGTCTCTCGGGGGCAAGACCCCTGTCGGCGTGATGCGGCTGGCCCAGGCACGGGATGTCCCCGTGGTCGTGATCGCGGGCGACGTGTCCCAAGGCGCGAGCGGGGCGCTCGCGGCCGGCATGACCGCGGTGTTCTCCGCATCTCCCGGCCCCGGTTCGCTGCATGATGCGCTGGACCGTGTCGAGGATGACCTGTCGCGGATCGCGGAGTCGATCGCGCGGCTGTGGGGCGCGGCGTCGGCCGGCTAGCGGGCAGTCTCTGAACCTGAGACATCGCAATGCTTGGACGGGAGGGACGGTTTTCGCAGGTCAGACGTCGAAGAACGACGGGGACGATCGTACGTCACAGGCGGTTCGCTGCCCGATCGGGCCGCATCCCGGTCTAGAGTGTCATAGGTCCCGGGACCGGCAAGCTCCCCGGACCGTCACCAACCTCAACCAAACAGCACCTCGGGGGAATCAATGCTCTACGACGACATCGTGGCCGAGTTCCACTGGTCACCGGAGCAGATGTCGCCGCCGTTCGACCTGCACGCGGCGAACGAGCTGGTCCGCAAGAAGATCGAGAGCCGGCGCGCCTCGGCGCAGACCAGCGGCCAGCAGAGGCCACCGGCTCGACAGCGGGCCGCGAGGCCGGCGACCGGCGGCAGCGGGAACGGCCCGCTCGCCGGCAACAACGTCTGAGCCAGACCTCGGCTGAACGTGAACCGCCCCCGGCCACATCGTGGCCGGGGGCGGTTTCGTCGAGGGTCAGTGGAACTTCTTGCCCGTGACCTTCTCGGAGATGCCCTCGCGGTCGAGGAGCTGGGTGATGCCGCCGTTCCAGAACTGGAAGCCGGCACCGGTGATCATCGCCAGGTCGATGTCCTCAGCGGCCTGGGCGACGCCCTCCTCGAGCATCCGGCCGATCTCGTCGGCGATGGCCTCGAGGGCCTGCTGGCGGGCCTCCTCGGCGGTCTTGACCACGTCGCCGGAGACGAGCAGCGCCTCGACCTCGGGGTCGAGGGTGCGCCCGTCGGGACCGAAGAAGGAGCTCTTCTTGGCCTCGACGACCCGGTGGAGGTTCTCGGAGAGGTGGAACCGGTCGGGGAAGGCCTTCGCGAGCGTCTCGTTGTTGTGGTACGCGATCGCCGGGCCGACCAGGCCGATCAGCGCGAACGGGCCCATCGGCGCGACACCGGCGAAGGCGGACTCGACGACATCGATCGGGGTGCCCTCGTCGGCGACCTTGGAGACCTCGCCCATGAAGCGGCCCAGGAGCCGGTTCACGATGAAGGACGGGCTGTCCTTGACCAGGATCGAGGTCTTCTTCAGCGACTTCGAGACCGAGAACGCCGTGGCCAGGGCCGCGTCGGACGTCGTCTCGCCGCGGATGATCTCCAGCAGCGGCATCACCGCGACCGGGTTGAAGAAGTGGAAGCCCACGACCCGCTCCGGGTTCTTCAGGTCGGCCGCCATCTCGGTGATCGAGAGGCTCGAGGTGTTCGTGGCGAAGACCGCGGTCTCCGGCGCGACGGCCTCGGCGTTGGCGAAGACGGTCTTCTTGACGCCCATCTCCTCGAAGACGGCCTCGATGATGAAGTCGGCGTCGGAGAATGCCTCCGCGTAGTCGATCGACGACGTCACGAGCGCCTTGAGGCGGTTGGTCGCGTCCTGCGACGCGCGGCCCTTGGCGAGCTTCTTGTCGAGTTCGGCGTGGACGTACGCCACGCCCTTGTCGGCACGCTCCTGGTCCAGGTCGACCATCACGACCGGCACCTTGAGACGCTGGACGAAGAGCAGCGCGAACTGCGAGGCCATCAGCCCGGCACCGATGATGCCGACCTTGGTGACCTTCTGCGCGAGCGCCTTGTCGGGCGCGCCGGCGGGACGCTTGGCGCGCTTCTGCACCAGGTCGAAGGAGTAGAGCGAGGCGAGCAGCTGCGGGGTCTTCGACATCGCCACGAGCGCGTCGTCCTCGGCCGCGAAGCCCTCGTCGCGGGTCGCGGTCTTGGCCAGGGTGAGCAGTTCGACGGCCTTCTTGGCGGCCGGAGAGGCGTCTCCGGTCTTGGCCCAGGCGAAGAAGCCGGCGTTCTTGGCGGCCTCGTCCCAGGCCTCGCCCCGGTCGATCTCCTCACGGCTGACGGTGACGTCACCGGACAGGATGCCGTCGGCCCACAGCAGCGACTGCTCGAGGTAGTCGGCGCCGCCGAACATCGCGTCCGCGATGCCCAGGTCGAAGGCCTCGGTGCCCTTGAGCACCTTGCCGTTGTTGAGCGGGTTCTCGATGAAGACCTTGGCGGCCTTCGCCGGGCCGATCAGGTTCGGCAGCAGGTAGCCACCGCCCCAGCCCGGGATCAGGCCGAGCATGACCTCGGGCAGGCCGACGGCCGGCACCGAGTCCTGGATCGTGCGGTAGTCGGCGTGCAGCGCGACCTCGAGGCCGCCACCGAGCGCGAGCCCGTTGATGAAGCCGAAGGACGGCTTCTTGACCCCGTCGGCACCGTCGCCGAGCTTGCGGAAGACCGCGTGACCGAGCTCGGCGATCGTACGGATCCCGTCGGGGCCACCCGCCTGCAGCGAGGTCAGGTCGGCACCGGCCGCGAGGATGAACGGCTTGCCGGTCACCGCGATCGCGTCGATCTCGGGGTCGGCCAACGCGGCGTCGTACGCCGTGTTGAGCTCGACCAGCGACTTCGGCCCGAACGTGTTCGGGCGGGTGTGGTCGTGCCCGTTGTCGAGGGTGACCAGGCCGAGGACCTTGCCGGAGGGCAGGGTGACCTTCGCCAGCTTGGCCGCGGTCACGACCTCGTCGTCGGAGAAGAGCGTCCGTACGTCCGTGAGAAGCGTGTTGATGTCAGTCACTTCGACTCCCCAGTCCAGTTCGGGTTCTCCCAGATGACCGTGCCGCCCATACCCAGGCCGATGCACATGGTGGTGAGGCCGTAGCGGACCTCGGGGCGCTCCTCGAACTGGCGCGCGAGCTGGATCATCAGCCGCACGCCGGAGGAGGCCAGCGGGTGACCGAACGCGATCGCACCGCCGTACGGGTTCACGCGCTCGTCGTCCTCGGCGATGCCGAAGTGGTCCAGGAAAGCGAGGACCTGGATGGCGAACGCCTCGTTGACCTCGAAGGCCTCGATGTCGTCGATCGTGAGGCCGGCCTTGGCCAGCGCCTTCTCGGTCGAGGGGATCGGGCCGACGGCCATGACCTCGGGGGCAACGCCGGCGAAGGCGTACGACACCAGCCGCATCTTGATCGGCAGACCGAGCTCGCGGGCGACGTCCTCGGAGGCCAGCAGCGAGGCGGTCGCGCCGTCGTTGATGCCCGCCGCGTTGCCCGCGGTGACGCGGCCGTGCGGACGGAACGGGGTCTTCAGCTTGGCCAGGTCCTCGGTGGTGGTGCCGGGACGCATCGGCTCGTCGGTGGTGGCCAGGCCCCAGCCGTTCTCGGCGGAGCGGGTGGCGACGGGGACCAGGTCGGGCTGGATCTTGCCGTCGGCGTACGCCTTGGCCGCCAGCTCCTGGGAGCGGACGGCGAACGCGTCGGTGCGCTCCTTGGTGATCGCCGGGTAGCGGTCGTGGACGTTCTCGGCGGTGTTGCCCATGACGAGCGCCGAGGGGTCGACGAGCTTCTCGGAGATGATCCGCGGGTTGGGGTCGACGCCCTCGCCCATCGGGTGGCGGCCCATGTGCTCGACACCGCCGGCGATGACGACGTCGTAGGCGCCGAAGGCGATGCCACCGGCGGTCGTGGTGACCGCGGTCATCGCGCCGGCGCACATCCGGTCGATGGCGTAGCCGGGGACGGACTGCGGAAGCCCGGCGAGCAGGCCCGCGGTGCGGCCGATCGTCAGGCCCTGGTCGCCGATCTGCGTGGTCGCGGCGATGGCGACCTCGTCGATCCGCTCGGGGGGAAGCTCAGGGTTGCGGCGCGTGAGCTCACGGATGAGCTTGACGCCCAGGTCGTCTGCGCGGGTTTCGGCGTACTGGCCCTTGGCCTTGCCGAAAGGTGTGCGTACGCCGTCGACGAAGACGACTTCTCGCAGCTGTCGGGTCACCGTGTCACTCCATGTGGGTTGCCGGTCGAATGCCGCCGGGCGGCGCTGTTGATGCGGGCACGGGTGGTGCCCGCCGCTTACATTACCCGCTAGTAACAACGGCCGCACCGAGGGGGAGGTCACACCGGCTCTCGCGGGTCGCCGCGCGTCGGCTTGGGAATAACGCGGGCGTCCAGGATGCTGCGCTGTCGTCATGTGGAAGCGTGTATTGAGAAGGTTGAGCCCCAGGGTCGCGATCCCTGGCGAGGCGAGCGACGACGAGGCCCGCGAGGGCCGTACGCAACGGGAGGAGACACCGATGGCCGGATCACGACTGGTGCACATCGTGGACGACCTGCCCGAGGAGATCATCCTTGCCGGAGGTGACCAGCTGCCGCTGGTGGTCGTCCTGGACGGCTTCCTCGACGCGGGCAAGGCCGCCGAGCGCGCCGCGGCCCATCTGATCCAGACCTCGAGGCGAGCGCCGGTGGTGGCGACCTTCGACGTCGACGAGCTCCACGACTACCGTGCCCGCCGCCCGGCGATCTCGTTCGTCAGCGACCACTACGAGTCCTTCGACGCGCCGCGGCTGGTCGTCCGGCTGCTCAAGGACACCGGCGACGCCCCCTACCTCCTGCTGCACGGCCCCGAGCCGGACAACCGCTGGGAGGCCTTCGCCGGCGCCGTACGCGAGGTCATCGAGCGCCTCGGCGTGACCGAGGTGATCTCGCTCGCCTCGGTGCCGATGGCGGTGCCGCACACCCGCCCGCTGACCACGACCAGGCACGCCAACGACCCGGCGCAGGAGCTCGCCGGCCAGGTCTGGGAGAGCCAGTGGAAGGGCGAGATCCGGATCCCGGCCTCCGCCCAGGCCCTGGTGGAGGTACGCCTGGGGGAGTGGGGCCACCCCGCTGGCGGCTACGTGGTGCACATGCCGCACTACCTGGCTCAGAGCGACTACCCCGCCGCGGCGGTCGTGCTCGTCGAGGCGCTCGAGCGCGCGGCCCGGCTGACGATCCCGGTCTCCGACCTGGAGGCCGAGGCGCAGCGCCGCGAGGAGGAGATCGCCTCCTACATCGAGGACAATGCCGAGGTGCGGGAGGTCGTGGCCGCTCTCGAGCAGCAGTACGACACCTTCCAGCGCGGGGAGGAGTCCGGCCGCTCGCTGCTGGCTCCCGACGAGCCGCTGCCGACCGGCGACGAGCTCGGCGAGCAGTTCGAGCAGTTCCTGGCCGGGCTGAACGGCCCCGACCCCGATGACAACCCTGAGAAGGATTGAGAGACACTCACTCCCATGACGACCGACGCCGTAGCGGCGGATCAGGCAGTGGCCGAGCTGGTAGGCGTGCTCGACCTGGTCGAGATCGACAAGGACCTCTTCCACGGTGCCACCACGACCCGCAACTCGCGCGGGCGCGCCTACGGCGGCCAGGTGGCCGCCCAGGCGCTGATGGCCGCGGTGCGGTCGGCCGACCCGGCCTTCACGGTGCACTCGATGCACTCCTACTTCCTGCTGCCGGGCGACCCGTCCTACCCGATCGTCTACGACGTCGAGCGGATCCGTGACGGGCGCTCCTTCGAGACGCGGCGGGTCCGGGCGCGCCAGAAGGGGCGCGACATCTACTACCTCACCGCCAACTTCCAGCGTGAGGAGTCCGGCTTCGAGCACCAGGACGCGATGCCGTCCGTCCCGGCGCCCGAGAAGTGCATCGACTTCCTGAAGATGATGGCCGACTCCGGCAGCCCCGAGGCCGTCTCGTTGGCGCGCGAGTGGGAGGCGGTCGAGGTGCGTGCCGTCGGCAACTCGCTGCTCGGCATCAAGCCCGACCCGACCCATCCCGCACAGCAGCGCCTCTGGATCCGCCTGGGCGCCTCGCTCCCTGACGATCCCGACATCCAGCGCGGCGCCTTCACCTGGGCCTCCGACATCTCGCTGCTCGGCGCCTCTCTGGCGGCCCACTCCCTGGACCACAAGGGCATTCAGATGGCCTCGCTCGACCACACCATCTGGTTCCACCGCCCCTTCCGCGCCGACGAGTGGTGGCTCTACGACCAGGAGAGCCCCTCGGCCTACGGCGGTCGTGGCCTGTCCATCGGCCGCGTCTTCACCGCCGACGGCATCCTGGCCGCAACGGTCGCTCAAGAGGGCCTCATCCGGCCGCCTCGCGCCTGACCCCTCTTCGAGTCGGCTCGTCCTGACGGGATTCGGCGCCGAGTCGGCTCGTCGGCCAGGCACGCGGCGACGAGCGGCCGCAGGTAGACCGGGCAGAGGCTCAGGTTGGGCGACTCTCCCTTGAGGAGATGGCCCATCGAGCCGAT
>NZ_JBEZZS010000014.1:0-130028 GCF_040639295.1 Nocardioides sp. NPDC023903 | reverse complement strand
GTGGACGGTTCGCGGTCATCTACCAATCGGCGTTCAGCTGGGCAGCACCATCGAGCGCGGAGGGACCGTGTTGGTCTCGACACGCCTCCGCCTAGCGGCTCCGGCGGCTCGACCAGCGGAGCGGCCTCTCAGTTCTCCTGAGGCAGGGGTTTCGCGTATTTCACGTCGAGCAGGCCGTCGTAGGCCGGAGCGGTGAGGTAGGTCAGCGGCTGGAGGAACCAGCCGATCTGGACGTTGGGGTCGCGGGCGTCGGCCCGGTAGTTCTGCACATGGTTGTCGCGGTCGATCGCGGCCTGCAGCCGGTCGGGGTCGCCGACCGCCTCGATGACGTACGGCTGGGGGTACGGGACACCGTCGAGCTGCACCGTGCTGCCGGAGCACTTGATGCCGGTGGTGGTGATGATCCGCTTGCCGGCGATGGTGATCGCCTCGGCGCCACCGGCCCACAGCGCGTTGACGACGGCCTGGATGTCCTGCTGGTGCACGACGAGCGAGTTCGGATCGTCGCCGGTGTAGCTCTCCTGGACCTCCGAGGGCGCATCGCCGAGGACGATCTGCATGCCGGCGCCGCTGTGGTCCGAGGTGCCGGCCGGGTCTGCGAGCCGCGCGGACTGGTTCTGGAGCTTCTTGACGTCCTTGTCGGTGACGCCGCTGGTGAGCTGGTCCACGTCGCTCTGCAGGTCGGTCAGCTGGGCCTCGAGGCGGTTGTAGCGGATCCGCTCCCCGTCAACGAGCGTCGCCAGGTCCTCGTAGCGGCCCGGACGCAGGTCGGTGCCGTCGGCGTTCACGAAACTCACCGCGAGCAGGCCGCCACAGAGCAGCACCACGATGGGCGTACCAAGCCTCCAGGAGGTCACGCGGGACCAGCGCTTTGGTTTAGAGGTGGGGTTAGCCTGGGTTCCGGAGCTCACGACCATTAGGGTATGCGCAGCAATCACATTTGTCTGAGGAGCATCACCCGTGGCCAAGCTCAAGCTCTCGAAGAAGAGTGATCTCGACCTTCCCAAGGAGCCGATCTTCACTCCGCGCTTCGGGGTCGCCCTGCTGCTGATCGCCCTCGGCATCGGCTGGATCGCCTACTACTACGTCGGGGTCCGCCCCAACGAGGTCGGCGGCGACTTCACCGGGCCGAAGCCGGTGCAGAAGCTCGAGGGGTGGAACTACCTGATCGGCTTCGTCCTGCTCTTCCTGGGCCTGGCCGTCGCCGCCCACCCGAAGACCCCGCTGGGCCGCGGCCGAGGCGTCGTCGTCGGCATGCTCGGCTGCTTCGTGATCGGCCTGATCTGGATCTGCGTCTTCTACGTCTTCGCCAACGACCACCTGGACAAGATCTGGGTCTTCAACGACCTGGGTCAGAAGAACCTTCTGGTCGGCATCGGCTTCATGGCGGTGGGTTTCACCTTCGCCACGAAGTGGGAGTGACCCTCTCGTTAGACGGCGAAAGCGGCGCAAACCTTTGGTTTGCGCCGCTTTGCGTTACACGGATGTAGTTCTCCACAGGGCCATCCACACCTGTGGATTTCTGCACGCGGTGAAAACGCCCCGAAAACACCTGCCCCGAAGGCGTCAGAACAACAGGATTCGTACGCCGATCACAGCAAGCAACGCCAACGTGAAGCCGCCCAGGGCAGCCCACTGCAACGGCACCTTTCGGTCGGCCCGGAGCGAGGTGTAGATCCATGCGACGACGAGACCGCCGACGAAGCCACCGACGTGCCCCTGCCAGGAGATGCCGCTGCCGAAGAAGGTGATGCCCGCGTTGATCAGGAGCACCGGCAGCAGCGGGGCGAGCGACTGCCCGGCCCTGACGAAGAGCACCACCAGGACGCCCAGGAGCCCGAAGATCGCGCCCGAGGCACCGACGGTCGACCCGGCCGGTGCCGCCGCCCAGACCACCAGGGCGGAGCCCGCCAGGCCGGAGATCAGGTAGAAGACCAGGAACCGCAGCCGGCCCACGATCGGCTCGAGGAACGAGCCGAGCATGTAGAGCGAGAACATGTTCACGGCCAGGTGGATGAGCGAGACGTGGGTGAACGTCGAGGTCAGCACCTGCCAGACCGCGCCGTCGTCGACGCCTGGCATCCAGGTGTAGCCACTCGCCCGACAGACGTCGTTGGGCACCGCGAAGCCGCCGTCCGGCGTGAGGCAGTAGCCCTGCAGACGGATCGCGATGAAGTCGGCGATCCGTGATCCGGACCCACCGGTCAGGATGATGCTCAGCCAGACCAGGACGTTGACGCCGATGAGCGAGAAGGTCACCGGGAGTGCCCGGAACCCGACCCGCGCGCCGGTGAAGCGCTTGGGCTGGCGTACGGACTTGTGGCCCTCACGCATGCACTCGGGGCACTGGAAGCCGACCGAGGCGGGCGTCATGCAGTCAGGGCAGATGGGCCGGCTACAGCGCTGACAGCGGATGTGCGTCTCACGGTCGGGGTGGCGGTAGCAGACCGGCACCCCGACCGGGGTCGAGTCGGACAACTAGACGATCTCGACCGTCTCGATGACGACCGGCTCGACCGGGCGGTCCATCGCACCCGTCTTGGTGCCGGAGATCGAGTCGACGGCCTTCTTCGACTCCTCGTCGGCGACCTCACCGAAGATGGTGTGCTTGAAGTTCAGCCACGGCGCCTGGCCGGTGGTGATGAAGAACTGCGACCCGTTGGTGCCGGGGCCGGCGTTGGCCATCGCGAGCAGGTAGGGCTTGTCGAAGGTGAGCTCGGGGTGCGGCTCGTCCTTGAAGGTGTAGCCCGGGCCGCCCGTACCGGTGCCCAGGGGGCAACCGCCCTGGATCATGAACCCGGGGATGACACGGTGGAAGCCGAGACCGTCGTAGTAGGGAACACCGGAGCGGCCGGCGTCGTCCGTGTACTCCTTGGTCCCCGTGGCGAGGCCGACGAAGTTGGCGACCGTCTCCGGAGCATGGTTGGGGAACAAGGTGATCGTGATGTCACCGTGATTGGTGTGGAGGATGGCCTTCTGGTCAGCCATGACCTGCCCTTCCGACATTGGGATTGGTACGGGATGTAACTCCTCGATCCTCCCACAGTGTCGGTCGTGGACCTGAGGTCAGGAGGCCGCGTCAGCGAGCTTCGGAGCGATCCGGTCGGCGACGCGGCGCTCGACCCAGAAGATCAGCCCGGGGATCAGGCCAGCGATCATCATCAGCAGGAACTCGGGGATCGTCCAGCGGGCCTTCTGGGTCAGCAGGAAGGCGACGATCACGTAGATGATGAAGATCCAGCCGTGCGCGACCCACAGCGGCGTCATCGCCTCGCCGAGGGACTGCAGGGCAGTGCCCTCGGGGAGCAGATACTTGAACAGCGAGGAGATCGTGCCGACGAGCAGCAGCACACCCACGACGTACGCAAGCACCTTGTAGGTGCTGAACAGCTTGTTCACGCGTCTGAGCGTACGCGCAGATCCTGAGTGGTTTTCTCAGGGTCTTCTTCGTCGCTCTCTTCGGGTCGGGGCCGCAGGGTGTCGCGCACGTAGCGCCACCAGACGTAGATCCCGAAGATTCCGAACAGCCACCACTCGATCGCGTAGAGGAGGTTGCGCAGGCCGGTCGTGGCCTCCGGCTCGGGCAGCTGCGGAGCGGGTACGTCGGCGACGTCCATGGAGCCGTCGTTGACCGGCATCGAGCTGGCCGGCCAGTTGTCCTCGGCCGGCGAGCGCACCATGTAGGCGCTGTAGAGGTCGTAGCTGGTGCGCGAGATCAGGTCGGAGACGTCCAGCTGCGGGAAGACGTTGTCGGACTTGCGGTCGTCGGCGACGTCGGTCCAGTCGCTGGGCTGCAGCCAGCCGGTGACGGTGACGTGGCCGCGCGGCGCGGGCGGTGCGGTGCCGACCTCAGGGGTCCAGCCGCGTACGACGTAGACGGCCGACTCGGTGTCCTCGACGAGCACCGGTGTGACGGCCCAGAAGCCGACCTGAGAGCCTCGCTCCATCCCGTCGATGAAGATGGTCTCCTCGGGCATCCAGATCCCGGAGACGGTCACGGGGCGGCCGATCTGCTCCCACGGGAAGGCGTCGTTGGGCCCGATCAGGTCGGTGAACGCCTTCGGCTTCGCATGCACCAGCTCGGCGACCTGGTCCTGCTTGTCCTGCTGGCTCGACTGGTACTGCCACACCCCGAGCAGCACCGCGCCGGTCACGAAGATCACCACCAGCGCGTGCGCACCCCACAACCTGGGGGAGAAGAAGCTTCGCGGGGGACTGGTCTGGGCGGCCATAGCACTCCCAGAGTACGGCCCTTCAGTCACAGACTGCGAACGGGACGGGTTCGCTGGTGACCAGCGTGGCCGCGGTCACCGGGCTCGTCACCCGGAACCCGATCCGCCCCGTGGCCGGATCGGCGACACCGTTGGTGAAGACCTTCTTGTACGCAGGGACCTGATCAGCCAGCTTCAGCCGGACGAACAGGTCGTCACGGTCCTCGCCGAGACGCAGGGTGGCCAGCCCGCCGCCGAACTCGACCGAGTAGGCCTCGACCGGCGCCAGCCGGGTCTTCTCCTTCGGTCCGCCCTCGGCGCAGCCCTTGACGACGTACGTCGAGGTGGCGGGGCCTCCGGCGACGGCGACCATCACCTCCTGCGCGGCCCAGTTCTCGGCGTCCGGGGTCGCGGTGTTCTTGGTGATCAGGTGGGTCTCCGGGTCGAACTTCGCGCCTTTCAGGGGGCCGACGCCTGCCTTGATCGCCTGGCCGGGCTTGACCCGGTCGGCGACCTTGATGACGAACCCTTCCTTGCCGCCGCCGGTGAACCTGGCCTCCCAGACGACATCGGCAGCACCCCACTTGTAGGTGTCGCGCAGGCGCTGGTCGACCCCACGCAGCAGACCTCCGCTGACCTGGGCGGCCTCCTTGTCGGCCCGGTTCCATAGGTCGCTCTGGTCCGCGGGGCTCGACCGGCTGGTGATGTCATCGAACCCGAAGAGCGACTTCACCTCGTCGTAGTCGGTCACCGCCAGCGTCTTCGCGCCGTCCGGCACGAGCGTCATGGCTGCCTCGACGGGGTCCATGGTCGCGGCGTACACGGGGTAGGTGTCCTCCGACGCCGCCGCTTCCGGCTTCTTCGGCTCGCTGTCGTCCCCACAGCCGGCCAGCGCGAGCGCCAGCCCAACGGCCAGCACGGCCATGCCCCATCGCCTCACGTTCACCCCAACGAGTATTCCCGATCCCCGTCACGGTAGGTGCCACGAAATAGAAGGAGGCCGCAGGCGGAACGCGCCTGCGGCCTCCGGTATCCCGAGCGTCAGCGACCAGCGCCTGTGAGCTCAAGGGATGCGGGGAACGGCTCGAGCACCGGGTCGATGATCCGCGAGGATGCCTCGGACCGAGCGACCCGACTGCGGCGCAGGTCCTTGACGGTCGTGAGGCGGCGGAGCCAACGGTCGGTGCCGTCGTAGCGAGCCGTGAAGGGCTTGCGGCCGTGCAGCGCACGGTGGTTGTCGACGATGAGGATCTCGCCCGGGGCCAGCGCGACGTCCTCGACGTTCGCGGAGAGCTCCATGATGAGCAGCTGGAGCGCCCGGTCGGCCTCGACGTCACCCGGCAGAGCCGCCATGTAGGGCGGGTCGAGCCGGACGTCGGGAGCCTGGGGGGAGCCGGAGAGCACTGCGGTCGGCGCGGCGAGCAGCTCGCCCTCGTTGACGCCGGCCTCGCGGAGGTTGCGCAGGTGCTCGTCGTCCGGGTGGATCACGTAGCGCGGCTCGAACAGCGGAGCGTACTCAGGGCCGGTCACGTCGATCGAGCTGATGCCGACCGCGGTGGTCGGGATCATGTCCTCGTTGCGCAGCGAGATCAGTCCGAGGTGGTCACAGCGAAGGTTGCTGAAAGCGTCTTCGATGTGCAGGTCGAGCACGACGTCGCTGCTGTGACCGGTCTGCAGGCTCTCCTGCTTCTGGATCGGCAGGATGTTGTTGACCAGCTGGCCACCCTGCAGCGAGGACCAGGAGACCGCGTCGCCGAGCTGGGCCATGATCAGGGCGAGCCAGAAGTCGGCCATGTGCGGCGCCTGGGCGTCGGGGTGGTTCCAGTGCGGCGGGGTCGGGCCGGCGGTCACCGGGAGTCCGCTGACCACCAGGGCGTCGGTCGCATCGCCGTAGCGGAACGCGCGGATCGCCTTGGCGACGCTGTCGGGCAGCTCGCCGCCGAGGAACGGCGCGGTCTCGAGGAACTCCGAGGAGACCGGGCTCCCGAACCGGGCGAGCAAGGACTCCGCCAGCTCGGCTGCGGCCTGCGACTCTGCTGGGGTCATCTCGACCCGGGTGACTACGGACTCTGCGCCCACAACATTGACCTCTCGGACTTTGCGGTGGAGGGGTTCGTCAGAAGCGTTTTCTGGCGCCCGCACCAAAGGGTTTCCTAAGTTCGAGACCACTTTGTTCCGCCGTACGGAATTCAAACGAGTGATAGGTCCAAATATCGAGACGATAGGTATTAGGCCCCTTGCGCAATCGCCGTGAACCTGTTTAGGGAATGTATCTTCCCTGCGGTCTGCCAGTTACCGCAATTTGCCCGTCTGGCGCGGGTTTTGAGAGCCGTACGCAGCCCATCCGGACCTCTATTCTGACCGCATGACAGCGACGAATCCGCCGGGACCACCTCCGAGGACAACGGCGGGATTCGGCGGCTCGACGGCCGACCAGGTGCTGACCGTCGTCCTGATCTTGCTCGGTGTCGGTGGATGCGCCATGGGGAGCTTCTTCGGCCTGTTCTCCATCATGGCCAGCGACGGGTGCTCCGAGACCTGCAACGACACGATGATCAACATCGGCGTCGCGGTGATGGTCTTCACCCCGTGGATCTGCTGGCTGGTCTTCGGTATCTGGGGGATTGTCCGCCTGGCTCGCGGGAAGCTCGCCGTCCTGGTGGTGGTCGCCGGCGGCGTACTCGCGGTAGCCCTCTACGTGCTGGGGCTCGTCCTCCTGCTGGCCACCATCGACTGAGCGTCACTGGTACGGATCGACGAGCTCGCGCAGCGAGGTGAGCGCCTCGCGCAGGGCTGACGCCAGGCGGGGCCCGAGGTGGTCGTTCCATTCCTGTTCGACGCCCATCACCACCTCGCGAGCACGGTCGGCGGCATCCTGCCCCGCCGCCGTAAACCTGATCAGGCGCGCCCGGCCGTCGACCGGGTCCGGGACCCGCTCGACGAGCCCCTTGCTCTCCAGCGCGGCGACCAGCACGCTCGCGGTCTGCTTGGTGACCTGGGCCTGCTCGGCCAGGTCGACCAGGCGCGAGCCGTCCTCGGCGATCCGTTGGGCGAGCCGGGCCTGCGCGACGGTGATGTCGTAGCCGGCGTCCCGTACCGCGGCGATGACCCGTTCATCCATCGCCCGGTAGGCGATGAGCATGAGCGTTGCGACGTCCATCGAACCCCTTGACACTGTGTGGCGCTCTGGTCAATATAGTCAGTAAGACTGACTATCATACCGCTCTCCGGTGTCCAGACAGACGTCTGTTCACGGGGCTCCGCCGGACGCGTGTTGCTTCCACGATCTCCGCAGCCTCGCGCGTCGAGGCCCGTCCCGAGCAGGTCCCCATGAACGCAGTCGCGCAGCTCAGTGCCGGTATCGCCGCCCTGATCCTCATCGCCGTATTTCCCGTCGAGGCCTTCTTCATCCACCGCCCCGAGGTCCAGCGGTTCCTCGGGATCGAGCCGCACGGCATCCGCAACGTCCACCTGTGGTCGTTCTGCATCGGCGCCCGCAACGCCCTCGCCGGCGTCGGCACGCTCGCCGGTCTCTGGATGGTGAACTTCGGCGACGAGTCCACCGGCGTCACCGTCGTGGTCGTCACCTGCATCTACATGCTGCTCGCCTCGTTGTTCATGGGGATCGCCGACGCGCTCGGATACTGGCTCCCACACGGCGGCAGCGTCAGAGGCACCATCGGCGCCGCCGTCCTGCCCGCGGTCGCGCTGATAGCGATCGTAGTCGGATAGCGGGATGCACTCCCGGCCACTACGCTCCGACCCATGGGCGCAGCGGTCATCTCGGGACTCTTCGCGGTGGCACTCGCGTGCCTCGCCTGGATATTCAAGAACGGCAGTCGCCGAGCCCGTCTGCTCAGCCGGATCGAGCGATACATCCAGCTCCTCAAGGACCTTCCCGAGGAACATCCGGCACGCGTTCACCTGGACGCGGTGCTCGCCGCCGATACCGAGCAGCTGCTTGCCCTGACGGAACGGAGGGCACCCTCGGCTGCTCAGGGCCTCGAGGAGCCTTGGCTCCGCCCTACTTCGCGGCCGGCCGTGACGCCCGGCTCCGCTTACCCGGGCGGCGCTCCCGACGGAGATGAGCGGGACGACATCGACTGGATGGGCGAAGAGCAGGAACGCCGGATCTCACCTCCCGATCTCCCCGCCCAGCCGCCCCATCGCGCCCTACTGTCCGGACACGGGTCGACCATTCTCTGGGTGCTCGCGGTCCTGTCCGCCGTTGCGACGATCGGCCTCGTGGTCAACGATCTGCTGATTTAACATGCCTTGACAGGCATATTCCTCGCAAGGCATATTTGAGGGGTGCCCACCCGAGACCTCTTCAGCGCGATCGCCGACCCGACCCGTCGGCAGATCCTCGACCTGCTCTGTCAGCGCGAGATGGGGGTGGGTGAGCTGGTGGAGACCCTCGGACTCGCCCAGCCGAACGTGTCCAAGCACCTGCGGACGCTGGGTGAGGCGGACCTGGTTCACGTACGCATCGACGGACCGCGCCGTCACTACCGGCTGCGTCCCGAGCGGCTCCGGGAGCTGGAGGAGTGGCTGGCGCCGTACCGCCGGATGTGGGCGGATCGCCTGGATGCGCTCGAGCGCCACCTGGACCAGCTCGACGACCCTGACCACAAGGAGAACTGAGATGACCACGACGACCGGACCGATGGGCGAGGTGCTCCGCGAAGGCGAGCGCACGGGCCTGCGCTACGTACGCCTGCTTCGCCACTCGCCCGAGAAGGTGTGGCGGGCACTGACCGAGCCGGACGGCCTGCGGCACTGGTTCCCGACCGACATCGTCGGTGAGCGTGCCGTCGGGGCGCGGCTGAGCCTGCCGTTCTGGCCCGAGGGCCTGGAGCTGGCGAGCACCACCGAGGCGATCGAGGAGATGGGGGTCGACCCTGGCGACTACGTCTCGGAAGGGGAGCTGCGGGTGTGGGACCCACCCCGCACCTTCGAGTTCACCTGGGGGATGGACGGTCGTGAGGAGCTGACCGACCTGCTCCGCTTCGATCTCGAGCCCACCGACGACGGCACCCGCCTCACCTTCACGACCTGGCTCGGCAGCCCCACCGGCAACACGGACACCGCCGTCGGCTGGCACGTCTGCCTGGACGAGCTCGCCGACCTCCTCGAGAAGGGCCCGTCGCCCATGACCGAGGAGGCCTCCGCCCGCGTCGTCCAGCACGTCAAGGACCGCACCGACGAGCTGCGACCGGCGTACGCCGCCGCGCTCGACAAGGTGGCCCCGCCGCTAGGCTGACCGGGTGGAGAACCGCACGTACGTCCAGCTCGGCCGGCGCTCGGATCTCGGCGCAGACTGCTCCAGCTGCTTCGGCCTGTGCTGCGTGGCCCTGGCGTTCGTGAAGTCCTCCGACTTCCCCCGCGACAAGCCCGCGGGGGAACCCTGCGACAACCTCGACGAGCACGACGCCTGCCGCATCCACCCGCAGCTGCGCGACCAGGGCTTCAAGGGCTGCACCGTGTTCGACTGCTTCGGGGCGGGGCAGAAGGTCTCCCAGCACACCTTCTCCGGCCGCTCCTGGCGCGAGGACCCCCAGGTGCGCGACGAGATGTTCGCCGTGTTCCCGCGCGTGCGTCGCCTGCACGAGTTGCTCTGGTACCTCGACGAGGCCATCGCCCTCGTCCAGGCTCACCGCGACCCGTCCCCGTGGGTCGACGCGTTCGAGCATGTACGCGAGCTCAGCGACAGGCCGGCACAGGAGCTGGCCGACCTCGATGTCGACGCGGCGTACGACTCCGCGCGGGGACTCTTGGTCGAGGCCAGCGAGATCGCCCGGTCAGGAGGCGAGCCCGGCCGGCGTCGTCGCGGCGCTCGGGTGCCGGGGCCGGGGAGCGACCTGCTCGGCGCGAAGCTGGCCGGCGCAGACCTGTCCGGCGCGACCCTCCGCGGGAGCGTCGCGATCGCCGCAGACCTCTCGGGCGCGACGATGCGGTCCTGCGATGTCCTCGGCGTCGACCTGCGCGACGCCGACCTGAGCGGCGCAGACCTCAGCGACGCGATCTATCTGACACAGATGCAGGTCAATAGCGCCCGCGGCGACGCCCGCACCGCTCTTCCCGAGGGCTTCGAGCGGCCCTCTCACTGGACGTACGGATAAAAAGTTCTGGGGTGACCATGTCGGTCACCCCAGATCGCGTGGTGGAGCATAGGGGACTCGAACCCCTAACCCCCTGCTTGCAAAGCAGGTGCGCTACCAATTGCGCCAATGCCCCGGACGGGTGTCCGTCGGTCAGCTCACCTTGTCGGTCGCCGCGGCCCAGTGACCCTTCTCGGGGTTGGACTGGTCGAGCTTCTTCTTGGCGAGGAGGATGCCAGCCGCGGCCAGCAGTACGAGGACGATCTTCTTCACTGTCTTCTCCTGCGAGTCGTGGTGAGCATCGCTGCCCGTTAGACCCGGAAAGCGTACCGGCCCGCCATGAAGCGTACGAAATCAACCGGCCTCGGGATCGGGCGCCAGGCCCAGGGAGGCGATGGGGGTGCACGTCATGTGGGTGCTCGCCCACATCCGGCCGGTCAGGATGCCGAACCCGCGCGCCGAGGGCCGGCTGTAGGGGGAGGCGCCGGACTCGTAGGTGGTGATGAGCTCGCCAGAGACCTCGACGATCGCCTCGGCCATGTTGGGGAACCTGAACTTGCGGCGCACCGCACCGACGCGGCCGTCGGGCTTCCGCTCGCAGATGAAGATCGTGCTCGGACGGTGCCGGCCGAACGAGGAGGAGAAGACGTACTCGTCGCGGCGTACGACGACGCCCTGGACCTTGGGCGGGGTGGTGGTCGAGAGGACGGGCTCGGAGAAGTCCCACTCACCGTTCGCGCCCTTCTCATAGGCGAACAGGGTCTGGTTCCCGAAGCCGCCCACATAGAGACGGTTCCCACGGATCCGGCAGTAGGAGCCGGCAGCCACCTTCGCCGGCGCCTCGATCGGCTCTACCTCGGCACCCTTCGCCGCATTCCGGATGACCGCGAGCGAGTAGCGGTAGAGGCGGCCGGTGCCGCCGCCGGCACCCTTGGAGACCCAGACGTCGTCACCGTCGATCGCGACACCGCCGGCGTGACCGGGACCGGCCTTGCCGTTGTAGCCCACGAGCAACACCTCGGCGGCGGACTTGCCGCTCTTGAGGTCGACCAGCACCAGCGCCGAACCCTTGTCGTGGGAGTAGTAGCTCTGGGCCAGCATGTTGGTGTCCGGGCCGTAGCCCAGCCCCTGAGGCGTCCAGTCGTCGGTGCCACCAGTGGCCAGCGTGTTCGGGATGAGCGGCCCGACGCGCCCACCCAGGCGCTGTCCCCACCTCTCGGTGCGCTTCATCCCGCCCATGACCCACCGACGCGTACGTCCCGGGATGGAGTCGAGGTCGAACGGAAGGTCGATCTTGGTCATGATGGTGATATTCGCATGCGATTCCTACTGCGTTCGGATGGCGTACCGACTCATCGTCGCTAGGTTCTTTGTGTGACGAGCGACCCCACAGCTTCACCTGCCAGTCCGACAGCTCGAGAGCTGATCGGCGCCCTGACCGGATTCGGGCGGGGCATGCTGCACCCGCGCCGCCCTGACCAACGACTTCTCTCCTCGATCACCGACGCCGGCCTTCCCGAGGGCGAACGAACGGTGACGGTGACGACGATGCCTCAGGTCCCGCGCTCGCTGCCCGCCGGTGGCCTCATCGAGGGCGCTGGCCTCCGCCGGCGCGTACGCAACGCGATGACCTGCTTCGTCATCAGCCATCCCGAGGCGACCTTCGTCGTCGATCCGTCCTACTGCCGCGACGCACCCGACCGAGCCCTGAGCGAGCTCCCGGCGATGCTGCGGCGCCTGGTCACCCCGCCGGCCGACACCATCGCCACCGTCGACTCGCTGCAGACGGCGCTGGTCCAGCCCGACTTCGCCCTCCCGACCCACGCCCACTGGGACCACGTCTGCGGCCTCCTGGATCTCCCCGGCCTGCCGGTGCACCTGCGGACCACCGAGCGCGACTGGATCCTCGGCCCTGGGCAGCCTCCTGTCGGAGGCGTGCGCCCGGCTCTCACCGATGGCCGACCGGTGGTGACGTACGACCTCGACGGCCCGGCCGTCGCGACCTTCACCGCCTCCCACGACATGTTCGGCGACAGCTCCGTTCTGCTGGTCGAGCTCGCCGGCCATACGCCCGGCAGCATCGGCGTCCTCGCCCGAACCCCGTCCGGCTGGGTCCTGATCGCCGGCGACGCCGCCTGGCACTACGACCAGGTCGATCTGATCAGGCAGAAGCCGGCCTTCCCCGGCGACCTCGTCGACGAGAACCGAGACGCCGCCTTCGCCACCCTCCACCGCCTGCACCTGGCTCGTCACCTGATGCGCGTGATCCCCACCCACGACCACGACGCATCCAGCCGGCTCTAAACCAAGAAGCCTCCCCCTCGTCATCCTGGAGCCGGGATCGTCCGGATATCGCAGAGTGGACGCCGTCGCGTGCATCTGTGGCACATGCCTGGTTACCGTGTTCGGCACCAACGGGGCCATCTGGGTGACTTCTCCCACGTGGAGCGTGACACCACGAAGCGTGCCGTTGGTGCCGTGGTCTCGGGCACCGACTCGGGACCGCGGTCTAGTTATCGAGCCTCGGGCGGATGTAACGACCTCGGCGGGTCTAGCCCGGGCCGCCAGGTAGTTCACCGATGGCGGTCGTTCCAAACATTTATGCTGCTCTTCGCTGGCCGAATCTCGTTGAGGGGCAGCCAGGCGTGCCGGATCTCTGGCGCTGCGTACGTGGTGTCGACCCAGATCACCCAGGCTCGCCATCGGCCCTTGTGTTTCTCCCACTTGAGAACCAGGCCGGGCATGGGTGGCGGATAGTTCCGGCGTTGCCGATGCACCCAGACGTGTAGCCAGTGCCTGGGCTCGGGCCAGGCGTCGTTCTTAGGAGGGTTGGCCGACACACCTCATCGTATCGAACGTGCGTTCGATTCAAGCAGTCGGCTCGTGTACCCCGCAGCCACGAGTCGTTCGTACGCCGCATATGTGTCGTCGTCGATCTGTTGCGGAGCGGCGAAACCACGGTCGGCGTAGACCCACAGCCGTTGGGTGTCTCCGACGAGCATGTCGAGCACGCGACGGGTGCTCCCGATACTGGCGATGTAGTCAGGCAGCTCCTGCGCGCATGCGGAGCAGATCACCTCGAGCTCGGGCCAGATCTTGCGGGCCGTGGCGTACGCACGACGCTGTTGGTAGGGGCGACTGATGAGGGTTGCGGTACGCGGCGTGATGCCCTCGTGCTCGAGCAGGGCCCGCGTGAACGCGAGGTTCTCGCCCGTGTTTGTTGCTCGAGGTTCGATCCGGAGGGCGGAGGCGGGAACCCCTAGCTCCTCGGCCCGTTCTGCGAACTCGACGGCTTCACCTCGAGGGAAGTCGTTCACGGTGGTAGGGGCGTTCGCACCGGTGAAGACGATCAGCGGAAACCGCCCTTGGCGGTAGAGAGCCGCGGCGTGCTCGGCCACGCCGATGTCATGACTGCCCAGGCCGATCGCGACGTCGGTTTCGCGCGGCTCGTGGTGCAACTGGTGGAACTCCCAGAGCGTTTGGGCGTCCTCCATGAGCACAGGCATGCCGATCAGTCTGGCATGGCGAATGTGCAACTCCAGGAGAACCGCGAACGACAGCCCTGAAAACGAGGAAGAGGCCCCCGAAGGAGCCTCTGACCTGGTGAAACTGCTGTGCGCTTAGGAGGACTTGAACCTCCGACCCCCACATTATCAGTGTGGTGCTCTAACCGTCTGAGCTATAAGCGCAGGCGCCAACTGGAGGGTGGAAGCCCCTACCAGCAGGCGAGAGGAAACATTACCCGGCTGCTGCCCGGGGCACCAAAACGATGAGACCCCATCGACCCTGGGGAGGTCTGTCCGAACCTGGCTCGGACAGACCTCCCCAGGGTTAGGGTGCCAACATGTCCGACTCGGAGGACCTGCAGGCGATCTTCGCGCGCGAGGATGCGGCGCGGATGCTGGATGCTCAGCAACGGATGCAGGACGGCGTCGCGACCTATGCCCAGCTCATCGCCGGCGGCCTGAGCAGGATCGATATCGAGAGGTCCGTACGTCGCAACGAGCTCCGCCGGGTGCACCCGCGCGTCTATATCAACCACACCGGGCCACTCACCTGGGAGCAGCGGGCGTGGGCCGCGGTACTCTACGCCGCTCCGGCCCTGCTGTGCCGCGACAGCCTCGAAGCTCCGCGCGGGCGCGACGACGGGCGATCGATCCACGTCGCCATCGACCATTCCCGCAAGGTGATGCCCCAGCCCGGCATCGTCGTCCACCGCATGCGCGACCTCGAACGCAAGGCGTACGGAGGCACACCTCCACGCCTGAAGGTCGAGGACAACGCCCTGGCGATGGCAAACGAAGCCAGGTCCGAGATCGATGCGATCGCACGGGTCGCCGAGGTGGCGAGCCGGTCCTACGTCACCGCGGCCACGCTCCAGGAAGCCCTGAACCGCGCGCACTCCTTACGCCGCCGGAAACTGATCCAAGGGCTGGTCGACGACCTCGCGACCGGCACGCACTCGGTGCTCGAGCACGGTTACCTCACCAAGGTCGAGCGGGCGCACGGTCTCCCTGCGGGACGGCGCCAGTCGCCCCGCATCGGTGCTTCGGGCAACCAGTTCCGTGACATCGAGTACGAGAGGTATGCCCTGGTGGTCGAGCTCGACGGTGCGCTCGGCCACGACACCTGGCGCGACCAGGCCCGTGATGCCGACCGTTCGTTGGACGATCTTGCGGAGCTCGGGGCGGTGACCGCGCGCCTGCGGTTTCACCAGGTGTTCGACACCCCGTGTCAGACAGCGGCCCGCGTAGGACGGATCCTCACCAGGAACGGCTGGCGCGGGACACCGCAGAGCTGTAGCCAAAGCTGCCCCGTGAACGAATGAACCTGGGGAGGGCCATCCGAACGGTGTTCGGACAACCCTCCCCAGGTTGCGGGTTCGAGTTGGGCTCAGTTCTCGGTGAGCTCTACTTCCACGCCGCCCAGGAGCGCGGCAGCCATGTTGTAGAGGAACGCGGCGAGGGTAGCGACGGCGGTCATCAGGACGATGTTGACGACCGAGACGACCATGGTGAAGCCCATGATGCGGGGGAGGCCGAGGTAGTCCTGCACGTTCCAGCCGGCGCTGGAGTCACCGACGACGTCCTGGACCGCCTGGTTGATCGAGTCCCACACACCGGCGGCGCCGAGCACCGACCAGATCACGAAGACAGCGACGATCACCACGACGCTGAGCGCGATCGAGAGCAGGAAGGCCATCTTCATGACCGACCACGGGTCGATACGGCTCAGGCTCAGGCGGGCCCGGCGAGCGGAGCCGCTGACCGCGTCCCGCTCCGCGCCGGCCGGGCCGGAGGTACGGGCGGTCGAGGCCACGGCCGAAGTCGTACGCCTAGCCGCGTTGGCGACCGTGTCCGTGATCCGCTGGGTCACCGGCTGTGCGGTCTCGTTCCGCTCGGTCATCGCGACTCCCCCAGTCGTGCGGTCGGCGGTGCGGTCCGTCATCAGGATTCATCTTCCGTCGTGGTCTCGGACGGCGCTCCGTGCTCGCCGTCTTCCCCGATTGTTACATCATCCGCAACCTCTGTCCCGGTGACGACGTCATCGTCGACCTCGCGGGCCTCGACGGAACGTGCCACGACAGCGACCGAGTCACCCTTCTTGGGCGACACGAACTTGACGCCCTGGGTGGAGCGACCGGTTGCCCTGAAGTCGGCGTTGATCGGGCTGCGTACGACCTGACCGGTCGCGGTGATCGAGAGGATCTCGTCGCCGTCGACCACGATGAACGCACCGACCAGACCGCCGCGGTCAGCGTTGGCGAGGGCCATCGTCTTGATGCCCAGACCGCCGCGGGACTGCAGCCGGTAGTCGGAGATCTTCGTACGCTTCGCGAAACCACCGTCGGTGATGGTGAAGACGAACTGCTCCTTGACCTCGTCCGGCGACTCGGCACCGGAGACGGGAGCCGCGACGTCCGCGGTGTCCTCGTTGGCCTCGGAGAGCCCGGCCGCGATCTCGGCGGCGACGTGCTCGGCCCGGATGACCGACATCGACAGCAGCGAGTCGCTCTCCCGGAACTTCATGCCGGTGACACCCGAGGTCGCCCGGCCCATCGGCCGCAGCTGGTTGTCGTCGGCACGGAACCGGATCGCCTGGCCCTTGCGGGAGACCAGCAGAATGTCGTCCTCGGAGTTGACCAGCTCGGCGCCGATCAGCTCGTCGTCGTCCTCGCGGAAGTTGATCGCGATGACGCCGGCCTGACGAGGCGAGTTGTAGTCCCCGAGCCGCGTCTTCTTGATCAGACCGGAGCGGGTGGCCAGCACGAGGTAGGGCGCCTGCTCATAGTCGCGGATCGCGAGCACCTGGGCGATCGACTCGTCCGGCTGGAACGAGAGCAGCCCGGCCACGTGACCGCCCTTGGCGTCACGCGCCGCCTCGGGCAGGTTGTAGGCCTTGATCCGGTAGACCCGGCCGGCGGTGGTGAAGAAGAGCAGCCAGTGGTGGTTGGTGGTCGAGATGAAGTGCTCGACCACGTCGTCGCCGCGCAGGGTGGCGCCGCGTACGCCCTTTCCACCGCGCTTCTGGGTGCGGTACTCACCCGCGAGGGTGCGCTTGGCGTAGCCACCGCGGGTGATCGAGACGACCAGCTCCTCATCGGGGATGAGGTCCTCCATGGAGAGGTCGCCGTCGGCCGCGATGATCTGGGTGCGGCGGTCGTCGCCGTACTTCGCGACGATCTCGTCGAGCTCGTCGCCGACGATCTGACGCTGGCGGGCGACGTTGGCGAGGATGTCCTCGAGGTCGGCGATGATGACCTCGAGCTCGGCCAGACGGTCGACGATCTTCTGCCGCTCCAGCGCCGCGAGGCGACGCAGCTGCATGTCGAGGATCGCGTTGGCCTGGACCTCGTCGATCTCGAGCAGACGGATCAGGCCCTGGCGGGCGTCGTCGACCTCGGGGGAGGAGCGGATCAGCGCGATCACAGCGTCGAGCTGGTCGAGCGCCTTGACCAGGCCGCGCCAGATGTGGGCGTCCTCCTCGGCCTTGCGCAGCCGGAATGCCGTACGCCTCCGGATGACGTCGATCTGGTGCTCGACCCAGTGCGAGATGAACTGGTCGAGGGTCAGGGTGCGCGGCACCCCGTCGACCAGCGCGAGCATGTTGGCGGAGAAGTTGGTCTGGAGCTCGGTGTGCTTGAGCAGGTTGTTGAGTACGACGCGGGCGACCGCGTCGCGCTTGAGCACGACCACGAGCTGCTGCCCGGTGCGGGAGGAGGTGTTGTCCTTGACGTCCGCGATGCCCTGCACCTTGCCGGTGTCGGCGAGGTCGGCGATCTTCTGGGCGAGGTTGTCCGGGTTCACCATGTAGGGGAGCTCGGTGATCACCAGGTTGGTGCGGCCCTTGGCGTCCTCGTCGACCTCGATCACCGCGCGCTGGGTGATCGAGCCGCGGCCGGTGCGGTAGGCCTGCTCGATGCCCTCGCGGCCGGCGATCAGAGCGCCGTTGGGGAAGTCGGGGCCCTTGATCCGCTCGAGCAGCGCGTCCTGGAGCTCCTCACGCGTCGCGTCGGGGTGCTCGAGCGCCCACTTGGCGCCGGAGGCGACCTCACGCAGGTTGTGCGGCGGGATGTTGGTCGCCATCCCGACCGCGATGCCGGCCGAGCCGTTGACCAGCAGGTTGGGGAACCGCGCCGGCAGGATGGCCGGCTCCTGGGAGCGACCGTCGTAGTTGGGGTTGAAGTCGACGGTGTCCTCGGTGATGTCGCGGACCATCTCCAGCGCCAGCGGCGCCATCCGGCACTCGGTGTAACGCATGGCCGCGGCCGGGTCGTTGCCGGGCGAGCCGAAGTTGCCCTGGCCGTGGATCAGAGGGTTTCGCATCACCCACGGCTGCGCCAGCCGGACCAGGGTGTCGTAGATCGCCGAGTCGCCGTGGGGGTGGTAGTTACCCATCACCTCACCGACGACACGGGCGCACTTGGAGTACCCGCGGTCGGGACGGTAGCCGCCGTCGTACATCGCGTAGAGGACGCGCCTGTGGACGGGCTTGAGCCCGTCACGTACGTCGGGCAGCGCCCGACCCACGATGACGGCCATCGCGTAGTCGATGTAGCTCGACTGCATCGAGGCCTGGAGTTCGACGGTCTCGATCCGGCCGCCGGCAGCGGTCTGCCCGGAGCCTTCCGGAGGAGTCTGAGTCACGATTTCACTTTCTGCATGCGTCTATCGGTATCTAAGGCCTCGGCGAGACTCAGATATCGAGGAATCGGACGTCCTTGGCATTGCGCTGGATGAAGGAGCGTCGCTCGGCGACGTCCTCACCCATCAGGATGGAGAAGATCTCGTCGGCGTGAGCGGCGTCCTCGAGGGTGACCTGGAGCAGCAGTCGCTGCGACGGGTCCATCGTGGTCTCCCACAGCTCGTCGGCGTTCATCTCGCCCAGACCCTTGTAGCGCTGGACCGCGTTCTCCTTGGGCAGCTTCTTGCCCTGCTCGAGACCGTCGCGCATGAGCGCGTCGCGCTCGGAGTCGGAGTAGACGAACTCGTGCTCGGCCGGCTTGTTCCAACGCAGGCGGTAGAGCGGCGGCTGGGCGAGGTAGACGTAACCCTGCTCGATCAGCGGCTTCATGAACCGGAACAGCAGCGTCAGCAGCAGCGTGTTGATGTGGTGGCCGTCGACGTCGGCGTCGGCCATCATCACGATCTTGTGGTAGCGCAGCCGGTTGATGTCGAAGTCGTCGTGCACGCCGGTGCCCAGCGCGGAGATGATCGACTGGACCTCCTGGTTGGCCAGCACCTTGTCGATCCGGGCCTTCTCGACGTTGAGGATCTTGCCTCGGATCGGGAGGATCGCCTGGATGCGTGGGTCGCGGCCGGACTTGGCCGAGCCACCCGCGGAGTCACCCTCGACGACGAAGATCTCGCACTCTTCGGGGTTGGTCGACTGGCAGTCGGCGAGCTTGCCGGGCAGACCGCCACCGCCGCCGATGCCCTTGCGGTTGCGGGCCAGGTCACGGGCCTTGCGGGCCGCGATCCGGGCGGAGGCCGCGGCCATCGACTTGCGGATGATCTCCTTGCCCTCGGCCGGGTTCTGCTCCAGCCAGGCACCGAGCTGGTCGTTGACCGCGCCCTGCACGAAGCCCTTGACCTCGGTGTTGCCGAGCTTGTCCTTGGTCTGGCCCTCGAACTGCGGCTCGCTGATCTTCACCGAGATGATCGCGGTGAGACCCTCCCGGATGTCGTCACCGGTGAGCCGGTCCTCCTTCTTCTTGATCTGGCCCCACTCCTCGCCCCAGCGGTTGATCAGGGTGGTGAGCGCGGCGCGGAAGCCCTCCTCGTGGGTGCCGCCGCCGGGGGTGTTGACCGTGTTGGCGAAGGTGTGGACCGACTCGTTGTAGGAGGACGCCTGCCACTGCATGGCGATCTCGACGCTCATCGGGTTGGGCGCCTTCTCGTCGGTGTCGGTCTCGAAGGCGATGATGCTGGAGACCGGAGTCTTGCGCTTGTTGAGGTGGTCGACGTAGTCGGCCAGACCGCGCTCGTAGTAGAAGGACTGCTCCAGCACCCGCTCGCCGTTGCCGGAGCTGTGCAGCTCGTCGGCGCTGTCGGTGTCGGACTCGCTCGTGCCGTCCTCGACGGCCTCGGCGATGGCGGAGGCCTCCGGACGCTCGTCACGCAGCTCGATCCGCAGCCCCTTGTTGAGGAAGGCGGTCTCACGGAAGTGGCTCGAGATGGTCTCGAGGTTGTAGTCGGTCGACTCGAAGATCTCGCTCGAGGCGTTCCACGAGATCGTGGTGCCGGTGCGCTCGCCCTCCTCGAGCTCACGTACCTCGCGCAGGTCGTAGTCGGGTACGCCGCTGGTGAACTCCTGCTCCCACAGGCGGCCCCGGTTCTTGATCTCCATGTGGAGGTTGGTCGAGAGCGCGTTCACCACGGAGGAGCCGACGCCGTGCAGACCGCCGGAGACCTTGTAGCCGCCGCCGCCGAACTTGCCGCCAGCGTGCAGCACGGTCAGCGCCAGCGTCGCGGCGGGGATCTCCTGGCCGGCCGCGGTGTCGGTCGGGATGCCTCGGCCGTTGTCGGAGACGCTCACCCAGCCGTCGTCACGGAGCGTCACCTTGATGGTGTCGCAGTAGCCGGCGAGCGCCTCGTCGACCGCGTTGTCCACGATCTCCCAGATCAGGTGGTGCAGGCCGCGGGCACCCGTCGAGCCGATGTACATACCCGGTCGTTTGCGGACCGCTTCGAGTCCTTCGAGGACCTGGATGGCAGACGCGTCGTATTCGACTCCGTCTGTGGTCTTGTCGTCCGGCATAGGAGTCGTCTGGTCGGCAGCGGTCACCGGTGCGATCCACCTGTCATTTCGGTCCGGAATCGGACATGGTGTCGGTCGGGCATGCAACGGGCCGACCAGCGCCGGGAGGTTAAAACCTAGGACGATCGACCCAATCCCTATATTACCCCGTAGAACCCCGGATTCCACGCATGCCGCCGTTCCTGAGGGGGAACTGTCGTCGAAATGTGCGTCTGTACGTCTCCTGACGGTGTCTCTGCGCCCCCAGCAGGGGGCTCGGTGAGTCCCTATACGTCCACGGGGCGCTTAGAGCGGCAGATCGCGGCTCACGCGCTGAGGCTCGAACACATGTTCACGCTCTGCTCTCGACTGGGCTCTCAGCCGTAGGTGTCGCGCGGCCCGCGGCCGTCGCGTAGGCCCCGGGGACCCTTCTTCCACGAGGGCAGATGAGGGCCGAGCACCTCGATGAGAAGGACGGTGCCGTGCCCCAGCTCCTCGTTGAGACGCTTCACCAGGGTGGGCGCCAGCAGCTTGAGCTGGGTGGCCCAGGCGGTGGAGTCGGTGCGTACGGAGAGCTTGCCGTCGGCGTACGACTCCGGGGTGGTGTGGTCGGCGATCTCCTCGCCGACGATGTCGGGCCAGCGGGCCATCACGCCGTGGACGCGCAGCGAGGTGTCCCAGCCGTGGTCGTTGACCATCCGGCTCACCACCGATTCGATCATCTGAGGGTCGCGGTCATCGGGCCGGGCGCCGGAGACCGTGCCGCGGCGGGTGGCGTTGTCCGGCGTACGCCGCTTCTTCCGCATCCCAGCCTTGGGCGCGGGCATCTTCGCTGTTGCCCGGGTCAGGGAACGGGCCAGGTCGAGGCCGTCGGCGCGCTTTTCGGGTTCTTCCTCACCGCCTTCGGCGGTGGTCTCGACAGGCTCGACCACCTGGGGGTCCTCGTCACTCATCGCGGGTCACCTCGCCAGCCTTGACGTGGTAGCGCGCACCGGCGAGAGCGGCTGGTACGTCCTCGGGGACCGCCGCGGTGACCAGGACCTGCTCGGCGTCGGCGACCAGCTCGGCCAGCTGGATCCGGCGCTGGCTGTCGAGCTCGGCGAAGACGTCGTCGAGGATCAGGATCGGGTCGTCGCCGTCTGCGCGCAGCAGGTCGTACGCCGCCAACCGGAGCGCCAGCGCGAAGGACCAGGACTCGCCGTGGCTGGCGTAGCCCTTGACCGGGAGGCGCTCGGCGCCGGCACCGTGGCCGAGGAACAGCAGCAGATCGTCACGGTGGGGGCCGACCAGGCTGATCCCACGGTCGAGCTCGTCCTTCTGGCGTCGGGCGAGCTCGGAGAGGATCGCTTGGCGGAGGGTCTCCACGGTGGGAGTGGTGGTCTCGACAGGCTCGACCACCTCGACCACCGACTTGTAGGTGATCTCGGCGTCGTCGCGGCTCGCGCCGCGGGCGACCGTCTCGTAGGCCTTGCCGACGTACGGCTTCAAGGCCTCCACCAGGGAGAGCCGCTGGGCGAGGATCTCGGCGCCGATGGCGGCGAGGTGGTCGTCCCAGACGGCCAAGGTGGCGAGCGCACCCTCGCGAGCGGAGCCGCGCGCGAGGCCGGCGGTCTTCAGCAGCGAGTTGCGCTGCTTGAGGACGCGGTCGTAGTCGCTGCGTACGCCTGCCAGGCGGGGTGCGCGCAAGATCATCAGGTCGTCGAGGAAGCGCCGCCGGTCGGAGGGGTCGCCCTTGACGAGGGTCAGGTCCTCGGGGGAGAAGACGACGGTGCGGACCAGGCCGACAAGGTCGCGGGTGCGGGGGAGCGGGCTCTTGTTGATCCGGGCCTTGTTGGCGCGGCCGGCGTTGATCTCGACCTCGAGCGTCGCGGTGCGACCGTCACGTACGACGGCGGCGCGCACGACCGCCTGCTCGGCGCCGGCCCGGACCAGCGGTGCGTCGGTGGCGACTCGGTGGGACTGCAGGCGGGAGAGGTAGTCGATCGCCTCGACCAGATTGGTCTTGCCCTGGCCGTTGCGCCCGACGAAGGCGGTCACGCCCGCGTCGAGGGGGACCTCGACGCTCGAATAGGAACGGAAGTCATGAAGAGAGAGGTGTGAGACGTACATCGTGTTTCCTCTCTCGTTAAGGTGCCTGCATGACCCAGTCTCCCAACCCGTACGGCCCGCCTCCAGGGCAACCCGCCTATAGCGAGCCGGCCGGACCTTTCTATCTGTCGGTGATGGGCCAGGTCCACGGGCCGTACCCGGTCCAGCAGCTCGCTCAGATGGCGGCCGCGGGCCAGATCAAGGCGGACACCCCGGCCAGCCTCGGCACCGACCAGCAGTGGTTTCCCGTGAAACAGATCCCGGGGGTCTTCTCGAGCCGCGAGTGGCTCGTCACCCTGCTGCTCTCGATCTTCCTTGGTTCGCTCGGCGTCGACCGGTTCTACGTCGGACAGATCGGCCTCGGCGTCCTCAAGCTGATCACCTGTGGTGGCTTCGGGATCTGGACGATCATCGACATCATCCTCGTCATCGTGCGAAAGTTCCCGGATGCCGACGGCAAACCCCTCGCCTGACCTGCATCAGCGCATTGCGGCGGTGAGCTCCACGGAGGTCACCGCCGCCATCGGCGTCGGCGGGATCGTGATCGCGGCGCTCTTGCCGGCCGGCGGCATCGAGGACGGCCCGGTGCTCTGCCCGTTCCGTGCTCTCACCGGGCTGCCCTGCCCCGGCTGCGGTCTGACCCGGTCGTGGGTCTACCTGATGCACGGCGACATCGGCTCGTCGCTGGCGAGCAACTGGTTCGGACCGGTGCTCATCCTGGCGATCATCGTCCTGGCCGTGGTCTCAGTCCGCGCCCGGCTGACGCGGAGACGCCCTGCCGACCTCGACAAGCTCGTGCGAAGCCGGTTCATTCTCGGCTCCTTCGCGCTCTTCGTCGCCTACGGCGCCGTACGCCTGATCCTCACCATGACCGGAGCCATCCCCGCCATCTAACCGGTGGTCGAGCCTGTCGAGACCACCGCCCCGAGCCGAGGACTCAGGCCTCCGACTCAGAGATCACCGCGTGCCCACCGAACCCGTTGCGCATCGCAGCGATCGCCTTCATGGCGTGGTCGTCCTCCTGGCGCGAGACGAACCGCGCGAACAGCGACGCCGAGATCGCCGGCATCGGGACGGCGTTCTCGATGGCTGCCTCGACGGTCCAGCGACCCTCGCCCGAGTCGTCGGCGTAGCCTTTGATCTTGTCGAGGTGCTCGTCGGCACGCAGCTGGTCGACGAGAAGATCGAGAAGCCAGGAACGTACGACGGTGCCCGTGCGCCACGAGGCGAAGATCTCGGGGACGTTGTCGACGATGTCGACCTTGTCGAGGAGCTCCCAGCCCTCGGCGTAGGCCTGCATCATCGCGTACTCGATGCCGTTGTGAACCATCTTGGAGAAGTGGCCGGCGCCGGGCGTGACACCGCAGTGAACCAGGCCGTCCTCGGTGCCGGTCGGCTTGAGCGCCTCGAAGGCGGGCATCACCTTGGCGGCGTCCTCGTCGGAGCCGCCGTACATCAGCGCGTAGCCGTTCTGCAGACCCCAGACGCCGCCGGAGACACCGCAGTCGACGAAGCCGATGCCGTTCTCGGCCAGGCTGGCCGCGTTCTTGGCGTCGTCGGTGTACTTCGAGTTGCCGCCGTCGACCACCAGGTCGCCCTCGCCGAGGAGCTCCTTGAGCTCGGCGATCGTGGAACGCGTCGGGTCACCGGCCGGCACCATCACCCAGACCACCTTGGGGCTGGGCAGCGCCTCGACCAGCTCCGCGAGGCTCGCCACGTCAGCGAGATCGGGGTTGCGGTCGTATCCGACGACGGTGTGACCTGCCTCCCGCAGCCGGGTGCGCATGTTGCCACCCATCTTGCCGAGGCCGACGAGTCCGATGTGCATGCGAGTTCCTTCAGATCCGGTGGTCGAGCTTGTCGAGACCACCCTACGAGCGAGGTGTGAGGGGGAGAAGGTCAGGAGAGCAGGCGCCGCGGCATCAGCAGGTAGCGGAACCCCGGCTCCTCGCCGCCCTCGGCCGGCTTGCCGCTGATCACCACGGGCTTCGGAGCCTGCGTGAAGGCGAGCTCGACGACCTGCTGGTCGATGGCCTGCAGCCCGTCGAGGAGGAACTGCGGGTTGAACCCGGTGGTCAGTCCCTCGCCCTCCATGGTCGCCTCGATCGACTCGGACGCCTGGGCCTCGTCGCCGGAGCCGGCGTCGAGGGTGAGCACGCCGTCCTCGAAGACCATCTGGACCGCGGTGTTGCGCTCGGCGACCAGGGCGACGCGCTTGACCGACTCGATCAGGGAGGCCTTGTCGACCAGCGCGGTGGTGAGGTGCTCGGCCGGGAACAGGCTGCGCACCTTCGGGAACTCGCCGTCGAGGAGGCGCGTCGTGGTGCGGCGTACGCCACCCGCGGCCGCGCCCTCGAAACCGATGATGCCCTCGCCGGTGCCGGTGGTGGACAGCGCGAGGGTGACCTCGCTGCCGCTGGTCAGCGACTTGGCGGTGTCACCGAGCACCTTCGCCGGCACCAGGGCGGCCAGGCTCTCGTCGGGTGTCGCCGGGTTCCACTCGAGCTCGCGGTGGGAGAGCCGGAAGCGGTCGGTGGCGAGCAGCGAGATCGTGGAGCCCTCGATCTCGAGCCGTACTCCGGTCAGCACCGGAAGCATGTCGTCGCGACCGGCTGCGGTCACGGCCTGGGCGACGGCGTGCGCGAACAGCTCCGACTTCACCGTGCCGGCCGCGGTCGGCATCTCCGGCAGGGTCGGGTAGTCCTCGACCGGCATCGTCTGGAGGCTGAACCGCGCGCTCCCGCAGGTGAGCGAGACGCGGGCGCCGTCGGTGACCATCTCGACCGGCTTGGCCGGAAGGCTGCGGCAGATGTCGGCGAGCAGCTTGCCCGAGACCAGTGCCTTGCCCTCGTCGGCGACCTCGGCCGACAGCGTCGCCCGTGCGGAGGTCTCGTAGTCGAATGTCGAGAGCACCAGGCCCTCGTGACCCGCCTCGATCAGCAGACCTGAGAGCACCGGGGTGCTGGGGCGGACCGGAAGGCTGCGGGCAGCCCAGGCGACGGCATCCGCGAACACGTCGCGGTCGACGCGGAACTTCACGATGACCTGTCCTTCTTCTAACTCGACATCGGGGCGTTTGAGGACATGCGGTCCGGGCTGTGCTCCACCCTTTGGGGAGACGACACCGGTTCCGGAACGCCCCCGCGTTGACATGACCTGGAGTACGCATCCTGCCACGGACCGCCGACAACCGGTAAGCGCTCAGCAGTGTCGGGTCTGCACAGGCGTCCTTGTGGACTCAGCTCGCCGAGTGGGTTGTCCCCAGGGAAGGGCGTTCGTGGAATTTCACCGAGGATCCCTGGATGTAAATAGTTTCGTACGTCGTAAGAGCATCTGTGGGAAATGTGGATGACTGGCGTCTTCCCAGGTCATGCCCGGAAATGTGATTCCACAGGGGGTGTGGACGCCATGCTGAAATGACGCACGTCACTGTGGGCTGTGGAGAGTTGTGGGCCCGTTCGAGTGTTTTGTGCACAGGCCATCCCCTTTTCCATCCCATTTGAACGGCCGGTTCTCCACAGGTTCCACCCAGCCTGTGGGCTGTGGACAACTTGGGAAATCTCGTCCTGTGGGTTTTCGCCATCTCAGAACGCGGAACAGCCCAAAACGCGAAACGGCCGCCGGCCCGGAAGGGGCGGCGGCCGCGTACGACTGCTGGTTCGGTCAGGCCTGGCGGGCCTGCATCTTGACGCGGTTGGTGAGCTCGGAGACCTGGTTGAAGACGGCCCGACGCTCGGCGAGGAGCTGGTTGATCTTGCGCTCGGCGTACATGACGGTGGTGTGGTCGCGGCCGCCGAAGTGCTTGCCGATCTTGGGCAGGGAGTCCTCGGTGAGCTCGCGACACAGATACATGGCGATCTGGCGGGCCATGACGAGGTGACGCCCACGCGAGGGCCCGGTGAGCTCGTCGATCGACAGTCCGAAGTACGCCGCAGTCTGGGCGATGATCAGGCCGGCGGTGATCTCGGGCTCGCCGCCCTCGGGGATCAGGTCCTTGAGCACGATCTCGGCCAGGGTCAGATCGACGTCCTGCCGGTTGAGGTTGGCGAACGCCGTAACTCGGATCAGCGCCCCCTCGAGCTCACGGATGTTGGTCTGGATCTTGCTCGCGATGAACTCGAGCACGTCCGGCGGCGCGGTGAGGCGCTCCATGGCGGCCTTCTTCCGAAGGATCGCGATGCGGGTCTCGATGTCAGGCGGCTGGACGTCGGTGATCAGACCCCACTCGAACCGGTTGCGCAGCCGGTCCTCGAGCGCCTCGAGCCGCTTGGGTGGGCGGTCGGAGGTGAGCACGATCTGCTTGTTGGCGTTGTGGAGCGTGTTGAAGGTGTGGAAGAACTCCTCCTGAGTCTGGGTCTTCCCCTCCAAGAACTGGATGTCGTCGATCAGCAGGACGTCGACATCGCGGTATCGCCGTTTGAACCGGTCCTGCCGGTCGTCGCGGATCGCGTTGATGAACTCGTTGGTGAACTCCTCCGAGCTGACGTAGCGCACCTTCGCGCCGGAGTAGAGACTCCGCACGTAGTGGCCGATCGCGTGCAGCAGGTGGGTCTTGCCCAGACCCGACTCCCCGTAGACGAGCAGCGGGTTGTAAGCCTTGCCCGGCGCTTCGCTGACCGCGACCGCGGCCGCGTGCGGGAACCGGTTGGAGGAGCCGATGACGAACGTCTCGAAGGTGTACTTCGGGTTCAGCCGGGTCTCGAGGACGTTGTGGCTCGGCTCGCTCGCCCGCGTGGGCGGACCCGGGACGAGCGGACGCGGCGGAACCGGCTCCTCGACGGGGGCCACCGGAGGCGCCGGGGCATTTGTCGACATGTCGCCATATCCAGGACGTACGTCGTCGCGAGCCGCGGGCGGAGCCGGCTGCTGAGTGGGCGGCGGCGCGATGGGAGCCTGCGGCGCCGAGTAGGCCGCGGGCGCGCCCGGATCCTCGTGCGGCGCGGTCGCCGGCGGGATGCCGGGGATCAGGCCGGGCGAGTTGGGCGGGTAGACCGACTGATGCGGGAACGCCGACTGGTTCGGGAAGGGCGACTGCTGCTGCAGGGCAGCTGCGGCGGCCGCGTCCGCGGCGGCGATCTCGCGCTCGGAGATCATGATCGCCTGGGTGTCGGGATCCGGCGTGACGTCGAGATCGGGGTTCACGGTGACCGCGATGCGGATCTCGCGATTGAAGATCTCGCCCAGCGACCTCTCGAGGGAGCCGCGCAGGCGGCCTTCGATCTGGTTGCGGGTGAAGTCGTTGGGGACCTCGACGATCGCGGTCGACCCGTGCAGAGTGAGAGGCTCACTGTCCCGGAGCCAGGCGCGCTGGTTCGGCGGAAGCTCGGCGACCACCTTCGTCCATGCGGACTGGAGATCTGGCTGTGGTTCTGGCGCGAGGCCGGAGTGCTCCACAGGTTCCTGCCTTCCCTGATGGCTCGGGTGGGTGGTCTTTATTGATGCAGCCTGGATTCATGCAGCGGTCCGGTCTACATCCTCCACAGACTTTTCCACAAGCTGTGGAGCATCCCCGAATGTAGGCATCGGAGACCAACCGAGACACTTCGCCGTCCTCGAGAATCCGACCGTTTCGGCAGGTCAGGCGGGAAAACAAGTTCCCTGCGTGGCATCCCCCCGAATGCGGCCGATGCTCCTGACGATGTGCAGGGAAACCTCGGTAGAGGACGAAACTACCGGTTGGCGAGGGTCACGGGCAACCCGTCCTCCACAGGTGGAGGCCGAATCACAGCTGTGTGATAGGGCGCGAGTTTGACCCTGGTTTCGCCGTCCACGTACCGTTACTAGGTCCGTCGAATCTACGGGCGCCGCATGTCCACGCCTCGGTCGCCGGGGCGCGGACGGGCGGTGTTTGTTGAAACGGCCCGCCTGGAACCACCGAGGGCGACCCCATCAGACCAGCCGGCAGAGCGATGTCGGCCACCACACAACTAAGGAAGCACCCGTGAGCAAGCGTACTTACCAGCCGAACAACCGCCGCCGTCACAAGACGCACGGTTTCCGCCTGCGCATGCGCACCCGTGCCGGCCGCGCGATCCTCGCTGCGCGCCGCGGCAAGGGTCGCAAGAGCCTGACCGTCTGAGGCCGCGGCCTCAGCCACCACGCGCGTGTTGCCACGTCGCCACCGACTGGTCGATTCGTCGGGCTTCAAAGAAGCAGTACGACGGGGCAAGCGCGCGGGCTCGAAGAGCCTGGTGGTCCACCTGCTCGTCCCCGGAACGGGCTCAGCTGCCGACCGGGAGAGCGAGCCGCAGGTGGGCTTCGTGGTGAGCAAGGCCGTCGGTCCGGCCGTCGTCCGGAATCGCGTGAAGCGCAGACTGCGTCACCAGGCCCGGGAGTCCCTGAGCGGACTCCCGGGCTCTGCTGTGCTTGTGGTCCGTGCGCTTCCTGCTGCAGCCGAGGCAGACTACGACGCCCTGGGCGCCGATCTGCGGCGCTGCCTGGAGCGAGTGCTCCGATGAGTACTGCGGTCCGCGTCGTACGTGGCGGTCTCGACAAGATCAACCTCCTGGTCGCGTCCGTCCTGATCGGACTGCTTCACGTGTGGCGGACTCTGATCAGTCCGCTCTACGGCGATGTGTGCCGCTACTACCCGTCGTGCTCGGCGTACGGGCTCGAGGCCGTCAAGACTCACGGCCCCTGGCGCGGGAGCTGGCTGACGGCGCGCCGTCTGGCCCGTTGCGTCCCCTGGGCCAAGACCCGGGGCTTCGATCCCGTACCGACCAAAACCCCTGACCTGGTCCGTGTAAGCGCGGACTCCCCAAACCGAGGAGCCTGATTCCGTGGGAGCCATAGGCGATCTGTTCGGATGGATCGCAACACCGCTGTATTACGCCATCTCGGGCATCCTGCTCGTCTGGCAGAAGGCGTTCTCGTACGTCATTCCGTCTGAAGGTTGGCAGTGGGCCCTGGCCATCGTCGGCCTGACCGTGACCATCCGCGCGCTGCTGATCCCGCTGTTCGTGAAGCAGATCAACTCCAGCCGCAACATGCAGCTGCTGCAGCCGAAGGTCAAGGAGCTGCAGAAGAAGTACGGTCACGACCGCGAGAAGCTCGCCAACGAGACGATGAAGCTCTACAAGGACTCGGGCACCAACCCGTTCGCGTCCTGCCTGCCGCTGTTGCTGCAGATGCCGATCTTCTTCGTGCTGTTCCGCATGCTCGAGCACGCCTCGGACGGTGTCGGCAAGGGCTTCCTGAGCGACGCCGCCGCGCACGAGTTCGCGACGTCGACCTGGCTCGGCTCGCTGCTCTCGGACCAGTTCACGACGGCCGACCACATGAGCACGTACTTCCTCACCGGGTTCCTGGTCGTGGCGATGATCGCGACCACCTTCCTGACCCAGCGCCAGCTGATGTCGAAGAACATGCCGGCCGACGCCATGACCGGTCAGTACGCCCAGCAGCAGAAGCTGCTGCTCTACGTGCTGCCCGTCGTGTTCGCCGTCGGTGGTATCGCCTTCCCGGTCGGAACGATCCTCTACTGGACCTCCTCCAACCTGTGGACGATGGGCCAGCAGTTCTACGTGATCCGCAACAACCCCGCACCGGGGACGCCGGCGTTCGACGCCAAGCAGGAGCGCGAGCGGGAGAAGCGCCGCAAGAAGGGTCTGCCCGACGCGGAGATCGACATCGCCGAGGCCAACGAGGCGGCGGCCGAGAAGCGGCCTGCGAAGCGCACCCAGCCCAAGAGCCAGACCAGGAGCCAGCGGAAGAAGGCCGGCACGAGCGCCGGTCGCTCCACGACCCAGAAGGATGGGGGAACCAAGTGACGACTCAGGATGTGAGCGAGACCGAGACCGAGCCTGTGGAGGAGGTCAGCGAAGAGACGCGCCTCAAGCAGCTCGAGCAGGAAGGTGACATCGCGGCTGACTACCTCGAGGAGCTCCTCGACATCGCCGACCTCGATGGAGACCTCGACATGGACGTCGAGGGCGACCGTGCGGCCGTCTCGATCGTCGGTGGCGACCTGCAGCAGCTGGTCGGCCGCCACGGCGAGGTCCTGGACGCGCTCCAGGAGCTGACCCGGCTCGCGGTCTACCGCGAGACCGGCGAGCGGTCCCGCCTGATGCTCGACGTCGGTGGCTACCGTGCCGACCGTCGCTCGACGCTCATGGCGCTCGCCGAGGAGACCGTCGCGAAGGTCCAGGAGTCCGGTGCTCCGGTCTCGCTCAAGCCGATGTCGCCCTTCGAGCGGAAGGTCGTCCACGACGCCGTCGCCGCCGCCGGGCTCACCTCGGAGTCCTCGGGTGTTGAGCCGCGGCGTTACGTGGTTGTCCTGCCTGAGTGACGCTGAGACAAAGAGATCGCCCCTCGTGCCGTGTGGCACGAGGGGCGATCTCTTTGTGTTTCACGTGGAACAGGCGGTGAGCCTAGGACCAGTAGACGACGACCCGGTCACCGATGCGGATCTGGTCGAAGACCCACGCGATGGACGACTTGTTGCGGACGTTCACGCAGCCGTGGGAGCAGCCGTTGTAGCCGCGGGCGGCGAAGTCCGACGAGTAGTGCACCGCCTGGCCGCCGTTGAAGAACATCGCGTACGGCATCGGCGTGTGGTAGATCGAGGAGACGTGGTTGCGGCTCTTCCGGTAGACCTTGAACGCGCCTTCGCGGGTCTTCGTGTCCGAGCAGCCGAAGCGGGCGTCCATCGCCCGGACGATGTTGCCGCCGCGTACATAACGCATCCGGCGGTCGGTCTTGTCGACGCAGAGCACACGGCCGGTGAGGCAACGACGGTCGAGGTTGTAGAGCGCCGCGTCGGTCGGCGTGCTCGTCAGCGAGCGGAGCCGGTCGAGCGTGCGCTGGTTGACCTTGCCGGTGATCGCCAGACGCTGGTTGCGCTGGAAGACCTTCACGGCGCCTGTCGTCTTCGAGCCGTAGTTGCCAGTGACCCGGCCGCTGTAGATGCTCCGCTCCTTGAGGCGCGCCTGGATCTTGCGCACCCCGAGGCCGGTCGAGCCCTGCTGGTAGAGGACGGTGTACGCCGTGTGCAGTCCGATCTGCCCGACGGAGGTCGACGGTGCAGTGGCCTGGGCGCTGCTCGGCGCCGCGATCGAGCCCAGGGAGAATCCCAAGGCGAGGATGGTGGTGAGGAAGATCGCCACCGGGGTTCTACGGACGTTCACATCAGCTCCGTGGGTCATGGATGGTGGCCCGGTCGCACGGGCCGCTGGAGTCGCACCCCGAGTGCGACGTTCTACGACTAAGACGTTCGAGCAGCGTGCGCGGTTGCATCAGATTCACGAGGCTGCCCGCGGACTTTAGCGCACCCCACGCCCGTACGACGCCTTTACGAACCCTTCCGCGGATTCGTTGGGCTGACGTTCTTCTGGGCGCCTTCAACGGGGTGTGTTTCACGTGAAACGGGTGGTCGATCCTGTCGAGATCACGCCGTCCCGGCGAGCAGATTCGGTCGGTCATCGAGCCCGTCGAGATGACGTGGTGTGGACGAGGTTCGGTGGTCTCGACAAGCTCGACCACCGTGTCCCGGTCATCGAGCTTGTCGAGATGACCTCGTGTGGGGAGGGGCTTGGTGGTCTCGACAGGCTCGACCACCGGGTCGCCTACGTCGCACGGACGTACATGCGGTGGTCTCGACAAGCTCGACCATCGGAGTCCGGTCATCGAGCTTGTCGAGATGACCTTTCCTGCTGAGTGGGTCAGGGGTGTGGAGTCGTCGATGTGTTGGCGAGGCGTGGAAGTTCGCCGAGCTGCCCTCTGATGAGCGCGAGACGCTTCGCTCGACCCCAGTTCTGGATCTGCTTCTCCCGCATGAACGCATGCTCGACGTTGTCGTACTGCTCGTACCAGACCAACTCCACGGGGAGGCGATGTCGGGTGTACTCCGAACCGAGGCCGACGCGGTGCTCGGTGAGGCGGCGTTCGAGGTCTGTCGTGCTGCCGACGTAGAGAGTTCGGTCGGAGCAGAGAAGCATGTATGTGTAAGCCATGTCCTCATCATGAGCGCGACCACCGACAGTCCCGGAACTAGAGCTTGTCGAGACCTCGGTTCGTTCTGGAGGTCGAGCTTGTCGAGACCTCGCTGTTCAACGGCGTCGTGGTCTCGACAGGCTCGACCACCGGTGGGGTGGTGGTCTCGACAGGCTCGACCACCGGTGTAGGTCATCGAGCTTGTCGAGATGACGTCTCGCGAGGCTCGACCACCGGGAGTTCTTGGTTGTGCGTTTCACGTGAAACAGTTTGTGTGTGAGCGAGGAACGTGGGGACTTGGGTGGTCTGGGGGAGGTCGACCCTCGGGCGGAGAAGGTGTTTCCGGCTGATCGGCTCGAGCTCGCCGAGAGGTACGCCGCCTGGCTGGCTGACGCGGGGGTCGTGCGGGGTCTGATCGGGCCGCGGGAGGTTCCGCGGCTGTGGGATCGGCACATCCTCAACTGCGCCGTGCTGGGGGAGGTGATCCCTGAGGGCGTCGCGGTGGCGGACATCGGGTCTGGTGCTGGACTCCCCGGCTTGGTCCTCGCGATCGCCCGCCCGGATCTGCAGATCACGCTGATCGAGCCGTTGCTGCGGCGTACGACCTTTCTCGAGGAGGTCGCCGAGGATCTCGGGCTCGAGAACGTGTCGGTGCTGCGGGGGAGGGCGGATGCCTTCCATGGCGAGCTCGGGTTCGATGTGGTGACCTCGCGAGCCGTCGCCGGCCTGGGGAAGTTGCTCGACTGGTCGATGCCGTTGGTCGTCCCCACCGGAGCGCTCGTCGCGATGAAGGGGTCGAGCATCGAGGCGGAGATCGACGAGGCCGATCCGGCGCTGAAGAAGTGGGGATGCGCGCCGCCGACGGTCTCCGAGCTCGGTGTAGGCGTTTTGGAGACGACAACTGTCGCGGTTCGGGTGGTTTGGTCGGATCCCGCACGGGTAGATTGGCCGCCGGTCCCGAAGGGCGGCCAGAAGGGGCCCAAGGGCGGGTCTCGAAAGAAGAAGCGCCGCCGCTGAAGGTGGTCGAGCTTGTCGAGACCACGAGATTTCGGGCGCGAGACGTCATCTCGACAAGCTCGATGACCGAACGATGAGGATGAGGAAACATGCCGTACGACGACGAGAGCGCTCAGAACGCCGTTTCACGTGAAACCGACGAACCGGTGTCGATCAGGCTCCGTACGGCCGGGGACATCGCGTCCTTCGAGAACGACTACGCCACAGAGGCGACGCCGCTGGCAGCCGCTGCCGAGCACACGCTCCTGGCGCGTGGCGCGGCGGGCAACCGGCCGCCGCTGCCGCGCCCGGCGAGCACGCGCGTGATCGTCTCCGCCAACCAGAAGGGCGGCGTCGGCAAGACCACCTCGACGGTGAACATCGCCGCGGCTCTGGCCCAGCTCGGCCAGAAGGTTCTGGTCATCGACCTCGACCCGCAGGGCAACGCCTGCACGGCGTTCGACGTGGACCACTTCCAGGGCACCCCGGGGACGTACGAGGTCCTGGTCGAGGGGGCCCCGCTCGAGAACGTCGTGGTGCCGGTCCCGAAGCTCGAGGGCCTCGAGCTGGTGCCGGCGACCATCGACCTGGCCGGCGCCGAGGTCGAGCTCGTCGAGGAGGGCGGACGTGAGCAGCGTCTGAAGGAGGCGCTGGCGAGGTCTCCCCGTGTGGGGAACTCGGAGGACCGATGGGACTACGTCCTCATCGACTGCCCGCCGTCGCTGGGCCTGCTCACGGTCAACGCGCTCGTCGCGAGCACCGAGGTGATGATCCCGATCCAGGCGGAGTACTACGCGCTGGAGGGTCTGGGTCAGCTCCTCAAGACCGTCGAGATGGTGCGTGCCGCATTGAACCCGACGCTCAAGGTCTCCTCGATGCTGATCACGATGTACGACGCCCGCACCCGCCTCGCGTCGCAGGTCGCCGAGGAGGTGCGCGAGCACTTCGGCGACACGGTCATGCGCACGTTCATCCCCCGCGCCGTGCGCGTGTCCGAGGCGCCGTCGTTCGGGCAGACGGTGATGACGTACGACCCCGGCTCGCCGGGTGCGCTGAGCTATCTCGAGGCGGCTAAGGAGCTCGCCAAACAGAGCGAGCACTGAGGTGATCGAGCTTGTCGAGATCACCATCATGCAGCACGGAACTGACAATGGGGGACACAGAAATGAGTAAGCAGCCGCCGAAGCGTGGCCTCGGACGAGGTCTGGGCTCGCTGATCCCGACCGCTCCGCCAGCTGGCGGAAACGGGTCGGCGGACAGCACTTCTGTCCAGCTGGACGTCCGGCATTCGGACCTTTCCGCTGGAGCGACTTCTGGCCCATCCGTGGACCCCAGGTCCACCGACTCGGCGGAAGGCCGCCAGATCGAGAATTCGGATCTGGCGCCCGTCGACGGCGCATATTTCGCCGAGCTGCCGGTCACTCAGATCCACCCCAACCATGTGCAGCCTCGTCAGGTCTTCGACGAGGATGCGATGGCCGAACTGGTCCATTCGATCAACGAAATCGGCCTTCTGCAGCCGATCGTCGTCCGGAAAGTGGCGGCCGACTCCTACGAGCTGGTCATGGGCGAGCGCCGGTGGCGCGCCACCCAGCAGGCCGGCCTCGATGTCATCCCCGCGATCGTCCGCGAGACCGACGACACCGACATGCTCCGGGACGCGCTCCTGGAGAACCTGCACCGCTCCCAGCTGAACCCCCTCGAAGAGGCGGCCGCCTACCAGCAGCTGCTCAACGACTTCGAGTGCACCCACGACGAGCTGGCCCAGCGGATCGGTCGGTCGCGGCCGCAGATCTCCAACACGATCCGGCTCCTGAAGCTGTCCCCGTCGGTCCAGCGCCGGGTCGCCGCCGGCGTGCTCTCGGCCGGTCACGCCCGAGCGCTGCTCGCGGTCGACGGCGAGGCGCAGCAGGACAAGCTCGCTCAGAAGGTGGTCGCGGAGGGCATCTCCGTACGCGGCCTCGAGGAGATCGTCGCCCTGGGCGATCCTGAGGGCGACGCCTTCGCCACGCCGCGCGTGCGGCGAGCCAAGCCGACTGCTCCTGGGCTCAAGGAGATCTCCGACAAGCTCTCGGACCGCTTCGACACCCGGGTCAAGGTCGATCTGGGGCGCTCCAAGGGAAAGATCACCGTCGAGTTCGCCACGCTGGACGACCTTCGCCGGATCGTCGAGCTGATGTCGCCCGCCCCCGACGAATCCATTTAGGCATTAAGCGCTAAAGCGCTTTGTCGACAAATAGATTTCTAGCCGGTTCATCGGGGTCATCGAGCCTGTCGAGATGACCTTGCGCCAGGACACGGTGGTCTCGACAAGCTCGACCACCGGGAGTGCCCGGTCATCGAGCTTGTCGAGATGACGGCGGTAGCGAGACGGGTGGTCTCGACAGGCTCGACCACCGGTGACGTCCGGTCATCGAGCTTGTCGAGATGACGGCGGTAGCGAGACGGGTGGTCTCGACAGGCTCGACCACCGGTGACGTCCGGTCATCGAGCCTGTCGAGATGACCCTGTGAGCAGACGGGTGGTCTCGACAGGCTCGACCACCGGCGACTGAACTACTGCGTGTTCGTCGAGGGGTGCTCGGCGCCGCGGATGGGGAGGCCGGGGATGGGGCCGGTGGCACCGAACGTCTCCAGGAGTTCCATCTCGGCCTCGATGACACCCGCCAGGCGACGTACGCCTTCTCGGATCCGCTCCGGGGTGGGATAGCAGTAGGAGATCCGCATCGAGGAGGCTCCGAAGCCGTCAGCGAAGAAGCCGGTGCCGGGGACGAATGCCACTCGCGAGGTGACCGCGCGCGGCAGCATCGCCTTGCTGTCGATGCCGGAGGGGAGCGTCAGCCAGACGAAGAAGCCGCCGTCGGGCTTGGTCCACGTGCAGGCCGCGGGCATGTAGGCCTCGAGCGCGTCGAGCATGGCGTCGCGGCGCTCGCGGTACATCTCCCGCATCTGCTTGATCTGGCCCTGCCAGTCGTGGTTCGAGAGGTAGGCGGAGACGGCCATCTGGTTGAACGGCGGCGGACAGAGCGTCGCGGACTCCTGGGCGAGGACCAGCTTCTCGCGGATCGCGGAGGGCGCCAGTGCCCAGCCGACTCGAAGGCCGGGGGAGAACGTCTTGGAGAAGGAGCCGAGGTAGATGACACCCGGGTCCTGGGCGCGCATTGCCGGGCGGGGCTCGTCGTCGAAGCCCAGGAGGCCGTACGGATTGTCCTCGAGGACCAGGATGTCGTGGCGCCGGCAGATCTCGAGGATCTCGGTGCGGCGCTCGGGCGTCATGGTGACGCCGGTCGGGTTCTGGAAGTTCGGGATCGTGTAGAGGAACTTCACCTTGCGGCCGGAAGCCTTGGTGGCGACGATCGCCTGCTCGAGCGCGCTCGGGATCAGGCCGCTGGCGTCGACCTCGGCGTGCACGATGTCGCACTGGTAGCCCTTGAAGACACCAAGTGCCCCGACGTACGAGGGGGCCTCGCAGATCACCACGTCGCCGGGGTCGCAGAAGACGCGGGTGACCAGGTCGACGGCCTGCTGGGAGCCGACGGTGACGACGACGTCGTCGGGGTGGGCCTCGATGCCCTCCAGGCGCATGACCTCGCAGATCTGCTCACGCAGGACGGGATCGCCCTGGCCACCGCCGTACTGCAGCGCGGTCGGCCCCTGGGTCAGGATGAGGTCCTTGATCGAGTCGCCGACCACGTCCAGCGGGAGGCTGGAGATGTTGGGCATGCCGCCTGCGAGCGAGACCACCTCGGGCCTGGCTGCCACGGCGAAGAGGGCCCGGACCTCCGAGACCGTCATGCCTGCCGTGCGCGCGGCGTACCGGTCCGCGTACGGGTCGAGGCGGGATGATGTTGCGCGCTGGGGAAGATCAGTCATGGTGTCACCATCATGAAGGATCGCATACGCTGGTGACAGACCCTTAACCCAGGATCAATGGTGAGACATGGCACGCCGCATCCTGCCCCTGACGCTGGATCTCTTCGCCGAGGTCCCGGCGCCGTGCCGCGCCTGCCTGTTCTGGGAGCGCGACCCCGTCGGTCATCGCCGCGTCGACTCCTCGGAGACGATCGGGGTCAAGGAGGCGTGGATCTCCGAGGTGCTCCGCGAATGGGGCTCGTGCGGACGCGTGGCCGTGGTGGACGGTACGCCGGCAGGATTCGTGCTCTACGCGCCGCCGGTCTTCGTCCCACGGGTCGCCTCGTTCCCGTCCGGACCGGTCTCCGCCGATGCCGTCCTGATGACCACGGTGTGGATCGACCCGCGTCGCGCCGGTGGCGGGATCGGCCGCATGCTGGTGCAGGGAATGGCCCGTGACCTGGTCCAACGCGGTCAGTTCCGGGCGATCGAGGCCTTCGGCGACGTGGGGCCGCTGAGCGGGATCCACGGTCGGCGCTGTGCTGCCCCGGCCGACTTCCTGGGCCGGGTCGGGTTCAAGACCCACCGAGACCACCCCACCGTGCCGCGGATGCGGATGGACCTGAAGCAGACCGTCACCTGGATCGACGACTTCGAGTCGGCCTGGGAGCGGCTGCGGGAGGTCGTACGTCCACGCAGCCACCCGTCCCCGGCCTCCACCGAGCTGCACCGCGACGGCGAGTGAATGTTTCCCGTGAAACGTGCGGTGGTCGAGCCTGTCGAGACCACGAACCCACCCGGTGGTCGAGCCTGTCGAGACCACCAGAACTGCAATCTCGGCCACCACTAGTGCCAACTCGCCCGCCACAACTGACGTCTCGGCCGACGCAAGTGACGTCTCGGCGAAATGACGATGGCCCGCCACCCCAACGGGTGGCGGGCCATCGTGTGACAGTTGGTGTCAGCCGATGAACTCCTGCAGCTCCTTGAGGAGCGCGGCCTTCGGCTTGGCGCCGACGATGGACTTCACGACCTCGCCGCCCTGGTAGACGTTGATGGTCGGGATGCCGGTCACGCGGTAGGTGGAGGGGGTGACCGGGTTCTCGTCGACGTTCATCTTGGTGAAGGTGACCTTGTCACCGTGCTCGCCGGCGAGCTCCTCGAGGATCGGGGAGACCTGACGGCACGGGCCGCACCACTCGGCCCAGAAGTCGACCAGGACGGGCTTGTCGGACTTCAGAACGGTCGAGTCGAACTCGGCGTCGGTCACGGCGGTCATGTTGTCAGCCACGATGGGTTCCTTCTTCGGTAGGGACGTGTTTGGGGAGGTCTGTGGTCAGAACGCTGGGCAGGTGTTGCACATTCCCGGCGCCACGGTGGTCGAGCTTGTCGAGACCACCACCGTAAAGGCACGGCTCAGGCCGAGACGGCAGCCGCCTCGGCGTGGGCCTGGTGGGCGAGGAACTTCTCCGCGTCGAGCGCGGCCTGGCAACCGGTGCCGGCAGCGGTGATCGCCTGACGGTAGACGTGGTCGACCAGGTCACCGGCGGCGAAGACGCCCTCGATGTTGGTGGCGGTGGTGCCGTCCTTGGTGAGGACGTAGCCGTCGTCGTCGAGGTCGACCTGCCCGGTGAGCAGCTCGGACCGCGGAATGTGGCCGATCGCGATGAACAGGCCGGCGCACTCGAGGTCGCGCAGCTCACCGGTCTTGGTGTCCTTGACGGTGATGCTCTCCACGGAGAGCTCGCCGTTGATGGACTCGACCACCGAGTTCCAGGCGATCTCGAGCTTCGGGTCTGCGAAGGCGCGCTCCTGCATGATCTTGGAGGCGCGCAGCTCGTCGCGGCGTACGAGCAGGGTGACCGAGGAGCCGAAGCGGGTCAGGAAGAGGGCCTCCTCCAGGGCGGAGTCGCCGCCGCCGACGACCACGATGGGCTTCTGGCGGAAGAAGAAGCCGTCGCAGGTGGCACACCAGGAGACGCCCTTGCCGGAGAGCTCGTCCTCGCGGGGCAGGCCGAGCTTCTTGTAGCCCGAGCCGGTCGCGAGGATGACGGACTTCGCGTAGTGGGTGTCGGTCGCGGTCTTGATGACCTTCACCGGGCCGGTCAGGTCCATCTCGATCACGTCGTCGGGCTCGAGCTCGGCACCGAAGCGCTCCGCCTGGGCACGCATGTTGTCCATCAGCTCCGGACCCATGATGCCGTCACGGAAACCGGGGAAGTTCTCCACGTCGGTGGTGTTCATCAGGGCACCGCCGGCGGTCACCGACCCCTCGAAGACGAGCGGCTGCAGTCCGGCGCGGGCGCTGTAGACCGCTGCGGTGTAGCCCGACGGGCCGGAACCCACGACGATCACGTTGCGGGGGTCGGTCAGGGACGACGGGGTCGGCATCTTGAGGCTCCTCAGGTGTGGCTGGCGAACTGCACAACAGATCGTAGGCCACGTACATTCCAGGGCCCTGAACGCCGAGAGATCCCGGCTCGGGTCAGGAGACGGAGGTGCCGAGGACCTGGACTTCCTTGACCTCGGTGCGGTAGCCGCCGTCGACCTGAGGCAGACCAGTCATCCACACGAGTACGTAGCTGCCCTCGGGGGCGTCCTCGACCTTGATCTCACCCTCGGTGCCGACGCTGCCCTTGGCGGCGGGAGCGCCGCTGGGGTCGTCTGTCCACGGGGAGTCGCCGACGAAGATCTCGATGTCGGTGGGCTCACCGATCATGTTGAACTTCAGGGAGTCGATTGCGTACTCGCCCTTGAGGTTGAGCACCAGCCCGACACCGGGCTTGAGCGAGCGCGGACCGTCGCCGATCTGGTCGTTGTATCGGGCCGTACGCCACGCCAGCCCGTTCGTGTCACCGTCGACCACCAGGTCGACGAGGTCCGGCGTCTCGGTGGGCGGGTCGCCGTGGGGGTCGAGGTCCTTGGCGGTGATGCCCTTGATGGGGGTCGGCTTGGCCTCAGCCGTGGTGTCGCCGCCGTTGTTGCCGGTGCCGGGGTTCTCGGCGGTCGTGTCGGGGTCGTCGCCGATGATGTTCCAGGCGATCGAGCCGGCGATGAGGACCAGCACCACGAGGGCGACGCCCATGGCGATGCGGAGCCAGCTGGCGCCGGGCTTGTCGTTGTAGTCCGGCTCCTCGGCGATCGGTACGTTGGCGCCGGTCCACGAGCCCTGCCAGCCGTTGTAGGAGGCATCCGGGGCCACCGGCCGCCGGGCGGCGGCGGGGGGAGCCTGCTGTGGGCGCTGCGGCGGTACGTAGCCCGGGGTCTCGTCGGCGAACAGCGGCTTCGACGGGGTCGGATCCTGCATCGGCGGCGGGGAGGACGGACGCTGCCGCTGGGGGCGTACGGCATCGGGGGCCACGCCAATGGCGTTCGACGCGGCCTGTGCCTCGGCCGGCTCGAGCGTCGGCGGGGCCATCGCCTGGGTTTCCTCGTCGATGGCGGCGGGCCGGTTGAGCGGCGCGGTGGGCTCACCGGAGAAGCCGGCGAGCGCGGAGTGCAGCTCGGCCGCGGTCAGCGGCGGCATGTCGGCGCCGCTGCCCAGCACCCGGTCGCACAGGTCGTCGAGCGGACGCGGGACACCGGCGCGTACCTGCCGGGGACGGAGCACGCGGCCGTGGTCGCGGGGCGCGGGAGGCATCGAGGACAGGGTCTCGCCGGCCCACTTGCCGGTCAGGGCGGCGTAGAGGACACCGACGGCGTCGACCCGGTCGCGCCGCTGGGAGTCACGCGTGTCGGGGTCGATCCCGTGCAGCGCGGCGTCGACACCGAAGCCGATGACACGCACCGCGCCGAGGTCGTCGAGCAGCACGGCCTCGGGGTTGAGCCGGCCGTGGGCGTGGCCCTGATCGTGGGCCAGGACCAGCAGGTCGGCGACCTCGGAGGCGATCCAGGCGGCCTGCTGCGGTGGCAGCGGGCCACCGGCGGCCAGCGCGTTCTCCAGCGACGAGCCCTCGCCCCACTCGTTGACGACGTACGCCACCTGGTCGGTCTGGGCGGCGTCGAGGACGCGCAGCATCCGGGGGTCACCGACGGCAGCGGAGTTGCGGGCCGCGGCCATCAGGCGCGGCGCGCGCTCGTCGCGGGCGTCGAGGACGTGCACTGCAACCGGGCGCCCGAGCACCGCGTCCTGGGCGCGCCAGAAGCGTCCCTCGCGGGACTCGCTGAGCAGATCCGTCAGCTGGTATCTGCCGGCGAGGACGTCGCCTGATTGCGTGAACTCCATATCGGACCCATTCTTTCAGACCGTGCCAGACAGTGAGGCGGCTGTCCGATGGTGGTCAAGGACTGGTGCTCAACGACGCAGCCGTCGGGCGACCTGTTGCACCATCGTGGTCAGCTCCTTGACCTGGGCAGCCTGCGCCCCGAGGAGCAGCATGCCGAGATGCAGCGCCCCGACGATAGCGGCCCCGATCAAGGCCAGCACCATCGTCGGCTCGTCGTTGATCATGCCCAGCGCCGTGCGGAGCAGCCATGCGGCAGCAGCGGCGACCGCAGTCACCATGACCAGGCGGGCGAGGAACCCGAGCAGCCCGCGACCGTCCAGGTCTCCGAGCGTGCGCTTGAGCACGACGTACGAGACGACGGAGCCGACCAGGTAGGACAGCGTGTAGGCGCCGGCGAGCGCGGGCGCGGTGTACTCAGCGGAGACGGCCCTGGTCAGCAGCACCGCGGCGACGATGTTGGTGGTGGCGACCGAGCACTGGATGAAGAAGACGGTGCGGTTCTTCTCCAGCGAGTAGAAGCCGCGCAGCAGCAGGTAGTGGATCGTGAAGAACACCAGCCCGGCGGCGAAGATCGACAGCGTCGGGGCGTACTCCTGGAACGCGTCGGCGCCGGCGCCGTAGCCGAACAGGATGTGCGCGATGTCCTCGGAGAGCACCGGGAGCAGCGCGGCGATCGGGATGACGATGGCGAGCGCGTTGCGCAGTTGGTGAGACAGCGTACGTCCCAGCTCGGGCAGCTCGCCGGCGGCGCCGTAGCGCGACAGGAGCGGCAGGATCGCCGTCGCCAGGGAGACGGTGATGATCGAGTGGGGCACCTGGGTGACCAGGAAGCTGTTGGAGTAGACGGTGTAACCGGTGCCGCCCGCGGCCGAACCGGTCGAGGCCAGCCGCGTCACGATCGTGTACGCGACCTGGTTCACGACCACGAAGAGCACCGTCCACATGCCCAGCTTCGCGGTCTGCGAGAGCCCGGCGCCGCGGAAGTCGAAGCGGGGGCGGAAGCGTACGCCCACCTTGTGCAGCACCGGCAGGAGCAGCAGGAACTGGAGAACGATGCCGAGGGTCGAGCCCAGACCCAGGAGGATCTCCTGGCCGGTGGTGAAGCCACCGACGTCGGAGGGACCGAAGACGACGAGGTAGATCACCAGGGTCGAGATCGCGATGATGTTGTTGGCGATCGGGGCCCACATCATCGGGCCGAAGCTGCCGCGGGCGTTGAGCACCTGTCCGACCAGCACGAACATCCCGTAGAAGAAGACCTGCGGTAGGCACCAGCGGGCGAAGTCGATGGCCGACTCGAGCTGGGCCTCGTGATCGGCGTTGTACCAGTCGGCGCCGAGGTAGAGGCGCATCAGCAGCGGCGCGCCGATCACCAGGAGGATCGTGACGACACCGAGGAAGAGCCCGGCGAGCGTGATGATCCGGTCGGTGTAGGCGGTCCCGCCGTCCTCGTCGTTCTTCTGCGCCTTCACCAGCTGCGGCACGAGCACCGCGTTGAAGACACCGCCCGCCAACAGGATGTAGAGCATGTTGGGCACGGTGTTGGCGATGTTGAAGACATCGGCGTGCAGCCCGGAACCGAGGGCGGCGACGAGGAGCGCTGAGCGGATGAACCCGCTGGCCCGGGAGAAGAGCGTCCCCGCGGCCATCACCGCGCTGTTGGCCAGGACCGAGCCTCCGCCGGACTTCTGCTCGGTGGCTGTCACAACACTCCTGACGTACGTGCTTTCTTGGCCTTCATGATGCGCCGGGTGAGACGCACGGCGATCGCCGCGAAGAGTAGCGCGCAGCCGGTCCCGACGAACCACCAGATCACTCCGCTCACCTGCGAGGGGCGGATCGGGACGGAGGCGTGGGCGCCCAGCGGGTTGCCCTTGGTGTCGGTGACGACGATCAGGGCGGTGTGGGTGCCGGTGTCGCGCATGCTCGCGGCGAGGTTGAAGCTGGCCTTGGAGTTGGCGTCGAGCTGGACGGGCTCGGAGGTCGCGACCCGCAGCGACTCGTCGGTCATCGCGTCCAGCCGCACCGTGACGGGCTCGTCGAGCTCGTTGCTCAGGGTGACCTGGAACTCGCCGCCCTTCATGCTGGAGAGGATCACCTTCGGCGGTACGTCCACGGTGACCGAGCTCAGCTCGGAGCTGACCTGGCTCAGCGCGTCGGCAGCCGGGTCGGCGTCGTCCTTGCGGGCGGAGTAGGAGGTCGTGGTCAGGGCCTCGTTGACGATGTCGGAGGCGACCTCGTCGTTGTGGGTCAGGATCCGCTGCAGCATCTCGCCTGCGCCGATGAGCTCGTTGGCCGTGTCGATCCGGTCGGTGGAGATCTCGGCCTTCATCTCGCGGCGTGGGTAGCGGAGCTTGTCGGCGGTGATCGACGTCGGCTTGTGCCCGGCTACGGCCTCGTCCAGCGTCGAGGACGCGATCCAGGCGGCGTTGTTCCACGGGGTGACGAACGAGGCCGCGGTCTGCGGAGGGTGCCAGCCGTCGGGGATGACCGCGACGAGCGGCTTGCCGGAGCCGCGGAGCAGGGCCGCCTCGGAGGCGAGACGCTGGCGTACCGAGATCGCGTCGATGGGGTCGTTGGGTCCGGGCCCGCCCGCCGCGGCGCCGGAGGAGGTCACGATCATCTGGTGGCCGTCGAGGTCGGCAACGACCGGCTTGGTGCCACGGAACATCCTGTCGCTGACCAGGTTGACCGCCCCCGGCTCGAGCAGGTTGACCGCGGCGCGGTCGAGGTAGCCGGTCGGCGGGGCGACTGCCGAGGTCGCCTTGATGCCGAGCTCGGCGAGCGACTGGGCGGTGTGCTCACGAGCCGTGGCCAGCAGGTCGGGGTCGGTGGTGGCGAGCGCGGACAGGTCCGGGTCGGCGTACGGGAGGGCGAGCAGGTTGTGGCCGGCGAGAGCGTCCTCGAGGCGACCCAGCCAGACCGTCGCGGCCTTCTGCGCGGCCTCGGCCTCCTCGTCGATCGCCTTCTCGGCGTCGGTGTCGGTGCTGGGCGAGGGGCTCGGCACCAGCGCCGAGGCCGAGGGCGACGCACTCTGGCTCCCGCTCTCCTCCGGCTCCTCCTCGCCCTCGTCGGTCGGCGCCAGGTTGCGGGCGGGGTTGCCCTCGGCGAGGTTGCGTACGGCATCGATCAGCGCGGGGTCGATGGCCCAGGTCAGGTCGGGCATCTCGGCGCCGGTCTCGAGCATCCGGAAGAGGCGTCCGCCGGCGCCCAGGTCGCGGGTCCAGCCCGGAAGGTAGTTCACGCTGCCGTCGCCGTTGTAGACCACGCTGCGCCGCAGCGGCATGACCAGCGAGACCTTCTCAGCCTTGGCCTTCTTGTTGGGCTCCTTGACCAGCGGAAGGAAGGTGCGTGCCCGGCCGTCGGCGGTGTTCGGCGTCGTGGCGCCCAGCGCGTGGACCCCGAACCAGTAGACCCCGGCCTCGGTGACCTGCAGCAGCTTGCGCGGCACCGAGAGCGACCACGAGTAGGTCTCACCGGGCGCGAGATCGGGGATCGCTGCGTACGTCCCCTCGGTCACGATCCGCTCGCCGACCAGGGAGTCCGCGGGCATCTTGGCGGCCTCGGCCAGCTCCGCGGAGGTGGTCATCGGCGTGTCGCCGACGAACGGGTAGACCTTGACGCCGTGCCACTCCTCCTGAGTGGTGTTGGTGATCTTGCCGCCCACGGTGATCCGGCCCTTGGTGCGGCCGTCGAGGCTGACCGTGTCGAGCTGGTCGATGCTCATCGCCAGCGGGTCAGGCTCATCGGGCTCCTCCGCGGCCCGGGCCGGAGCGGCCAGCGTGGTCGCGGAGAGCATCAGCAGAAGGGGTGCCAGCAGCACCAGGACGAGTGCGGCGGTGACTCGCCCACGTGGCCGTGGCGGCCTCGCCTGATGCTGGCGGACTGGCATGACTTCGAGAATATCTTTCAGGGGGTGCGGTCCTCGTAGACTGCGGCGTTGTGTCCGACAGCCAGCTTCCCCCGATCAGCGTCGCCGATGTTCAGCGATCGGTGACTGCTGAACTGGACCGTATCGCACCTGTCATCGACTCCCTAGGTGAGGTCTTCGCTCGCTCGGGGTTCGAGCTGGCGCTGGTCGGCGGCCCCGTCCGCGACGCGATGCTCGGACGTCCGCACAACGACCTCGACTTCACCACCTCGGCCCGCCCCGAGGAGACCGAGAAGATCCTGCGTACGTGGGGTGAGGCGCTGTGGGACATGGGCCGCGACTTCGGCACCATCGGCACCCGCAAGGGCCCGTGGCAGGTCGAGGTCACCACTTACCGCTCCGAGGCCTACGAGTCCGACTCCCGCAAGCCTTCGGTGGCCTACGGGACATCGCTGGCCGACGATCTCGTACGCCGCGACTTCACCGTCAACGCGATGGCGGTGCGGCTTCCCGGCCGTGAGGTCGTCGACCTCTACGGCGGTGTCGTCGACCTGGCGACCCGGGTGCTGCGTACGCCGGGGACGCCGGAGGCGTCGTTCTCCGACGACCCGCTGCGGATGATGCGGGCGGCGCGGTTCGCCGCCCAGCTCGGTTTCACGGTCGCCCCCGAGGTCGTCGCTGCGATGAAGGACATGGCGTCGCGGATCTCGATCATCTCCGCCGAGCGGGTCCGCGACGAGCTGGTGAAGCTGATCTGCGCGCCCTACCCGCGACGCGGCCTCTCGCTGCTGGTCGAGACCGGGCTGGCCGAGCTGGTGCTGCCCGAGCTGACCGCGCTGCGGATGGAGCGGGACGAGCACAACCGCCACAAGGACGTCTACGAGCACACTCTGACCGTGCTCGAGCAGTCGATCGACCAGGAGGCGCGCCTCGGTGGCGGGCCCGACTTCGTGTCCCGGTTCGCGGCGCTGATGCACGACGTCGGCAAGCCGCGCACCCGGAAGTTCCATGACGACGGCACCGTCTCGTTCCACCACCACGACGTCGTCGGCGCCAAGATGACCCGCAAGCGGATGAAGGCGCTGCGCTTCTCCAACGACGAGATCGAGGCGGTCTCCTCGCTCGTCGAGCTCCACTTGCGCTTCCACGGCTACGGCGACGGTGAGTGGACCGACTCCGCGGTACGTCGTTATGTGAGGGATGCCGGCGACCAGCTCCAGCGGCTCCACGTGCTCACCCGCGCCGACTGCACCACTCGCAACCGCCGCAAGGCCGACCGCCTCGCCCGCACCTACGACGCCCTCGAGGCCCGCATCGAGCGGATCTCCGAGGAGGAGGAGCTCGCCGCCCTCCGCCCCGCGCTCGACGGCAACCAGATCATGTCGCTCCTCGACATCCCTCCCGGGCGCGATGTCGGGGCTGCGTACAAGTTCCTCATGGACCTGCGCCTCGACGAGGGAATCCTCTCCGAGGACGAGGCCGCCAAGCGGCTCCTGGACTGGTGGTCCGAGCGTTCGGAATGACCCGATCGGACTATGTCCGGATGGGTATCCGACCCCTATCTTGAGCTGTCACGCCGTCGTGGGTCCCCAGATCGCGTGCTGTTCTCGTTGATCCCCGATCTGGAGGCCCGGTGTCTCGTGCTCGACTGTCCACGCTCGCTTCGCTCCTGCCACTTGCTGCTCTTGCCGCCGGAACGGCGTCGATAGCTCCGGCGAGCGCCGACGAACCCCTCCCGACGACGTGTGCCGGACAACCGGTGACCGTCGACCTCAACCGCGAGGGTGCGGTGGCGACCGAAGGCGACGACGTCATCCTCGGTACGTCAGGCGTGGACGTCATCCACGCTCTGGGCGGGCATGACGTGATCTGTGGACTGGGCGGCGGCAGCGGCGTGGGTGACATCGACCAGGTCTACGGCGAGGGTGGAGACGACCTGATCATCGGGGCGGGCGGCACCGACTACATGCGCGGCGGCGACGGCAACGACGTGTTCCGGGGCAACGGTGGTCAGGACTACTACTTTCCGGGGATGGGCGACGATGACATCATCGTCGCCGAGGGGACTGTTACCGGACGATTGCTCTACTCCGACGTGCCGGTCGGCGTGACCGTCGACACCAGCCTTTGTGGTGCCCAGATCGAGTCTCCAGCGACCCGTCAGGACACCGGCGCTGGGATGGACAGCGTCCCGTGTGCTCTCCACCAGGTGAGTGGGAGCCCTCAGAACGACCGGCTGTCCGGGCGCGATGGACGCAGCGAGTATCTCGGTGGCGGTGGCGGTGACGACGTGCTCTACGGCAGCGGCATGGGCGTGGAGATGGAGATCAACAACGACTCGTACATGGGTGGCGCGGGTACCGACACTCTGGACTTCAGCCGTGTCGAGCACTCGGTATCGTTGACTGCTCAGCCGAGTTCGGAGGTGGTGCGCTATGACGCGGGCGTGGGGCACCTGAACGTCAGCGACATCGAGAACCTCGTCGGATCCTCAGCGGCCGACAGTCTTTATGCCGGACCTGAGCCCGCGGTTCTCGACGGTGGTCCCGGAAACGACTGGCTGAACGGTGGCCCTGCCGCGGACACGTTTGTGGATCCAACAGCCAGGATCATCTCTGGGGCAACGTCTGCAGTCACCATCAATGGCATCGACGGGACCTTCAGCAGCGGGGACTCGTTCACTGTCGCCCCCGGAGTGTTGGCCTGGGGATCTGGTGGCAACGATGTCATCCACCCGGGGCGTCTGTGCAGAATCCAAGGCGGCGAGAATGACGTGTTCATCATCGATGACACGGTGGCCCCAGACTGTGCGGTGGGCGATCGGGGAAGCTACAAGGACGGAATCCTGACACTCGATGCATTGAACGAGCCTGCGACGTACGCCCTCGACGACCCGGCGCTCACCACGCCGACGAAGACGATCCCCATGCCAACGGTCTCAGGGCTCAGGCTGGTCGGCACCCGGTTCGACGACGTCCTCGGTGGCGACGACGCGGACAACACGATCGACGGCGGTCTCGGCAACGACGTGATCCGTGGCGGCGGTGGCGTTGACACCGTGACGTACGAGGCGGCACCTGCGGGCGTCACCGCCACGATGGCCAACGCAACTGGCGGTGGCGGGAGTGACACCTTGGCACAGATCGAGAACCTGACGGGCAGCCGTCATCGGGACAGCTTGAGCGGTGACAGTGCGGCGAACCGGCTGGACGGGCGCGACGGTGATGACCTCATTTCCGGTGGCTCGGGGTCGAACTGGATCACGGCGGGTGCCGGCAACGACACCGTCGTCAGTGGACCTGGGGATGAGGGCTTGACCTGTGACTCGGGGACAGACACGGTCTCTTTCGCCACTGCTGGATCGGCGATCAGGTTCACCACGGCGGACCCGCACTATGGGACCAACGTCTCCGGTGGTGCCGGAAGGGATCGGGTCTACGCCTGCGAGAACGTGACGGGTTCGCCGTATGGAGACACCATCACCGGCACCAGTGGGGCCAACACGCTCAGCGGCGGTGGTGGCCACGACACCATCAACGGCGGGGGCGGCCATGACGTCGTCTCCGGCGGCGAGGGCAACGACACTCTCTACGGCAGCACCGGTAGCGATCGGGTTCTCGGTGGGACGGGCAACGACAACCTTCGTGGCAACGCCGACAACGACGCGGTCGACGGCGGCAGCGGAACCGATACTGCCTTCTACGACTATGCGACGGGCCGCGTCACGGCTTCGATGAGCCGCGCCACTGGCGCCGGCGTCGGCAGCGACACGGTGGCAGGCGTCGAGAACATCACCGGTGGCGGGTACGCGGACAATCTGACGGGCAACGGCGCTGCCAACGCGATCGTCGGCGGCGGTGGCAACGACACGCTGGTCGGTGCCGGGGGCAACGACAGGTTGATCGGCGGTAGCGGAAGCGATGTCCTGCGCGGCGACTCGGGCAACGACACGGTGGATGGCGGGTCGGGTACTGACAGAGCAAGCTTCACCACTGCGACCGGGCGTGTCACGGCGACCATGACTTCGGCATCCGGCGGGGCCGGCTCGGACAGGATGTCCGCGATCGAGAACGTCACTGGCGGTGCGTACGCCGACCGGTTGACCGGTGGCGGCGCCGCGAACGTGATCCAGGGTGGCGGGGGTGCCGACTATCTGTACGGCGCCGGCGGCGCCGACAGGCTCTACGGCAACGGGAGCGACGACCGTCTGTATGGCGGCACCGGCCGCGACTACGGCGACGGCGGTACCGGACGCGATGTCGCGTACTCGATCGAACGCCGACGGAACATCCCCTGACCGAACGGTTCCGGCCCGGTTGACATCTGGTCGCCTACTGTCCATCGAGCCATACTGACGGTACGGTTCCGCGTATGACGACGATCACAGATCTCGAGGCAACGACCGCCATCAACGCGACGCCGGCTCAGGTGTGGGCCGCGGTCACGGACCTGCCGCGGATGGCTTCATGGAGCCCGCAGGTGGTGAAGACCGTGGTGTTCGGGCAGGTCAGGGAGGGCACCCGCTTCTTCAACATCAACCGCCAGGGCTGGAAGTACTGGCCGACCAACGCGAAGGTCGTACGCTTCACGCCCCACTCCGACTTCGCGTTCCGGGTCGCCGAGAACACGACGATCTGGTCCTTCCAGATCGACGAGACCCCCGAGGGGTCGCTGGTCACTCACCGCCGCGAGACCCCGGACGGCATCTCCGCGCTCTCCCGCTCGCTGACGAATGCCGTGCTCGGCGGCCAGGAGAAGTTCACCGAGGAGCTGCGTACGGGCATGGCCACGACGCTCGCCAAGCTCAAGGCCGACCTCGAGGGCTGACCCTCCCACGCCGAGGCGTCGCTCCGGTCCGCCGAAGCGTCAGGCGTTTGCCCGGGTCCAGCGGTAGACGCTGCTGGTCGAGACGCCGAGCTGCGCGGCCACATCGGGGACCCGGGCGCCGGCGCCGACAAGGACCCGAGAGGCCTCAGCCTTGTCGTCGGGGAGATTCGCCAGCAGCTCTGCGATCTCGTCGGGGAAGATGTCGGGGTAGTCCATCGCCGGCTCGGGGTCGGGGATGTTCTCCGGGAACGGGATCCGGTCGAGGAGGGTGCCGTCGGCCTCAGCGGGCTTGGTGGCGGTGCGGCTGTTGCTGAACTCCGGGGTCATCCCAGCGCCCGGGGCGACCTCGGCGGCGGTGCGGGCGGCATCGGTCACCCGGCTCGAGACTCGGGGACGCGTATCGGTGGTGGCGAGGGCTGACGCCATCTCGCGGGTCCGGATCTCGCGCGGCGGCTGCACCTCACGGGGAATGTCGGCGAGGTCGTTCGGCACCGGCTCGTCGTTCTGCTCGGTGATCTGGTCGGTGATCTGCTGGGCAGAGACCCGCTCGATGACCGGCACGCTGAGCGCCTCGTGGACGTCGGGCAGAGTGATCGGCAGCCGGTCGGCCTGGCGGGTGCCCTCGGCGACCGCGGCGAAGGCGTCGACCCACTGGGTGATCTGGTCGCGCATCGCGCCCGGCGCGACCGACCGCAGCGCCACTGCCTCGGCGCGCCAGTAGCGCTTCTGCGCACGCTCCAGCTTCCGGCGGGAGGAGGCCGTACGCTTCCGCACCGCCGTGTCGCGGGCCCGGCGCCACTCGACGCGGGTGGCCAGGAGGGAGTGCATCCGGGCTCCCATCCGCAGGTCGGACCAGGAGCGTTCCATGGCGAGGTGGCGGTCACCGACGAGCGCCAGGTGCCACATCAGGGCGGCCAGGAGCGGCACGATGAACCGGAACGCGGCGGCGGTGGCGGCGTGACCGAGGTGGATCTCGTGCCAGCCGGCGAAGAACCCGGACGCGGCAGAGAGCAGCCAGGTCAGGGTCAGCAGGGTCTGCGCCGGCCGGTCCTGCTGGGCCGCCTCGCGGGCCATCAGCGCCACGGTCACCAGCGAGAGCTCGAAGACGCCGGCGAAGGCGTAGGCGTTGATCGCGCCCATGGCGAGCACGTCCCGCCCGAAACCGACCATGGCGACGTACGCGGCGGCCGTCGAGATCAGCGCGACCGAGACGGCGCCGAAGAGGATGAGGCCGCGGCCCCCTCCTGCCGAACTCCTGCCGGTCGGGGTCGTCCGTTCGCGGTTCGTGTCGTTGTCGGGACGCATCGTGGGGGTCTCCCGGGCCTGAGGCGGTCGATCGTTCGGGTCCCGGAGTCTAGGGGATCAAACACGTGTTCGAGACGTACGTGGATGGAGTGTTGACAAACCCGGTGGAAATTCGGCGGTCGCGACCCATGGGGCGGGGCTACAGTCCGCTCATGTCGAAGACGGCGGTGCGCCGCGTACTTTTCAAGTCGTTCTGGGTCGTGATCGGCCTGGCCATCGCGATCAGCCTCTTCAAGCTGGCCTTCACCGGGTCGACGCAGGATGCCGACGGGGCGCCGCTGACGCCGACCGGGAAGATCCCTGCGGAGGAGGTCGTCGCCGAGAAGGGCACCATCTCCAACGCGCTCACGGTCGACGGGACGATCGTGATCGACAAGCCGGTCTCCGCCACCAGTTCGGTCACCGGGGTGCTCGCGCACAAGTTCGCTGAGACCGGCACCAAGGTGAAGAAGGGCGACAAACTCTTCCAGGTGCGCGCGGAGGAGGAGCCTGCCGAGGCCGAGCCGGTCGAAGAGCCGGTCGAAGAGGAACCCGGAAACGTCGATGACGCCACCGGCGACGGCGACCGCGACGACGCACCGGTCGAGCCGCCGACGCCCAAGCCGGTCTATCACTGGTACACCGTCGTCGCGCCGGCCACCGGCATCGTCGGCAACTACGCCGCCGACCTGATGGGCGAGGTGACCGAGGACGGGGTCGTCGTCTCGATCCGTCCCACGACCTTCCACGCGGTCGGGGCGATCTCGCCGCTGGACCGCTACCGGCTGGCCGCCAACCCCGATCGGGCGACGGTGACCATCGAGAGCGGTCCGAAGCCGTTCACCTGCACCGACCTGAGCATCGGCGACGCGGCGACCGAGACGATCACCGACGACGCGCCCGAGGGCGAGATGATGGAAGGGGAGCCGGGGGCCGAGGGCGACTCGGGAGCGGGGGCCCGGATCAGCTGCCTGGTGCCGGAGAAGGTGACCGTCTTCGACGGTCTGACAATGACCATGGCCATCGACGCGGGCAAGAGCGAGGGCGACGTCGTCACCATCCCCGTCGCGGCGGTCACCGGCCTGGTCGGCGACGGCACCGTCTGGGTCGTCGGTGAGGACGGAACCCCGGCCGAGCAGCCGGTCAAGCTCGGGGTCACCGACGGCAAGCTCGTCGAGGTCACCAGCGGGCTGAAGGCCGGCGACTCGGTCCTGCGGTACGTCCCGGGCTCGAAGGAGACGTCCGGTGGGATGGGCGACGAGATGATCGAGGAAATGCCGGCGGGGGAGATGTGAGCGCGGAGGAGCTGCTGAGGCTCACCGGCGTCGCCCGCACGGTCGAGCTGCCCGACGGCGAGGACCTGCACATCCTGACCGCCGTCGACCTAGACGTAAGCCGCGGTGACCATGTCGGCATCGTCGGCCGGTCCGGCACCGGCAAGTCGACACTGCTGAACCTCCTCGGCCTGCTCGACCGGCCCACCGGCGGCACCCTGGAATGGGCAGGCCGCAACGTCACCGACATCAGCAACCACCAGGCCGCCCGGATCCGCGGCCGCGACGTCGGGTTCGTCTTCCAGCAGTTCAACCTGCTGCCGGGGCGTACGGCCCTGGAGAACGTGATGGCCCCGCTCCTGTACGCCTCGGGCAAGGAGTTCTGGCAGCGGCGCCGGATCGCGGCGACGATGCTCGACAAGGTCGGTCTCGGCGACCGGCTCGACGCGATGCCGCAGTTCCTCTCCGGCGGCGAGCAGCAGCGCATCGCCATCGCCCGCGCCCTGGTCCGGACGCCGTCGGTGGTGCTGGCCGACGAGCCGACCGGGGCGCTCGACGTCGAGACCGGCGCGATGGTGATGAAGCTGCTCGACCAGGCGACGTACGACTCCGGCGCGGCGCTGATCACGATCACCCACGACCAGAACGTCGCCGCCCTGGCCCGGCGGCGGTTCCGGCTCGCCGAGGGACGGCTGCACCCGCTGACCGAGGAGGCAGCGGCATGAGAAGCAACCTGGCGCGTCTCGTCACCGGCCTGGCCGCCTCGACCGTCGAGGCGTGGCAGGAGCTGCGCATCCACCGGCTCCGGGTGCTGTTGTCGCTGGTGGGCGTGGCGGTGGCCGTCGCCTCGATCACCGCGACCGTCGCGGCCGGGCAGATCGCGAAGCAGATGTTCACCGAGTCCTACGAGATCGACGGGCGGCCGGCGCACATCTCGGTCATGGCCTACGACGAGCGCAGCGGCATGCCGCTCTCCGTCGAGCGGGTCCGGCCGGCGTTCCAGACGGTCGCGGAGCGGTTCGACGTGAAGTACGCGTCGGCGAGGATCTCCGCCTACGACATCAAGGCGACCACCGCGAGCACCAGCAAGCGGGTCGAGCTGATGGGGGTCGACCCTGCGTACGCAGCCATCCACCGGGTCGTGGTGCCGCAGGGCCGCTGGCTGCAGGCTTCTGACGAGGAGCGCCTCTCCCCGGCGCTGGTGGTCGACGAGACCTTCCTGAAGAAGCTCGGTCTCCGGGGCACGCAGCTGCCGACCTCCGTGGACCTGAAGGGCCAGGGGATGTCGGTGACCGCCACGATCATCGGCGTGACGAGCCTGCGGGGCTACGGATCACCGCGCGCGTTCATGCTGGCCGACTCGCTGGAGCACTGGCAGACCGGAGCCCCCACGGACGCCAGCTACGAGATGTGGGTGCCGATCGACGGCGCCAACGAGCTCGCCGGCGAGATCGGCATGGCGATGCGCGCCGAACTGCCGGGCCTCCAGGTCGATGCCCAGCGCGACGACTACATGGCGTGGGGCGGTGAGGACCCGATCGGCCCGATCAAGTGGGTGATCATCGGGATCGCCGGGATCATCCTGCTGCTCGGCGCCCTGAGCCTCCTCAACATCGCGCTGGTCACCATCCAGCAGCGAATCCGGGAGATCGGGATCCGGCGCAGCTTCGGGGCGACCACGGGGCGGGTGTTCTTCTCAGTGCTGATGGAGAGCGTCGTGGCCACCGTCGTGGCGGGCGTGGTCGGCGTGCTCCTGGCCGTGGCCGCGGTCAAGAACCCGCTGGTGGAGAAGTACGTCCTCCAGGGCATCGACGACATCCCGCCCTTCCCGCTCTCGGCGGCGTTCCTGGGCCTCGCCGTCGCCCTCGCGGTCGGCGCGATCGCGGGCATCCTCCCGGCGATGATCGCCGCGCGGGTCAAGATCATCGACGCGATCCGCTTCTGAACCTGCGACGGAAATGCGACTGCCCCGGGTGCCAGGCACCCGGGGCAGCTCAACAGCAGAGGGTCACTCGCCGCGGATGAACGCCTCCAGCTGAACGCGACCCTCGGTGTCCTCGATCTGAACCGGCGGGCTCTTCATGAGGTAGGCCGAGGCCGGGATGATCGGGCCGCCGATGCCGCGGTCCTTGGCGATCTTCGCCGCACGGACGGCGTCGATGATGATGCCCGCGGAGTTGGGGGAGTCCCAGACCTCGAGCTTGTACTCAAGGTTGAGCGGGACATCACCGAACGCACGACCCTCGAGCCGGACGTACGCCCACTTGCGATCATCGAGCCACTGCACGTAGTCGGACGGGCCGATGTGCACGTTCCGGCTGTCGATCTTGTCGGCCAGCTCGCCGGTCAGGTTCGACGTCACGGCCTGGGTCTTGGAGACCTTCTTGGACTCCAGGCGCTCGCGCTCGAGCATGTTCTTGAAGTCCATGTTGCCGCCGACGTTGAGCTGGTACGTACGGTCAAGCGCGACGCCGCGGTCCTCGAACAGCTTGGCCATGACGCGGTGGGTGATGGTGGCACCGACCTGCGACTTGATGTCGTCACCGACGATCGGGACGCCGGCGGCCTCGAACTTCGCGGCCCACTCGGGGTCGGAGGCGATGAAGACCGGCAGCGCGTTGACGAAGGCGACGCCCGCGTCGATCGCGCACTGCGCGTAGAACTTGTCCGCCTCCTCCGAGCCGACCGGAAGGTAGGAGACGAGGACGTCGACCTCCTTCTCGCGAAGGACCGATACCACGTCCACCGGGTCGAGTCCCGACTCGGAGATGGTCTGGCGGTAGTACTTGCCCAGACCGTCGAGCGTGGGACCACGCTGGACCTCGACGCCCTTGAACGGGACGTCGGCGATCTTGATGGTGTTGTTCTCGGAGGCGTTGATCGCCTCGGAGAGGTCCTTGCCGACCTTCTTGTCGTCGACGTCGAAGGCAGCGACGAACTCGACGTCAGAGACGTGGTAGTCGCCGAATGTGACGTGCATGAGGCCCGGGACGCTGGCCGCCGGGTCGGCGTCCCTGTAGTACTCCACACCCTGGACCAGGGAGCTGGCGCAGTTGCCGACTCCCGCGATTGCTACACGAACCGAACCCATCGGGGCTCCTTCCAATACTCCTGACCGTCACCGGCCAGGAGGTCATCACTCGTTCTCTTGGCTGCTCTGCGCTGTGCGCGAGACGTCCGCTTCGTCGCGTACGCCATCGTCATCCCCCAGATCCCCCCGACCCGCCGCCTGCTCATCGTTCGCAGGCCTGGGGTTGCGTTCGGCGTCGATCAGAGAGGAGAGCCATCGGACCTCCCGCTCGACCGACTCGACGCCGTGACGCTGAAGCTCGCGGGCGTAGGAGTCGACCTCTTTCTGGGTCATGGCAAGCTCGCGTTGCACCCGGTCGAGCCGCTCCTGGAGCCGGCTGCGACGTCCTTCGAGGACGCGAAGCCTGATCTCCATGTCGGTGCGACCGAAGAACGCGAACCTGATGTCGAAGTTGTCGTCCTCCCAAGCCATCGGACCGACCTCGGACATGAGCTGGGTGAACTCACGCTCTCCGGCAGGCGTCAGCTGGTAGACGATCCGCGGCCGCCGGGTCACCGGCGTGACGGACTGCGCCTCCTCTTCGATGAGGTGCTTGCGCAGCATCTTCTTCAGAGCCGGGTAGAGCGAGCCGTACGACAGCACTCGCCCCCAGCCCAGCATCAGGTTGAGCCGCTTGCGCAGCTCGTAGCCATGCATAGGCGACTCGTGCAGCAGCCCAAGGACTGCCAACTCGATCGTCTCTGCGCGACGTGCCATACGACCTATCGTACCGATATATCCGCAATGGCAAATAGAGACCTAAGTCTTGTCTGAATACGTCTGAAGAGACCACTTCGATGCAACCGTCACCGAACTGTTGACGTCGGGTGACTTGAGGCGCGCTGGGCGTGGATGCGGGAGCGCTAGCGTCGATTGCGTACGCTGATGGCTGCCGTTCACCTACCTGAGGATCCACCCGGGCAAGGTTCGGCAAGCGTCGCGCGTCAGGTTGATGGGATTCCCTCGGGGGGATTCAGCGACGTCGGGGGATTGTCAGTGTCAGCCCGTCCGGTCACGTGCCGGGCAGTCACAGGAGCAGTGCAACACCCGTGAGCGACCCATCCGGCGGCTTTTCTCAAAGGCCCAGCCCTCGTAGCGCCAGTCCCCGCAGGTCCAACCCCGGCGGGCAGCAAGGACGACCCCAGGGCGGACCGCGCCCTCCGCAGGGTGGTCCGGGCGGTCGTCCGCCGGCACCGCGCCGTCCCCAGGGCGGTCCGCAGGGTTCTCCGCAAGGGCCGTCCTCAGGCGGTCGCCCCCAGCCCCGCGGCCAGCGGCCGATGCCTCCCGGCGCTCCCCGCCCCGGTCAGCGGCAGCCCTATCCGCCGGGACCCCGTCGTCCCGGCGAGCCGCCGGTCGACCGTCTCGGTCAGCGGCCCGCGCGTCCCGAGCGTGGCGGCGGCGGTCGCGGGCCGCGTGACCCCAATTCCGTAGCCGGCGCGCCGAACGGCCGCTTCGATGACGAGGGGCTCGACAAGAAGGCCCTGGCGGCCCGGATCGGCAAGATCGCGGCGATCTGCGCGCTGGTGATGGCGCTGATCGGCAGCGGCGCGGTGATCATCTCCTACAACATGATCTCGATCCCCAGCGCCAACGCGGCGTTCGAGGCCGAGTCGAGCTTCGTCTACTACGCCGGCGGCAAGAAGGAAGTCGGCCGCTTCCAGGCGGGCGACCAGAACCGTGACGCGCTGAGCGAGGACGAGATGCCGGCGCTCGTGAAGGACGCGGCCGTGGCAGCCGAGGACCGCAGCTTCTACGAGAACAACGGCATCGACCTCAAGGGCATCGCGCGCACGCTCTTCTCCAACGCCACCACCGGCAGCCAGGGCGGCGCCTCGACGATCACCCAGCAGTACGTCAAGAACCTCTACCTGACCCAGGAGCGCACCTACTCCCGCAAAGTCAAGGAAGCGGTCATCTCGCTGAAGATCAGCCGGCAGAAGTCGAAGGACCAGATCCTCACCGGCTACCTCAACACCGTCTACTTCGGCCGCGGCGCCTACGGCGTCCAGGCCGCGGCGAAGACCTACTTCCGCAAGTCGGCCCAGGACCTCGACATCAAGGAGGCCGCGGCCCTCACCGCGATCCTCAACAACCCGAACGGGTTCGACCCGGAGAAGTCCGGCGCCGACGCCGGCGGCACCGAGCTGCTCGGCCGCTATCAGTACGTCCTCAACGGCATGGCCGAGCTCAAGGCCCAGGGCAAGGCGCTCAGCGACTACGACGAGGCCACTCTCGAGAAGTCGAAGGCTGCCCTGCCCAAGTTCCCCAAGCCGAAGGCCGACAGCCGTCTCGGTGGCCAGAAGGGTCACGCGCTCACTCTGGTGAAGAACGAGCTGAAGTCCCTCAAGAACGAGAACGGCGAGCCCCTCTTCACCGAGGAGGAGATCGACAGCAAGGGGCTGAAGGTCACCACCACGCTCAGCGCGAAGGCGATGAAGACGGCGGAGGACGCTGTCAACGACGTACGTCCGGAGGACAAGAAGGCGTACAACGAGAAGAACGAGAAGAACGCCCTTCACGTTGGGGCCGCGACCGTTGATGTGAAGACTGGAGCCTTGAAGGGCTTCTACGGTGGCCAGGACTACCTTCAGTCCCAGATCAACTGGGCGGCGAACGGTGGCATGGCGGGCTCGACGATGAAGCCGTTCACTTTGGCGGCCGCGCTCGACGCGGGCTACTCGTTGAAGGACACCTGGACCGGCGAGGGCGGTATGGAGATTCCCGGGACCGACCTGGTCGTCCGAAACTCTGGTCAGTCTGATGCCGACCCGACCGGTCACTCGTATGGAAAGTACGTGACCGGGATCAAGGCCATGGAGGAGTCGATTAACACCTCCTTTGTCGAGATGTCGCAGGCCTTGCCCAACAACCACCGCGACGTCTGGGAGCAGGCCGTCAAGGCGGGCATCCCGCCGATGGAGCAATCGGCGAAGGACGCACCTGCGGATTACCGCTCGATGCCGGCGTTCTCACCCGACATGGATCCGACCGACTACCTTGTCACGCTCGGTAAGGCGCAGGTCAGCCCGATCAACATGGCCAACTCCTTCGCGACCATCGCCAACGGAGGCGTGCGAAACACGGTGCACATCGTCTCGAAGGTCGTCGACGCGGAGGGCAACGTCAAATACGAGTGGAACCAACGCGACGGCGAAGAGCGGGCGATGTCCGAGGATGCCGCCGACGACACGTCCTACGCTCTCCAGCAAGTGGTCAAGGACGGCACCGGCCAGTCGGCAGGCGTCATCGCCCAGCCGGCTGCCGGTAAGACTGGTACTGCAACCATGGGTTCTGGCGACGAGTCGTACGTCTCCTCGGCATGGTTCGCCGGTTACACGCCGCAGCTCTCCACCGCTGTGATGTACGTCCGCGGCACCGGCAACGGCCGGTTGGACGGTTGGCTCGACTCCTACTATGGCGCCAGCTACCCGGCCGAGACTTGGGCAGCCATCATGGGCGAACTGACCGATGACATGGATCTCGAGGAGTTCCCCGAGCCCGCATGGATGGACGGCGAGGCCCCGGAGGACGGTCACGACCCGTCGCTGATCGCCACCCCGAAGCCGACTCCGACGCCGTCTGAGGACTGCTCCAGGAAGGACGAGCGCAAGGGTCTCTGCATCCCGATCGAGGAGCCGGAGGAGAGCCAGAGTCCCTCGGACGGCGCAACCGACGGCTTGCCCGGCGAGGGCACGACCCCCGACGAGTCGGAGTCGACCGAACCGGAGGTCACCGAGACAGCATGTGACTGGTTCGGCGACTGTGAGTCGTCCTCGCCGCCCGCCGACGGCAATAATGGCGGAGGCAATGGCTCAGGCACCGAAGAGGGCACTACTCAGTGACAGATGGTCCAGTGACCGCCCCGGCGGCGGAGGATCCGGTCGTCAGGACCGCCTCCACCGCGGTGGGCGGTCCTCTCGGCGGGCTCGCACACGGCCGACGGCGCTGGTTCAGCGCGGTCGGCCTGGTGCTGCTCCTGACCGCGCTCACCTTCGCGATCGGGATGGTCTCCAAGCAGACCTGCTACAACGCCACCTGGACCAACGGCGACACCAGATACACCCACTTCTGCTACTCCGACCTGCCCTACCTCTACGTCGACCGCGGCCTGGCCGAGCACGAGTGGCCCTACTCCGCCGATCCTGAGGTCCGGGCGCGCTACCAGCAGGTGATGGAGTATCCGGTCGGCATCTCCTACTACGCCTGGGCGACGTCCCACGTCACCGACTGGCTGACCGACACCCCCGACGAGGACGAGCGCCATCTCGTTGAGACCTCGAGCTTCTGGGGTCTGCCCGGCATGCACCATGAGATCCGGGTCTTCATCATCGTCAATGTGATCGGCTTCGCGGTCGCGGCGCTGCTCTCCGCCTGGTTCCTGGCGCGTACGCATCGCCGACGGCCCTGGGACGCGGCCGCCTTCGCGCTCGCCCCGGTGCTGGCGGCGACGGGGATCATCAACTGGGACATGCTGGCGGTGGTCTTCGTCGCCGGTGCGCTGTGGGCGTGGTCGCGCGATCGGCCGCTGCTGACGGGCATCCTGATCGGGCTCGGCTGCGCGACCAAGCTCTATCCGCTCTTCCTGCTCGGCGGACTAGTGGTGATCTGCATCCGGCGCCGCCGCTACTACGACCTGGCGGTCGCCGCCCTGGCGACGGTCCTCGCCTGGGTGCTCGCCAACCTCCCCGCGATGGCCACCGGGCTCGAGGAGTGGAAGGTCTTCTGGAGCTTCAACTCCGAGCGCGGTCCCGACCTCGGCTCGCTGTGGCTCGTGTTCCAGCAGACCAGCGACGCGGCGATCTCGGCGCACACGGTCAACCTCGTCTCCTGGGCCTTCTTCATCGCCTGGTGCAGCGGCGTACTCATCATCGGTCTGACGGCCCGGGAGACACCGCGGCTGGCGCAGCTCGGCTTCCTGATCGTCGCCGGGTTCCTGCTGGTCAACAAGGTGTATTCACCGCAGTACGTCCTGTGGCTGCTGCCGCTGGCCGTCCTCGCCGTGCCGCGCTGGCGTGACCAGCTGATCTGGCAGGCCGGTGAGCTCTTCTACTTCGTCGCGGTCTGGTGGTATCTCGCGGATCTGCTGGCCGGCAGCGGCGGTGACCAGCCGGTGTACTGGTTCGCGATCATCGCCCGGGTAGCCGCCGAGATCTATCTGATCGTCGTCGTGGTCCGGGAGATCTACGAGCCGTGGCGCGACCCGGTCCGGTGGACCGAGGCGACCGTGGAGGCCGAGGCTCAGGAATCCAGGATGATCTCGTCGAACGAGGTCGCGGTGTAACGCACCCGCACCTCGAGCTCCTCGCCGACCTCGGGCACGCGCGCGCCCGCGGGAAGCGTGAGCATCGACTCCTGCATGTGTGGCGGCTCGGAGAACCAGAGCGCCTTGCCATCGAGCGTGTACGGCGAGCGCGACTGCCCCATGGCGTCGAGCCCACCACGTGCGACCGCGAGGGCACGGGAGCGCAGATGGGTGTCGCCCAGCGGCGCCTCGAGCCCGATCCCGTGGGCGGTGCCGCCGGAGGCGACGACCAGGTGACCGGCGCGCATCGCGGTGCGACCGCGGTAGCCGTAGGAGTAGCCCCGCTCGAGCGGGTGTACGTCCTCGACGGTGGCGGTCACGGTGAGCGCGCCGCGGTCACCGAGCCAGAGCGCGGTGCCGACGCGGGGCCGGAAGGTGATGTCGCCGTAGGCGGCGCGAAGCTGGGCCAGCTCGTTGGCGCTCAGGTGCGAGACCCACACCGTCTTCGCCTCGGCGCCGACGACGGCGTCCATCTGGGCGCGTACCTCGGCCAGCGAACCGCCGTCGAGGCCGAAGTGCATGGTAATGCCCTCGAAGCGGGCGTGCTCGCGGGCGACGGCGGCGGTCGGCCACAGATCGCTCGGGGTCATCCCGTGGCGGCGCATCGAGGTGACCAGCTCGAGGATGACCCGCGCGCCGGGCTGGCGCTCAAGGAGCAGCGGCAGGTCCTCGGGGCGGCTGATCGTGTGGATGATCCGGTCGGCGATCTCCGGGTTGATCTCGGGCGAGTAGGGCCGCCACGGGGTGAGGACGTAGATCGATCCGCTGAACCGGGTCGCTACCTCCCACACCTCGTTGTAGGTGCCCACCGCGAGCGTGTCGACGCCGGTGCCGAGGCTGTTGAGCCACTCGGTCTGGTGGGCGAGCTTGCGCAGGGTGAGGCCGTAGCCGTTGCCCTTCGCCACCGGGACCAGGCCAGGGGTCGCCTCGGCGAAGGTCTGGACGTGCTTGCGCCAGCGATCGGCGTCAACGGTCAGTTTCAGCGGCATACGGAGATCAGCGCCTCTTCATGTAGACATCGAAGGCCGTGTAGATCGGCTTGTTCAGCGGCAGGTCCCACTCCCCGGCGTACTCCACCGCCTGGCCACCGGTGCCGACCTTGAACTGGATCAGCCCCACGTGGGAGTCGTCGGTGGAGAGCGTCGGAGTGATGCCGCGCAGGTCGTAGCTGGTCGCGCCGGCGGCCATGGCGTCCTGGATCATCGCCCACTGGAGGGCGTTTGAGCCACGTACGTCTCGCTTCTCGGTCGAGGAGGCACCGTAGGAGTACCAGGCGTACTGCCCGACGCGGACCATGATCGTGGACGCCACCACGTCGCCCTCGTGACGGGCGATGAAGAGCTTGATCCGCTCCGGGTCCTCCGCCGACATCGCCGCGAACATCGTCTTGAAGTAGTCACGGCGGCGCGGGGTGAAGTGGTCGCGCTCGGCGGTGTGGACGTAGAGGTCGTGGAACGCGCTCAGGTCGCCCTCGAAGTCTCCGTCGGCCGGCTTGACGGGCGAGCTGACGGTGACCTCGACGCCCATCTTGGCGGCCTTCTTGATGTTGCGGCGCCAGAGCTGGTTCATCCCCTTGAGGACCTCGTCCTCGGTCTTCGGGGTGCCGTCCTCGTGGGCCAGCGGGATGACGAAGTTGTACTGCGGCTGTCCCGCGCCGAAGCCGTCCTCGGGGGACTGGAGCTTCCAGCCGGCTGCCCTGAGCTGCGAGACCACGCGCGCGCCGGTGGCGTCGCGGTGGGTCGGGGTGAGCTGGTTGAGCCGCTGGACGGTGTCGTCGGCGATGCCGTCCTTGACCTGCGCCGCGCTCCAGGTCGCCGTCGTGACCGGCGGGCCGATCCGGATGCCGAAGGCGTGGTTCTTCTTCAGGTACGTCGCCAGGGGCTCCAGCCACGGAGCGAGATCGCCCGACCAGTCGATGCTCGGGCCTTCCGGCAGGTAGGCGAGGGTGAACCGCTCCAGCTTCGGGACCGGCCGGTGCAGCACCAGCGCGGCGCCGACGAGGGCACCACCCTGGAGGCTGTCGAACCACCCGATCGACTCCGAGCGCCACTCGGTCTTGACCCGTGCCCACGAGGGGGTCTGGAGGAAGCTCACGCTGCGTTGCTTCTCGATGAAGGCGAGATGCTCCGCAGCGGTGATGGGGCGCACGGTGAGACTCACCCGCAGAAGGCTACCCGCTCAGGCGGTAGGGCCGAATCCCGGTCGTCGAGCCGGTCGAGATCACCGTCCGTAAGCGTCCCACCGCCCCCAATGTGGGGACAATTGCGCCGCTCCCTAGTGAGTCAGGGCCGCTGAGACGCTATTGTCTGCGACCAGATGTATCACGGCTGGGGCCTGGGCCTCCTTATAGTCGTGACAGCAACTATGACCACCACGATGGCGCGCCCGCGCGCCATCTGGCCCCCCAACGGCTCGCCGCCGATCCGGAGGCCGCCGGTCGAGGAGGGGACTGTGACACGGGTACCACGGGGGATCGGTCATGCCGACGCACCCGTGACCGTATGGTCCCGGGCCACGGCCGACTTCGACCGTTGGCTCAGCGGCGACTCCGCCGCCCTCGACGAGCTGGTCGCGACGATGACCCCGGTCCTGTGGCAGGTCGCGCGCTCCTACCGGCTCACCCAGGAGCAGGCCGAGGACGTCGTCCAGACCACCTGGCTCACCTTCGTACGCAAGCACTCCTCGATCCTCGACACCGCGGCCGTCGGCGCCTGGCTCACTCTGACCACGCGCCGCGAGGCGTGGCGGGTCGCGAAGCGGTCCGGGCGGGACGTACCTGTGGAGGACGAGGCGCTCGAGTCGCGCGTCCCGACACAGCGCTCGGCGGAGTCCCTGGTCGTCGAGGGCGACCGCAACTCGCTCATCTGGGCGGCTGTTGAGTCGTTGCCGGAGCGGTGCCGACGGCTGCTGCGCGTGGTCGCCTTCTCCGACCGGCCCGACTACGCCGGCCTGGCCGAAGAGCTCCAGATGCCCATCGGCAGCATCGGCCCCACCCGCGGCCGCTGTCTCGGGAAGCTGCGGGACGCACTGCGCGAAGAGGGGGTGTCGTGATGGGTCGCTCGGAGGAGCCCACTCGCGAAGAGCTGTTGGGGCTGGTTCGACAGGCTTATGTTGCTGGTGACCCCGTCCCCGGAGGCCTGATCTCCCGGATGCAGGCGGCCGCCGCCGGCGCCGCCGAGGAGTCCGGACTCGGGCTCGACCTCGAGCTGATGCTCCTGGTGGAGTCCTCGGGTGCCGAGGCGGCCGGAGTACGCTCCGCCGCCCCTGCCTCCGCCCGCTCTGCCTACACCCTGCGCTTCGCGCAGTCCGGCGTCGACGTACTCGTGCGCGTCGCCTCCGACACCGACACCACCGCCCGCCTCGACGGCTGGGTCGTCCCCGGCTCACCCATGACTGTCCGCGCCGTCCGCGCCGACGACGTCCGTACGCCGATCGTCGCCGTCACCCTCGGAGCCTCGGGTCGCTTCGAGCTCACCTCGTTGCCCGCCGGCCTCATCCGGCTCCGCTTCGAACCCGCCGACGGTTCGTCAGCCTTCCTCACCCCCACGTTCGAGATCTGACCCAGGAGTAACAGTGCATTCCAAGCGTGAGCCACGGTTGTCAGTGGCATACGGATCGACCGAGGCACGTGTGCTCGACCCGACCAACGCGGTCGCCGTCGACGGCGTCTCTGCCCGCTCGACCATCTACTCCTCGGCTGTCCTGCTCGTATCCAAGTCGGTCGACTTCGAAGACACCTTCAAGCGGATTGAGAAGGCTGCCAAGGGTCTGGGCTGGCGAGCGATCGCCGAGGATGAGCCGGAGTGTGCGACGGAGTTGCGTTTCGGCGTCCGACGTGTGCGGCTGGCGGTGCGGCCGGGTCGGGCATCGCAGGCTCCTGACGCGTGGACGGTTCTCCAGTACCTGCGAGCGGACGGTCCCGAGAACGTTCGCGGTGTGAGCCTCGAACATGTGCTGGTGCCAGTTCCGCACAACGAGTCGAATCCCCACAACGAGTCCAACCCGCATAACGAGTCGAACCCGCATAACGAGTCGAACCCGCATAACGAGGCCAATAACGAGAGTGGATATGACCCGCTGGGAACGGGAGGACGTCAACCCGTTGCCTTCGTCGGAGCGGGGCCCTGGAGGCGGAAAGACGACGAGATCGACGAGCGACCTGTCGTCGCCGTTCTCGACACCGGCTGTGGCCCACACCCGTGGTTGGAGTTCGTCGAGCGTGACGTGCAACTCGACGGCCAGGCGATCGGGTGGCCGTCTAGCGTCCCCAATTCGGAGCTGGACGCCGATCAGGTCGGTCCCCTAGATGGCTTGATCGACCCGTTGGCGGGACACGGGACATTCATCGCCGGCCTGGTGCACCAAGCCTGCCCCGACGCTGAGATCCTCTCTTGGCGGATCGTGCCGCCGGACGGCCCGATCGCGGAAACGGGCTGGATCACTGCTCTCGCCCAGATCGCAGAGTTGGTGCATCTCTATCGGAAGGGTGATCCGCACGGTCGGCGCATCGACGTGTTGACGCTGTCGATGGGTTATTACCACGAGACGCCAGAGGATGAGCTCTTCGACGGGACGCTCTATGACATCCTTGCAGACCTGTCGGCTAACGGGACACTCGTCGTCTGCTCGGCCGGCAACGACGCCACGTCGCGCCCTCTGTTTCCAGCAGCCTTCGCTCCGTGGAGCGACGGAAACAGCCCCGTCCAGCTTCGCCCAAACATGCTTCCGATCGTTTCGGTCGGAGCCCTGAATCCTAACGGCACGACCGATGCGCTGTTCAGCAACTCAGGGCCGTGGGTACGTGCCTACGACCGGGGAGCGGGCTTGGTCAGCACATTCCCGGTGACCTTCCAGGGGGGCTACCAAGCGGCCATCGCCACCGAGTTCCAGGGAAGGCCTCGCGCATCGATTGATCCGGATGATTTCGGCGGGGGCTTCGGCACCTGGAGCGGCACGTCCTTCGCAGCGCCCTTGCTTGCTGGACGTATCGCGCAACGGCTCCTCGACGCTGGGCCATCCGGTGACCTGAAGCAGGACACTGCGCGGCTTTGGGCAGCCCTGGAGGGTCTGACGTCATTGAGACAAGGCTCAGAAGCGCGCTGACATGGGGACGGCCAGCCCTGACGAGCTGCATCAACGTGGCGTGTCTGCGGTTAACGCAGGCAGGCTCGATGATGCCAAGGATCTGCTTGAAGAGGCGTTGAGGGCGGCCGCGGACCCGGCCCTGGTGGCGCGGGTCGAGTCAACGTTGGCGTACATCGCGGCCGACCGTTCAAATCTAGATCACGCCCTTGCGTTGTGCGATCGAGCACTGCGCTTTGAGGATCTGGCCCGAGCCACGCGCGGCGCTCTGCTGCAACAGCGTGCGACATTGCTCCGGCGCGCTGGTCGTGCACAGGAAGCGCTTGAGGCATTCGACCAGTCGATCGATGCGCTCGACGATCGGTTGGAGCTAGCCAGGGCGTACCTTAACCGCGGCACTGTTCATCTCGACCGCCACGCCACCATTTCCGCCGCGGCGGACTTCGAGACCGCAGCTGCCTACTTCGTGAGTCGGGAGAGGACGTTTCGGCTGCCAAGGCCGACCATAACCGCGCGTACGCGCTCTTCCTCTCCGGCGACTTGGTTGGCGCCCTAGCGCTGATGGAGTCGTCGTACGACCTCCAGGCTGCAGCCGGGCCGCTGGTGAAGGCAGTGTGTGACGCGGATCGGGCCGAGGTGCTGATGGCGGCGGGGCTGACGCGGCAGGGTGGCGAGATGCTCCGGCAGGCGGCAGAGGCCTACGGATCGAAGGGCCAGCGGCAGCGGCAGGGAGAGGCTGAGTTGGTGCTGGCATCTCATCTGGTCGCGACCGATCCGGTCGAGGCGGAGCGGGTGGCACGCTCGGCGCTGGGCTGGTTCGAGGAGGCGCGAGCGCCGGGACTGGCGTTGCGAGCGCGGGCGGTGGCGTTCGAGGCGGCCGTGACGGCGGGCCAAGGTGCGAGCGAGGACGGCGAGTCGCTGGCCAGTCCGCTCGAGGAACAAGGCCTGAACTGGCCGGCGCTCCGAGTGCGCTTGCAGGCTCGGCTCGCGCGCATCCGTTCGGCAGAGAACGCCGGCCTGCCGACGAGACCAGCGAGCGGCAGGGTCATCGGCCCGGTCCCGCCCGAGGCGCCCATCGACATCCGTCTTCTGGAGCGAGAGCTCAGAGCCGAGCTGGCGGTGGCCGCGGACCGAGCTGTGGCTGGGCTCCGCGAGATTCGGGCGGGGCTCGACGAGTTTCATCGGTGGCAGAGTTCGTTCGGAAGCCTGGACCTGCAGACCAACGTTGCCGGACACGGCCGCACCCTCGCTCGCCGGGGTTTGGAGCTGGCCGTCGACTCAGGCGATGCGGATGTGCTCTTCGAATGGTCGGAGCGTGCTCGGATGTTGGCGTCAAGGGTCCAATCGGTGCGCCCGCCGTCAGACCCGGCGTTGGCCGAGATGCTTGCCGAGCTGCGTGGCGGCGTCGCTGCTGAACGGGAAGCACAACTCAGGCAAGAGATTCGGGAGCGCGCTTGGCAGGTCAAAGGTTCGGGTCAGGTGGCTGATCCGATCTCCTTGAGCGACCTGCAAGAGCGCCTCGACGAGTGTGCCCTGGTGGCTTATGTCGTCGCAGCGGAGCGCGTCGTCGCTCTCGTGGTGACCGCCGATGCTGTGAAGCGTGTCGACCTCGGCGACAGCGGGTCCCTCCGTGGAATGCTGGGCGGCCTTCTGCCCGATCTCGACGTAGCGGCTACGCACCTGCCGGGTCCTCTTGGCGCTGCTGTGCGCGGCGACCTCGTAGACCGCATGGTTCGGCTCTCGAACATGTTGGTCGCTCCACTGATCGACTACATCGGCGATAGGCCGGTCGTTCTCACACCGTCTGCGGTCTTGGCGCCCGTCCCTTGGACTCTGCTGACGGGATTCGTTGGCAGGCCGGTCACCGTGGCACAGAGCGCCACAACCTGGTTGGCCCGCGGAGCCACTCCAGTACGGCTGGACTCAGCCGGATTCGTTGCCGGACCCCGCGTGATGAGGGCGCCGGATGAAGTCACAGGGAGCGCTGCCTCCTGGCCCGGTGCGCGGTGCCTTACCGGCGATGAGGCCTCAGCCGACGCGGTGGCGAGCCTCGCCCAGGAGGTCGACGTACTGCACATCGCTGCCCACGGGCGTCACTCGGCCGAGAACCCGCTCTTCTCAGGCGTCGAGCTGACCGACGGCGCTTGGCACGGTTACGACATCGATCTTCTTGCCGCAGTTCCTGACGTCGTACTGCTGTCGGCGTGCGAGGTCGGGCGGTCGAACGTCCGGTGGGGCGAGGAACTGATTGGCCTCGTCGGTGCCTGGCTCCACGCGGGCACTCGGGTGGTGATCGCCTCACCGGCGGTTGTGGCGGACGAGGTCGCACACAAGGTCTTCAGTGACCTCCACGCTGGGCTCGCCAAGGGCCTGGTCCCTGCGGAGGCACTCGCTGGTGCCGTTCCAGCAGCAGACGCTGACTCCGCGCCTGCCCCGTTCGTCTGCTTCTCGTAGGACGCCGCGATCAACGTAGATGGGTGAGGACCGGCCCGGCCCTCACCCATCCAATCGGGGCTTAGGTAGGCCTGTTGTGTGGCGCCGCGAAAGCGTAGATCGCCAGTGCCGTAGTGACGGCGGTCGTTGCCGCAAGGTATGCGCGTGCCTTGAGTTCGTTCGTGCTCATCTGCTCCTCCTCTCGAGCGTCGGCTTCTCGACGCGGTGGCCAACTGAAGAGCACATCGCGTCGGATGTAGTCGAGGCGGCGAAGTTCGGGCCTAGTTCGGCTTGTTATGCGGGGCGGCGAGGGCGTAGACGGCCAGGGCCGTCGTGACGGCGGTGGTGGCCGCGAGGTAAGCGCGGGACTTGAGGCCGTTCATCGACATCAGCGGTTTCCTCCTCTCTTGGGTAGAGGCGAATCGGTGCGATTACACCGACGATTCGGTGGGCGCCTCCGGGGCAGCGACGGGTTCGGATACCGAGGTGTCGGATCTATAGCAAGCGACGATCAGCAGAACCAGTCCGGCGATGAGGAGAAGATCGCCGACGCTGAGAACCTTCATCAGCACCGGAACTGGGATGATGTCAGCCAGCGGGATCCAGAGCTGGGACACGTCATCCAACCGTATGTATCCAGGTGCATCAGTCACCAACTCCGCGTCGGAGTAGCCCGCGACCCGTGCGCCTGGGAGGCTGTAAGGCATCGCTCCAAGGGCAGCGATGGGTATGGAGTTGGATGCGGTTCCGAGCGGGATAAGCGAGAGCGCCCATCGGCCAGAGCGCCGGGACCAAAGTGAGCGATTCAGCCAGCAGAATCCAACTGCGATGAGCACGACGAAGACGGCGTATGCACGCCGCTCAAGGGCCGCTGGAACCTGCTCGGGCCACCATCCCTCGACTTGTACGAACTGGAGGGCTGCGGCCAGAACAATCAGCCATTTGCCTCGGAGGTTCGTCAGCGACGCTGCGACGTTGGGGCGGGCGACGATGATGAGGCCGATGACTGCTGGCAGCACCATCAGCGTGAGCATTCCTGGGCCGGGCATGCGTAGCAGGCTAGTGGCGTCGTGCAGCACCCGGGAGGGGAACGAGGCAACTCGCGTTGGGCCGCTGGAGGTGCTGACGGGCGGCTTGAGCACGGCGGGAAGAAAATTCTTGAAGACCTTGTATCAGCGGGTCTGCCGCGTACTCCTTGGGACTGTCCGGACCGAGATTCGGGGGAATTCGGTTCGGACGCTGGCGCCGCCGCCTTGGGGGAGGCAGGCGGTTTCGGGGCCGCAGCGTGGGTTGGGCAAGAGGGGGATGCCCAACCTGCGTCGGTCCGAGACGTGGGCCGGGCGGGGCGGTGAGGGGACTGACTGCCCCGCCCGGCAACTTTCGATTCTCCCGCTCCGGAACCGCTACGGCAATGGCTCCGCCGGTCCAGAACTGAAATGTGTTCTAGGCGGAACGGTCCAGGCGTCCGAGCCGATGCCCGAGCGCCGGGGTGACCCGGTCGACCCAGGTCGCGGTGATGTGGGAGTCGTCGTAGTAGGTGACGACGTCGCCGACGACGAGCGGGCAGCGCTCGGTGCAGACGAGGTCGACGATGTCGACGTACGCCGCCTCGGTCCCCTTGAGCGCGTCCTGGGTCACCTCGTTGGAGTCGACCTCGGTGCCGTCGGCCTTCACGACGCAGTCCTCGAGGAGGTTGCGGGCGTCGGAGAGGCACTCGCCGGGGTCGTTGTCGACGGAGGGGACATCGGCGAAGACGCGTACGTCCGGGGTGATCTTCTCGAAGTCGGCGACGCCGTCGCGTACGCCCTCGCGCCACTGCTCCTCGGTCGAGACGCCGTCGCGCTCCTCCATGTCGAGCATGCCGCGGGCGCCGACGACGATCGTGTCCGGGGCGAGCTCGGCGATCTGCTCGTTGGTCCACTTCCGGAAGTCCTCGCACTCGGCGACGGTCATCTTCGAGGACTTCTGCTTCACCCCGTACGCGGCGCAACCGAGCTTCACGAACGGGACCAGCTTCACGTTCTGGCGCTCGGCGAGGGTGTCGAGCGCCGGCAGCCACATCCCGATGTGGGAGTCGCCGACGACGGCCACGGTGCGGTCCGCCTTGCCGTCGCCGTAGACGCAGTCGCCGTCGAGCTTGGTCTCGCCGTAGCCCGCGTAGCAGTAGCCGCCGCGCTCGGCCCACGAGTCGGTGGCGTCGAACTCGACCTCCGGGGGCAGCGGTGCACCTTCCTCGGCGGCCTTGATCGTCTTCTTCAGCACGCCGGTGACCGGCTTGTCGTCGGTCTCGAGGACGTCCGGGTTCTCCTGGAACCATTCCTCGGCGTTGGCCTTGGCGACGTTGACCTGATAGCCCGCGTACGCCTGCGAGCTCGTGCCCGCGACCAGGGCGAGGGCGGCGGCAGCGGGCCAGAGGGCGAGCGCGCGGCGGCCCTTGGTGAGATGCGGGATCTTGTGGCGCTGGAACGGCATCTCGATCCAGTGGTAGCTCGCTGCGGAGGCGGCCAGGATGAGCGCCAGCATGATCAGCAACTGGCGGATGCCGCCGCCGGGGATCGCCTCGGGGGCGAGGATCAGGATCGGCCAGTGCCACAGGTAGAGGCTGAACGAGATGTCGCCGAGGTAGCGGAAGGGCTGCTTCGAGAGCAGCCAGCCGGTCGGGGTGGCGGGGCCGGCGACCAGGAGCGCGACCGTGGCGAGCACCGGTACCAGGGCGTGCCAGCCCGGGAAGTGGGTCGCTTCGCTGAAGTTGGCGGTGGCGTAGACGAGGGTGCCGACGCCGACGATGCCGAGGGCTGTCGCGGCGAGACGACCGGTCCGCGTCGCGCTCGTGGCGACCTGCAGACGTCCCGCGAGGCAGGCGAGCAGGGCGCCGGCGGCGAGCTCGAAAGCCCGGGCGGGCGTGGAGAAGTAGGCCGTTGTCGGGTCTGCGGCGGTGGCGTGCAGCGACCAGGCGAAGCTGACCACCGCCACGAGCGCGGCGAGCGCGGTGATCGCCCGGCGGCGGTGGTGCTTCGGGATCCAGAGGGCGACGGCGAGCACCAGCAGCGGCCAGACGACGTAGAACTGCTCCTCGACCGAGAGCGACCAGTAGTGCTGGAACGGCGACGGCGCGGCGTTGTTGAAGTAGTCGACGGCTTCCTTGGCGAAGTGCACGTTGGCCAGGAAGACCGCCGCCCAGCCTGCGTCTCCCGCGATCTGGTCGGTGCGGGTCTGGGGCAGGACGATCGCGCTGTAGGTGAGTACGACCAGCATCGTCGCGGTCGCCGCCGGCAGGATCCGGCGGGCGCGGCGGGCGTAGAACTGGCTGATGCTGACCGTGCCGCTGCGGTCGGTCTCACGCAGCAGCAGGGTGGTGATCAGGAACCCGGAGAGGACGAAGAAGACGTCGACTCCGACGAATCCACCCTCGAACCCGGAGAGCCCCGCATGTCCTGCGATCACCAGACCGACAGCGACGGCACGGAGACCTTGAATATCGGCGCGCCAGTTCGAACTCATTCGGAGGACGATATGTCAATGGCCCTGTTGGGTCATAGTCGACAGTCCCGCTGGGCGGTCCGATTCTCAGCCGAATCTTCACCTCTGGTGGGCGAGACCGCAGCTGTGGCGAACGAATCTTCGGTCGTGGCGGACCCATGTGCGATTTCGTCCGTCAGAACTCAAGACTCGGCTGACAGAAGTGAAGATTCGGTGAGAATCGGTCAGAGTCGGTCGCGGAGCCAGGCGAAGTCGCTGGCGTGCTCGGCGGCACCGCCCGGGGTCTCGCAGATCACCGGGGCGCCGGCGTCGCGAACCACGCCGGCGAGGAGGTCAGGGTCGATGCGGCCGGCACCGAAGTTGGCATGGCGGTCGGCGCCCGAGTCGAACTCGTCGCGGGAGTCGTTGCAGTGGACCAGATCGATGCGGCCGGTGATCTTGCGTACGTCCTCGACCACCGTCTCGAGCGGGTTGCCGCCGGCGTGCGCGTGGCAGGTGTCGAGGCAGAAGCCGACGTTCTCGGCGCCTTCGGCGGTGGAGATGGCTTCCCAGACGCCGGCGATCCGGTCGAGGTAGCGCGCCATCGCGTTGTCGCCGCCAGCGGTGTTCTCGATCAGGAGCGGGACCTTGATGTCGGTCGCCTCGATCGCCTTGCGCCAGTTGTCGAAGCCCTTCGCCGGGTCGTCGTCCTTGTTGACGTGACCGCCGTGGACGATCAGGCCCTTGGCGCCGACCTCGGCCGCGGTGTCCATGTGCTGCTGGAGGAGCTTGCGGCTCGGGATCCGGATCCGGTTGTTCGTCGTGGCGACGTTGATGATGTAGGGCGCGTGGACGTAGAGATCGACACCCTGCTCCTCCGCGCGGGCCTTGAGTGCGGCTGCGCCGTCGGCGTACGTCACCACCGGGCCCTTGTAGGACTGCGGATCACCCAGGAAGAACTGCACCAGGCTCGCGCCGCGCGCGGTCGCCTCGGCGACGGGGTCGGTCTGGTCTACGTGGGCACCGATCGCAACAGCCATGGGCCCAGTCTAGGACGCGGCACCGACATCCGCGGCTTGACTTCATACCTTACGGGGGTATGGTAGGCGGCATGGACGAGCACACCGGGCCCGAAGGCCACGCGGATCACGGATACCTCCACAACAAGAACAAAGAGGCCTATCTCAAGCGCCTCAAGCGCATCGAAGGTCAGGTGCGCGGGCTGCAGCGGATGGTCGAGGACGAGGCCTACTGCATCGACATCCTCACCCAGGTCTCCGCTTCGACCAAGGCGCTCCAGGCGGTCGCTCTCGGGCTGCTCGACGAGCACCTTGGTCACTGCGTCGCCGGCGCGGTCCAGAACGGTGGCGCCGAGGCCGACGAGAAGCTCGCCGAGGCTTCTGCCGCGATCGCTCGCCTCGTCCGGTCCTGATTGTCAACAATCCAACAACCTAGAGAGATTCTCATGAGCACCCAGAACTTCACTGTCGTCGGTATGACCTGCGGACACTGCGCCTCCTCCGTCACCGAAGAGGTCACCGAGATCGCTGGCGTGAGCAACGTCGACGTCGACCTGGCCTCCGGCAACGTCACCGTCACCGCCGCTGAGCCGATCTCGGACGACGCCATTCGCGCGGCCGTCGAGGAGGCCGGCTACTCGCTGGCCTGATCATGATGACCCCCACCGCCGCGAATCCGACCGAGCAACAGCTCGAGATCGAGGGCATGACCTGCGCGAGCTGCGTACGCCGTGTCACCAAGGCCATCAGCCGTGTCGAGGGTGTCGAGGACGCCAACGTCAACCTCGCCACCGAGTCCGCCCTCGTGCACTTCGACCCCGCCCGCACCGACCTCGCCGAGATCAGCGCCGCCATCGAGAAGGCGGGCTATCAGGCCGTCCTGCGATCGTCGACTGTCGACAATCCGCAGGAGCCTCAGGCAGACGAGACTGCGACGTCTGAGTCGGGTCGTGACGTACGCCGCGCGGAAGAGCTCGTCCAGCTCAAGCGGCGGTGGGTCACGGCCCTGGCGGTGGGGCTCGGCCTGATGGCCTTGATGTACATCCCGCTTCCTGTCGACGCCATGGAGCCGGTGATGTCGATCGTGCTCGTGGTCGCCGCGGTCACCCAGTGGTGGGCGGGTCGTGACATCTACGTCGCGGCGGTTCGAGGCGCACGCCACGGATCGGTCGACATGAACACCCTGGTCACGCTCGGTACCGGCATCGCCTTCGCCTACAGCGCCTTCGTGACCCTGTGGATGGGGCAGGCCGAGGCATGGGGCCTGCCGCTCCACCTCTACTTCGAGACCGCCCTGGTCATCGTCGCGCTGGTGCTGATGGGCCGCTGGCTCGAGGCACGGGCCAAGTCGCGTACGGCCGACGCGGTCAAGGCTCTCGTCGGCCTGATGCCGGAGACGGCCACGGTCATCCGCAACGGTCGTGACGTCACGGTCCCGGTCGCGAACCTGCAGGTCAACGACAGGATCCGCGTACGCGCCGGGGAGAAGGTCCCGGTCGACGGCCGCATCGTCGCCGGTGCGTCCTACGTCGACGAGTCGATGCTCACCGGCGAGAGCGACCCGGTGCGGAAGGCCGAGGGCGACATCGTCATCGGCGCGACGATCAACCAGACCGGCTCGTTCGAGTTCGAGGCGACCGCGGTCGGCTCCGAGACCACGCTGGCGCAGATCATCGCGATGGTCGAGTCGGCCCAGGGCTCCGGCACCAAGCTGCAGCGCCTGGCCGACCGGGTCTCGGCGGTGTTCGTGCCCGCCGTCCTCGTCGTCGCGGCGCTGACCTTCATCGGCTGGCTGGTCCTCGGCCCCGACGCCGAGCGTCTGACCAGCGCCGTCACCGCGGCCATCGCGGTCCTCATCATCGCCTGCCCCTGCGCCTTGGGCCTGGCCACGCCGGCAGCCGTCATGGTCGGCGCCGGCCGGGCGGCCGAGCTCGGCGTACTCGTCGGCTCGGGCGAGACCCTGGAGCGCGCCCGCTCCGTCACCGCCATCGTCTTCGACAAGACCGGCACGATCACCCACGGCAAGCCCGAGGTCTCCGACATCACCCCGGCTCCGGGCTGGACGCGCGACGAGCTGGTCCGGATCGCCGCCGCCGCCGAGACCGGCAGCGACCACCCCCTGGCCACCGCCCTCCGGGCTCGTGCCGAGGCATCGGCCGACACCGTGGACGTGGCGGTCTCGGCGTTCGAGGCCCACCCGGGCCGTGGGATCAGCGCGGACGTCGACGGGCGCCGGGTCGTCGTCGGCAACTCGGCGATGCTCGCCGATGAGGGCATCGACGCCACCGACAACGGCTCGGTCCTGATCGCGGTCGACGGTGCGTACGCCGGCTCGATCCGGGTCGCGGACCAGGTCCGCGACGAGGCCAAGGAGACCGTGCGCCTGCTCGAGGAGTCGGGCGTCGAGGTGCACATCCTCAGCGGCGACGCTGCCGCGACGGTGGCGAAGGTGGCCGACGAGGTCGGCGTACGCCACGCCGCCGGCGGCCTGCTGCCCGAGCAGAAGCTCGCCCGGATCCAGCAGCTCCAGGACGAGGGCAAGGTCGTCGCGATGGTCGGCGACGGGATCAACGACGCCCCGGCGCTGGCCCAGGCCGACGTCGGGATCGCGATCGGCACCGGCACCGACGTCGCCCTGGCGGCCTCCGACATCACCCTGGTCGGCGGCGACCTCCGCGGTGTGGTCACCGCGCTGGCGCTCTCCCGGCGCACCGTCGCGACGATCAAGCAGGGCCTGTTCTGGGCGTTCGCCTACAACGTGCTCCTCATCCCCGTTGCCGCGCTCGCCCTTCTCGACCCGGTCCTCGCCGGCGCCGCGATGGCGATGAGCTCGGTCAGCGTGGTCACCAACGCGCTGCGTCTGCGCGGCTTCCGCCGCCCGGAGACCCCCGAGGCGTACGCCGGCCGGGGCTTCGTCACCCGCGTCCGCGACGGTGGATATCTCCTGGGCACGGCCATGATCGCGATCTCGATCGGGGCCGGTCTGACCTACCTCTCGCGCACCGAGCCCGCGCAGCGCGGGATGAACGGCATCCTGGAGTGGGCGCAGGGGATGAGCCCGATGCGGCCGTCGATGACGGAGATGCACGAGGTCGACATCGCCCCAGTCGCCTCCGACGAGTCGGGCATCGACGTCGCGATCACCCAGCGTGAGGGTGGGCTCCGGTTCCTCGTCACGGACGCGACGACCGGCGACCCGGTGACCGACCTCGGTCGCACCCACCAGGCCTGGATGCACGTCATCGTGACCAGCCAGGACCTCTCCTGGTTCCGCCACCTCCACGCCGAGCCGACCGGACGTCCGGGCGAGCTCGAGACCGACGTGACCTTCCCTGCCGGAGGCACCTACCGCGTCGACACCGAGTTCCGGCGCCGGGCCGACATGGCCGACGTGCTCGACCGGCAGCAGCTCACCATCGCAGGTACGCAGCCCCCGGCTGTTCCGCTGGAGGCGAGCCCGAGATCGTCGACTGTCGACAATCTCACCGTCACGCTCGAGGGCACGCCGGTCGCCGACCAGCAGAGCGACCTGCACCTCAGGTTCGAGGACAGCACCGGGAAGGTCGTCGACGATCTACAGCCCTACCTCGGCGCGGCCGGCCACGTCGTGGTCATGAGCGCGGACGGCGAGACGTTCGTGCACGGTCACGCCGAAGGCGACGAGCTGGCGGTCCCCGGCGCCTCGTTCGGGCCCGAGCTCGGGTTGCACCTGGACGTACCGAAGGCTGGTCTCTACCGCCTCTGGGCCCAGTTCCGGCTCGGCAACGGCGAGGTGATCACGGTGCCGTTCACGGTCGAGGCCGTGGATTCGGCCACGCAAACCGCTGGTTGATACCCTGACTCGTCCCTCTCCACAGATGGAGATGGGACATCGCATCAGCCCTCCTGCCATGGAGAGACCATGGCCGCCGAGTCCGTAGGAGGTGGAGAACGCTATGCGCGCCTATGAAGTAATGGTGATCCTCGAGCCCAGCCTCGATGAGCGCACCGTCGCCCCGACCCTTGACAAGTTCCTGAAGGTCGTCACCACTGATGGTGGCACCGTCGAGAACGTTGACGTCTGGGGACGCCGTCGTCTGGCCTATGAGGTCAACAAGAACGCCGAGGGCATCTACGCCGTCGTCAACCTGACCGCCGAGCCCAAGACCGTTCTGGAGCTCGACCGCCAGCTTGGCCTCAACGAGCAGATCCTGCGTACGAAGGTCATCCGTCCGTCCAAGTGACGCGGATGTCACCGTCGGTAATTGTCGGTGCCGGGTCCTATGTTTGGACCCACACGGCCAGTTCACATTTATTTGGAACTCCTGAACCGACACCGACACCCAGATCAGACTCAAGGGAGATCTCATGGCAGGCGACACCGTCATCACCGTGATCGGCAACCTCACCGACGACCCGGAGCTTCGCTTCACACCGTCCGGTGCAGCCGTTGCCAACTTCACGATTGCTTCGACGCCCAGCAGCTTCAACCGGCAGACCAACGCGTGGGAGGACGGGGAGACCCTCTTCCTGCGCTGCTCGATCTGGCGCCAGGCTGCTGAGAACGTCGCCGAGTCCCTGCAGCGCGGCATGCGTGTCGTCGCTCAAGGTCGCCTGAAGTCGAGGTCCTACGAGACGCGTGAGGGCGAGAAGCGCACTGTCTTCGAGCTCGAGTGCGACGAGATCGGTCCCTCGCTCCGCTACGCGACCGCCAAGGTCACCAAGGCCAGCCGCCAGTCCGGCGGCCAGGGTGGTGGCGGCGGTTACAACCAAGGTGGCGGCAGCGGTGGCTACAACCAGGGCGGCGGCTACGGCGGTCCCCAGGGCGGTGGCCAGCAGGCTCCGGCCGGTGGCAACGACCCGTGGGCCTCGCCGGCTCCGCAGCAGCCCGCCAACGCGGGCGGCGGCGCGCCGGCCAACGACCCGTGGGCGACCCCGGGCGTGGGCAACGACGAGCCTCCCTTCTGATCAACAGATCCATATTTCCGAATCCCTCAACCATTCCGGTACTCAACCCATATGCCGCTCCGCGGCTGGGGCCGGGCTTCTAGAAAGGAAGCACCACAATGGCCAAGGCAGTGATTCGCAAGCCTAAGAAGAAGGTTTGCCAGTTCTGCAAGGAGAAGGCGACCGGTGTCGACTACAAGGACGCCACCCTGCTCCGTAAGTTCATCTCCGACCGCGGCAAGATCCGCGCCCGTCGCGTGACCGGCAACTGCGTCCAGCACCAGCGCGACGTGGCCATCGCCGTCAAGAACGCGCGCGAGGTTGCTCTGCTGCCCTACACCTCCACCGGTCGCTGAGGAGGATCGACATGGCAACCAAGATCATCCTTCAGCAGGAGGTCACCGGGCTGGGTTCCGCCGGTGACGTCGTCGAGGTCAAGGACGGCTACGCCCGCAACTACCTGATCCCGCGTGGCGACGCCATCCGTTGGAGCCGCGGCGCCGAGTCGCAGGCCGACTCCATCAAGGCTGCGCGCTCGGCTCGCTCCGTGCGCGACGAGGCTCACGCCGCCGAGATCAAGGGCAAGCTCGAGGCCAACACGGTCAACGTGAAGGTCCGCTCGGGCAAGGACGGCCGCCTCTACGGCGCCGTCACCGCCGCCGACATCGCCGCCGCGGTCTCCGAGACCACCGGCGAGTCGATCGACAAGCGCACCATCGCGCTGGGCAACCCGATCAAGGCGCTCGGTGCTCACGAGGTCTCCGTCAAGCTCCACGACGAGGTGTCCGCCAAGCTGGCCCTCAACGTGGTCCCCGCTTGATCTAGGGATTCACCCAGGCCCGCCTCCTCCGGGAGGCGGGCCTGTTCGTTTTCAGAACTTGTTCGCGAGGTCGGTCAGTTTGGCGACGTACGCCGGCCAGTCGTACTCCGACGGGATGTTGTCGCCCGACTTGCGCCAGCCGACTGCGCCGTCGGCCTCTTCGCGAAGGATGTCGGCCTGTCCGCCGTGGCCGGCGAGATCGGCGAAGAGGTGCACCAGGATCTGGTGCAGGGTGACTTCCTCGTTGCCCCAGTGCGGCACATGCCCGATGGCGTCCAGCGGCAGCGCCTCGATCGTCTCGTCACCGTGGGCGATGACCCGACGGTAGAGATCGATGATGCCCTCCATCGTCTCGTCCTCGGTGGCGTACCAGTCCGCCTGCGGGTCGATGTCCCACTGCTCGTCCGAGATCAGCTCCTCGGGATGCGGGAACGGACGCCCGAACGTCGCCCCGAGATAGACGGCCTCGACCCCGGTGACGTGCTTGATGATGCCGAGAAGGTTGGTGCCGGTCGGCGTACGCGGCAGCCGCGCCTCCCGCTCCGAGAGGCCCTCGACCTTGGAGATCAGCGCCTCGCGGCGAGCGTCGATGTACTTCTTCAAGGTGGTCTTCGGGTCAGTTGCCATGAGATGACCTTGGCGTGCGGCCGGTCTAGGCACAAGTGAGTATGTGGGACCGGTGCTCAGGCGCCGGTGACCAGCCAGCGGTCGCTTCGCGCACGGAGCGTCAGCACCACGAAGCGGGCGCCCATGAAGCCGACCGCGAAGGTGATCCACACCCACACCAACCCACCGCCGAGGGCGACGGCCAGTGCCACGAGCGGGACGTAGGCGACGAGGGTCCAGACCCCGCCCCAGGCCAGATAGCGCCCGTCGCCGGCGCCGATGAGCACCCCGTCGAGCACAAAGACGACGCCCGCGATCGGCTGTGCGATCGCCGCCACGATCACCACCGGCACCAACAGCTCCCGCACCGCCTGGTCCTCGGTGAAGAGCGCGCCGAGGAACGGTGAGAGGGAAGCCAGGAGTACGCCGGCGGCGATCCCGATCACGACACCCCACCACACCATCCGGGCCGTGATGGCCCGGGTCTCCTGGGTGTCGCCTGCCCCCAGCGACCGCCCGGTCAGCGCCTGTGCGGCGATCGCGATCGCATCGAGCACGAACGCCAGGAACGTCCACAGCGTGAAGGCGATCTGGTGGGTGGCCAGCCCGACGGCCTGGTCGCCGACGGCGAGATGGGTGACGGCGTACGTCGTGACCAGGAGCGCCATGCGCAGAGTCAGCGTGCGGACCACGAGCGGTACGCCGGCCCGCGCGGAGGCACGGATCCCGGGCATGTCCGGGCGCAGCGGCACGTCCCGGCTGCGGGCGGCCCGGACCACGACGTACGTCAGCATCCCGGCCGCCAGCACCTGTGCGATCACCGAGCCGATCGCCGAACCGGCGATGCCGAGTCCGGCGCCGTAGACGAGGGCGAGGTTGAGCACGATGTTGAGTACGTTGGCGACGACCGCCGCGATCAGCGGAGTCTTGGTGTCCTGCAGTCCACGGAGGACACCGGTGGCTGCGAGCATGATCAGCAGCGGTGTCACCCCGAGGACGGCGATCCGGAGGTAGGTCGTCGCGGGGCCGACCACCTCGTCGCCCGCGCCGACCGCCCGGCTGAGCGGCTCGGCCAGGACCATCACAGGAACCGTGACGACGACCCCGATGATGACCGCGAGCCAGATCCCGTCGATCCCCTGCCGGAGCGCACCGGCGGTGTCGCCGGCGCCGATGCGGCGGGCGACCGATGCTGTGGTGCCGTACGCGAGGAAGACGCAGAGCCCGACGATCGTCTGGAGCACGATGCCCGCGACACCGAGGCCGGCGAGCTCGCGTGTGCCGAGGTGGCCGACGATCGCGGAGTCCCCCAGCAGGAAGAGCGGCTCGGCGACGAGGGCCAGAAACGCGGGAATCGCGAGCCGCCAGATCTCCTTGTCGAGGCCTCGGCGGTCGGTCTTCGAGTAGCTCTTCGCATCCGCCGGCGTCGTCACGCTCCCAAGGTTAAACACCGTCGGCGCGGAGCGTTGTCCAGGGCAGGTGGAAAACCTGTGGAAAACGTCGTTGCGGCGCTATGTCGACAAAACGCCCAAGGGGGTACGGCGATCCCGGCCGTGAATCACGACGGGCTGCGTACTTTCTTTTGTCCACAGCCTATGGATAGTAAAATTGCAGGTCAGGCCGCCTTTACCAATCCGGTGGAAGCAGTTATGCACAGGCAGTTCCCCAGGCTGTTCACATTGACCAGGGTGTCGTCCACCGCTATCCCCTGGTTATCCCCAGGGCCTGTGGATAACCCTCTGTCGCCGATGTGGTCTGCGACGTAGGGTCGCGGAGACTTGAGGGTGTCGTCGACGGTCGGCCCGGAACTGTGCGAACAGAACTGTCGGTGCTCACCCGTAGCGTGGCACCGAATCGACCGAGATCACGCCGCGACGATCCGCAGACCACGGAGGGGCAAGGGAATGAGCGTCACTGAGACCGGCTCGATGGGCGGTCCGGGCGACTTCCCGGAGCCGCCGTTCGAGGAGTGGGGCGACGGCCCCGCGGCGTACGAACCGGGCAACGCCCCGCGCGCGGTCAACGACCGCACGCCGCCGCAGGACATGGCTGCCGAGCAGGCTGTCCTCGGTTCGATGCTGATCTCGAAGGACGCGATCGCCGACGTCTCCGAGACGCTGCGCGGCACCGATTTCTACCGCCCCACGCACGAGACCATCTACGACGCGATCATCGACCTCTACGGTCGCGGCGAGCCCGCTGACATGGTCACCGTCGCCGACGAGCTGCGCCGCAAGGCTGAGCTGGAGCGCATCGGTGGCGCCCCTTACCTGCACACGCTCGCCTCCAACGTCCCGATCGCCGCCAACGCGGGCTATTACGGCGAGATCGTCCGGGAGAAGTCTGTCCTGCGCCGCCTGGTCGAGGCTGGCACCAAGATCGTGCAGATCGGCTACGCCGGCGAGGGCGAGGTCGACAACATCGTCGACGAGGCCCAGGCCGAGGTCTTCAAGCTCACCGACAAGCGCTCCGGTGAGGACTACTCCCCGCTCGCCGACATCATGGACGGCGTCCTCGACGAGATCGAGGCGATCTCCAACCGCGAGGCCGGCCTCTACGGCGTACCCACCGGCTTCGCCGACTTCGACGAGCTCACCAACGGCTTCCACGGCGGCCAGATGATCATCGTCGCGGCGCGACCTGCGATGGGTAAGTCGACGTTGGCTCTCGACTTCTGTCGTGCCGCCTCGATCCACAACAACCTGACCAGCGTCTTCTTCAGCCTGGAGATGAGCCGCTCCGAGATCACCATGCGTCTCCTCTCGGCGGAGGCCAAGGTGCCGCTCAACCACATCCGCAACGGCAACATGTCCGACGACGACTGGAACAAGCTGGCGCGCAAGATGGGCGAGGTCTCCAGCGCGCCGATGTTCATCGACGACAGCCCCAACATGACGATGATGGAGATCCGGAGCAAGGCCCGAAGGCTCAAGCAGCGTCACGATCTCCGGCTCATCGTGATCGACTACCTCCAGCTGATGAGCTCCGGCAAGAAGGTCGAGTCCCGTCAGCTCGAGGTCTCCGAGTTCTCCCGCCAGATCAAGCTGCTGGCCAAGGAGCTCGAGGTCCCGATCATCGCGCTGTCGCAGCTCAACCGTGGTTCCGAGCAGCGCGCCGACAAGCGCCCGGCCGTCTCCGACCTCCGTGAGTCAGGCTCGCTGGAGCAGGACGCCGACATGGTCGTCCTCCTCCACCGTGACGACGTCTATGAGAAGGAGTCGACCCGCCCCGGCGAGGCCGACGTGATCATCGCCAAGCACCGTAACGGCCCCACCCGCGACCTCGTCGTCGCCTTCCAGGGCCACTACAGCCGCTTCGTCGACATGGCCCACTGATTCCGGCGGGATTGGCAGGGCCGCGCTTCAGTTCCGTTGCTCGGGTGGCACGTACTCGAAGGACGGACCGGCGGTCGTCTTCCCGTCGCCGGTCGGCATCTTCATCAGCGCCAGCGCCTGCTTGCGGAGTCCGAACATGGCGCCGACGGCGTCCTGCATCTGGCTGGGATCACCGTTGAAGGCCTGCTCGAGGAGGTACAGAACCAGGCTGTAGGTCTGGTTGAACTCCTCCTGGGCGACGCGGATCGGGCTGCCCTCCGGGTAGTCGGCGGTCCGCGGGTTTGGCCGCATCGGCAGCACGCCGTCGAAGTCGATCGCGATCTCCTTGCCGGTCGGTCCGGACTGCGGTGTGTCACCGGTCTGGTAGCGGCGGCCCAGGAGGAGCTCTTGGAACCGGTAGTAGTGCGCGACCTCGTCCCGGTCGGGGTGGAAGACGTCGCGGTCGCCGTCCCACACGTTCGTACGCGCGGCACCCTCGCCCTGCTCGACGATCTCGGCCAGCGCGGCCAGCGCGGCCGACGCGGACTTCAGGTCGACGACCGGCAGGACTTCGCCGCCTCCGCCCCTGAGGTGGAACTCGCCGATCTGCCGGGCCGGGTCACCGCTGAACACCTGCTCCTCGCCCAGCTGGTCACACAGCGTGCGCAAGCCGGCCTCGATCGCGGCGTAGAACTGCCCGATCGTCCGATACTCGTCGCTCTGCGGCGGCGCGTCGACGGAAGCAGGCTGCTCGATGCGTAGGAACAAGTCGAGCGCTTCGGGCCCGAACGGGACGAGATGGACGTGCACGGACCGGTCGCCGTGGGGCAGCGGATGGGGGTACGCCGGCAGCAGCTCCGGCGCGTCGAGCTTGGGAGAGCCGCCGACGGCGTTGAGCAGGTTCGCGGCCAGCGCCAGATGGATCATCTCCTCGGCGAGGACCGTGCCGACGACCTGGGCCGCCTCGGGGTTGCGGGCCGGGTCCAGGGAGTAGAGCGCGCACAGGTAGGGCGGAATCGTCGCGTGCTCGAGCTCGATCGCCCACTGCAGGTGGCGGCGGAGATCGTCGATCGTGTCGATGGCGTGGGCGCCTGGGGTGTCCATTGGGGTACCTCGGTTCGTCAGGTCGGTGTCTGCAATCAGGACCGGACCAGCCCTCGGTTTGTGACAGCCGGACCTTCTGTCACAGATCGGAGGCCTGTCCGGTCGTGACTGGTGAGCGACGTTCCGGAGCGGCCGGGACGCGGGATGGAAGGAACACCATGAAGATCGTCGTGATCGGCGGAACTGGTCTCATCGGCTCGAAGCTCGTCCGCAAGCTGGGCGAACACGGCCACGAAGCGGTGCCCGCCTCTCCCGACTCGGGGGTCAACACTCTGACCGGCGAAGGGCTGGCCGAGGTGCTGGAGGGCGCTCAGGTCCTGGTGGACGTCTCGAACTCGCCCTCGTTCGCCGACGACGCCGTGCTGGACTTCTTCCGTACGTCCACCGGGAACCTCCTCGCCGCCGAGGATAAGGCCGGGGTAGGACACCACGTGGCGCTGTCGGTGGTCGGGACCGAACGTCTCGCCGAGAGTGGCTACTTTCGCGCGAAGATCGAGCAGGAGAGGCTCATCAAGGAGTCCGGACGGCCGTACTCGATCGTGCACGCCACGCAGTTCTTCGAGTTCGTGGGCAGCATCGCCCAGGCGACGACCGAGGGAAATACCGTCCGTCTCTCGGATGCGCGGATCCAGCCCATCGCCGGCGAGGACGTGGCCGCCGCGGTTGGTCGAGTCTCTGTGGGCACACCGTTGGACGGCACCGTCGAGGTGGCCGGTCCCGAGCAGTTCGGTCTCGACGAGCTGATCCGCACCGGGCTGACCTACCGCGGCGACGCCCGTGAGGTCGTCACCGACCGGGAGGCACGCTACTTCGGGGCCCTGCTGGACAAGGACATGCTCCTGCCCGGTCCCGACGCGCAGCTGGCGGCCACCCGGTTCGCCGACTGGCTGCCGCTGAACCCGCCGCCGGCGAAGTGAACCCGGCAGCCCGCCAAGAGCATCTAAAGTTTGGCGGGTGTCGGACGGTGATCGAGAGACGACGGTAGGGCGTGGGATGACGGCTTCCGAGGTGCGTGACCTCGGCGGCGTGGAGGATCTCGAGGCGGCCACGGCTGTCTTCACGCAGGCGCGGCCGCGTCTGTTCGGGATCGCGTACCGCATGCTCAGCAGCGTCACCGAGGCCGAGGACCTGCTGCAGGACGTCTGGTTGCGCTGGCAGGCGTACGACCGGTCCATGGTGGCCAACCCGGAGGCGTTCCTGGCGACGACCACCACCCGGTTGGCCATCAACGTCCTGCAGTCGGCGTGGAAACGGCGCGAGACCTACATCGGGCCGTGGCTGCCCGAACCGGTCGACACCGAGGCCGACCCATACCTCGGTGCCGAGCGGGCCGAGGCCCTCCAATTTGCGTCCCTGCTGCTGATGGAGAAGCTCACCCCCAACGAACGCGCCGCCTACGTGCTGCGAGAGGCCTTCGATTACTCCTACGCGCAGATCGCGGACATCCTGTCCTCGACCGAACCAGCCGTACGTCAGCTGGTCAGCCGGGCACGCAAGCACATCGCCGGCGAGCGGCGCGCCCCGGTGGCCGCGGCCGAGCAGCGGGAGCTGCTGACCACGTTCCTCACCGCTGCCCGCGTGGGCGACCTGACCGCGTTGGAGCGGCTCTTCACACCGGACGTGACCAGCCTGTCCGACGGCAACGGCCGGAGGGGTGTCGCCCGTACGCCGGTCGTGGGCGTGGAGCGGGTCGCGAAGTTCCTCAAGGCGATCTCCACCTGGTTCTGGGACGGCGTCGAGATCCGGTGGGCGACCACGAACGGACAGACTTCCGCCTTGCTGGTCCGCGACGGCTCCGTGTACGGCCTGATCACCGTCGGCGCCACCGCCGACGGCATCGATCAGGTGCTCTGGCTGGTCAACCCCGAGAAGAACGGAGCCGTCGCGGACTGAGCCCCGGTCAGCTCAGCTCCGCGACCAACCCTTCGCCCGGAGCTCTTCGTCGGCCACGAACTCGAGCATCGGCTTGCCCGGTTCGCAGAGCATGGTGACGGTGAACCGCACCGGGATGTCGTCGCGGTTGTTGCCGTCCTGATAGTAAATGACGTCGCCACCCGGCTCCCAGAACGTCTCGCCGGCACGGACGACCCGCGGTGGCTCGCCCTCGAGCTCGAACACCATCTCTCCCTCCAGCACGTAGCCGAAGGCCGGCCCGGAGTGGCGGTGCGGCGGGGTGCCGGGGTCGCCCGGCGGGTACTCGATGACGATCGTCATCGCGTGTGCCCCCTCCGGGATGAAGGGCGGTTTCGCTTCTTGAAGCACGGTCAATGACATGGGAGTCCTCCTCGATGAACGGTGCACTCGATAGACCGGACAGCGACGCGATCTGTGACTCCCGAGCCCGAATCACTCCCAGACGGCCACGCTGCGCCTGACGGGCACCTTGCCGTCGTCGGTGACGAAGAGTTCCGGCGAGCGCTGGCGGACCTTCTCGATGTCCTCGAAGACGAGCCGCAGGTGGACGCGCATCGCGTCGCGTGCCGCGCTGAGGTTGCCGGTCCTCACCGCGTCGAAGATCTCCCGGTGCTGGAGGACGAACGGTTGTGGGCTCGTCTCGTAGAGCCCCAGCCGACGGGCCCGGTCGAGGTGGCCCTTGGCTGCTACGACGGTGGACCATGCGCGCCCGTGGCCGCTCAGGCGCAGTAGCCCGTGGTGGAAAGCCTCGTCGAGGTTGAAGAACTCCTCGTTGTCGATAGAGGGTGAGGACTGGCGCTCGAGGTTGGTCTCCAGGTCGGCGACGATGTCGGGGTCGAGGTGGTCAGGGACATCGTCGAGGGCAGCGAGCTCGACGGCCTCGCGGAGGAACTGCGCGTCGGTGACGCTCTCCTGGTCCACCCGCGAGACGAAGGAGCCCACCTTCGGGAAGACGCGGACCAGACCCTCTTCGGCGAGCAGGATGAGGCTCTCGCGAACCGGCGTGCGGCTGACTCCGAGGGCAGCCGCGAGGTCGTTCTCGGACAGGGGAGTGCCGGGCGGCAACTCCAGGGTCAGCACCTTGCGTCGCAGCGTCTCGTAGACGATCCGCCGGTTGGACCGTTTGGTGGCTTCCCCCATGCCCTCAGTCTAGGGCCATCGATGCCCACTGACACACATGTGACGGTTGACACAGCCTGGATGGCAGTGCTTGCATACAAGCACTGCACACAACGTGATGAAGGAACGAGAGAGGTTGTCCATGGCCAAGATCGAGCGTGCCGAGGTCTTCATCGCCTCCCCAGGCAGGAACTTCGTCACTCTGAGGATCACCACCTCAGACGGAGTCACCGGCTTGGGTGACGCGACGCTCAACGGTCGCGAGCTGGCCGTCGCCAGCTATCTCCGTGACCACGTGGTCCCGCTCCTCGTCGGGCGCGACCCCGACCGCATCGAGGACATGTGGCAGTACCTGTACCGAGGTGCCTACTGGCGGCGCGGCCCGGTCACGATGACGGCCATCGCCGCGGTGGACACCGCCCTGTGGGATATCAAGGGCAAGATCGCCGGCCAGCCGGTCTACCAGCTGCTCGGCGGCCGGTGCCGGGACGGCGTGATGGTCTACGGCCACGCCAGCGGGGCCGACGTACCCGCCCTCATCGACGACGTGGCGCGCTTCCGCGACCAGGGCTTCAAAGCGATCCGGGCGCAGGCGGCGGTGCCGGAGATCGGGGGCTCCTACGGCGTACGCAAGGGCAGTGTTTACGAACCGGCCGCCACGTCGCTGCCCGACGAGCAGCCCTGGTCCACCGAGGCGTATCTCGACTTCGCCCCCACCTACCTCGAGGCGGTACGCGACCGTTTCGGGTTCGACTTCCACCTGCTCCACGACATCCACCACCGGCTGACCCCGATCGAGGCCGCACGGTTCGGGAAGAGCGTCGAGGAATGTCGACTGTTCTGGATGGAGGACCCCACTCCCGCAGAGAACCAGGATGCATTCCGGCTCATCCGGCAGCACACCACGACGCCCGTCGCCGTGGGGGAGGCGCTCTCCTCGATCTGGGACGTCCAACACCTCATCACGGAGCAGCTCATCGACTACGTACGCACCACCGTGGTCCACGCCGGCGGCATCACCCACCTGCGCAGGATCTTCGACCTGGCCGCGCTCTACCAGGTCCGCACCGGTTCCCATGGCGCCACCGACCTGTCGCCGGTGACGCTGGCCGCAGCCGTGCACGTCGATCTCTCCGTGCCGAACTTCGGCATCCAGGAGTGGATGCCGCACGTGCGGGAGACCATGGAGGTCTTCCGTAGCACCGTCTCCTACTCCGACGGAATGCTCGATGTCGCGGAGGTGCCCGGCCTCGGTGTGGAGTACGACGAGAAGGCGGCCGAGCGGTTCCCGTACGACCCGCGCTATCTACCCGTGGCGCGTCGCCTCGACGGCTCCGTCCACGACTGGTGACCTGACATGGACCGCCTCTCCCTGCGCACCCTCACCCGGCTCGCCCCCGAGCAGCGCCCGCGCGTCGACCCCCGCGAGCTCAAGCCACGGATACTCCACTTCGGGCTGGGCGCCTTTCACCGGGCCCACCAGGCGGAGTACACAGAGGAAACCGCCGCCCGCTCCAGCGACGGCCGTGGCATCGTCGCGGTCGTGCCCCGCCAGGCAGGTCTGGCGGACCAGGCAGGGGCGCAGGACGGCCTGTTCTCGCTCACGACGCTGGCCGCCGGCGCCCGCCCTGCGCGTGTCGTCGGCTCGGTCGTGCAGACCCTCGAAATGCAGCGTCAGGGAGGGGCAGTCGATGCCCTCATGGCCGCCCCCGAGCTCGCGACCGTCACGATCACCGTCACCGAGAAGGGCTACGCCCGCCGTCCCGGCGGGGGCTTGGACCGCAGTGCCCCGGGTATCGAGCAGGACATCGCCGCCACGGCTGGCGCCGGACCGATGACCACGGTCGTAGGGCGGCTGGCCTCCGGACTGCTCGAGCGGTTCCGCGGCTCGGGTGCCGCCATCGACCTGGTCTCCTGCGACAACACCGCGGGCAACGGAGCCGCGCTGCGCGGGGTGCTCGGTGACTTCGTACGTGCCTCGAGCTGGCCCGAGCGCGAGGCGTTGCTGGAATGGTTCGATTCCTCGGTCGGGTGCCCCGACACCGTCGTCGACCGGATCGTGCCGGCCCCCACGTCGGCCGATCTGGACGCCGCGTCCAGCGCGCTGGGCCTCCGCGACGACCTCGCTGTGGTCGGGGAGCCCTACCGTCAGTGGGTCCTCGAGGACGCCTTCCGGGGTGACCGCCCGCAGTGGGAGCTCGCGGGAGCCCTCTTTGTCGACGACGTACGTCCCTATCAGCAGACCAAGCTGCGACTGCTCAACGGCGCCCATTCCGCGCTCGCCTATCTCGGTCTCGCTGCCGGACGCACGACCGTGGCCGACGTGATGGCCACCGACTGGGGCGAGCGCCTGGTGCGCTCGCTCGGCGATGAGGTGGGCCCGACGATCGCCGGCGGCCCGGACAAAGAGGAGTACGCCCAGGCACTGGTGACCCGTTTCGCCAACCCCGCTGTTCGGCACCGGCTCCAGCAGATCGGGAACGACGGCTCGCTGAAGGTCGGCGAACGTTGGTTGCCCGCGCTACGGCAGCTCCGCACTGCCGGGGCTTCCACCACCACCCTGGAGCTGGCGCTCGCGGCATGGGTCAACGCGACCCGGCCGTCGGCAGACGGCTCCTCCCCCCGAAGCCCCGCGGCCCTCCGGTTCGGCACCACCGACCCGGCCGCTGCCGCACTTGCGGCGTGCTGGGGCGCCGGTGACCCAACGACGGTCGTTGCGCGCCTCCTGCGCACCATCGATGCCGACGACGTCGCCGAGGACCCGGCGATCGTCGACGCGATCACCTCCCGCCTGCCCGCTCTGGCGGCTGGACGCATCGAGATCTGAGGAATCACCACCCGGTCTACGGCTTAGACCGCGACATCCCGGGGCGAGCCGCCCCCGGGGTCGACACGCGACCGCATCGGCGGTCCAGAATGCAAGGAGTACTACCGATGGTGGACACAGACATGACGCCAGAAGGCATAGCGACCAAACGCTCGACCCGGGACCTCACCCGGGCAGCGGTCTCCGGCTGGCTCGGCACGGCTATGGAGTTCATGGACTTCCAGCTCTACTCACTGGCCGCGGCCATCGTCTTCAACCAGATCTTCTTCCCCGACGTCAGCCCGGCCATCGGCCTCATCGCGGCGATGGCCACCTACGGCGTCGGGTACGTCGCTCGGCTCGCCGGGGCCATCTACTTCGGGCGGATGGGCGACCGCATCGGCCGCCGTCGGGTGCTGTTCCTCACCATCGCCCTGATGGGCGCGTCGACGACCCTGATCGGTGTCTTGCCGACGTACGCCCAGGTCGGCCTCCTGGCCCCGATCCTCCTGGTGGCCCTCCGGCTCATCCAGGGCTTCGGTGCCGGCGCTGAGATCGCCGGCGCGACGGTGATGCTCGCCGAGTACGCGCCGCCGAAGCGCCGCGGTCTCGTCGCCTCACTCGTCTCGCTCGGTACCAACTCCGGCACCCTGGCGGCGACGGCTCTGTGGACCGTGCTGCTGGCGGTGCTCTCTGAGGAGCAGCTGCTCTCGTGGGGTTGGCGCATTCCCTTCCTGCTCAGCTTCGTGCTGATGCTGTTCGCGGTGTGGGTGCGCACTCACGTCAAGGAGAGCCCGGTCTTCGACGCGCGACCGGACGTCGTGGACGGTGTCGCACTCTCCAAGGCGGAGGTGCAGGAGGTGGCCGACAAGAGTGTCCTGGAGGCCGCCCTCGAGCAGCGCAAGGGCAAGGCCTTCGCGCTCGCGCTTGCCCTCCGCTTCGGCCAGGCCGGCAACTCGGGCCTCATCCAGACCTTCCTTGTCGGCTACATCGCCACCACGCTCCTGCTGGACAAGGAGGTCGCGACAGAGGCGATCATGTACGGCTCCATCGCCGGCTTCGCGACCGTGCCGCTGGTCGGCGCGTTGGGCGATCGGTTCGGTCGGCGCACCATCTACATCGCGCTCTCCCTGGCCACGATCGTCTTCGCCTTCCCGATGCTCCTGCTTGTCACGGGCGGTACAACTGCGGGCCTGATGTTCGGCATGATCGCCGGTCTCAACATGGGCGTCCTCGGCCTCTTCGCGTTGGAGAGCGTCACCATGGCCGAGCTGTTCGGTGCGCGCACCCGCTTCACCCAGCTCGCCCTGGCCAAGGAGATCGGCGGGATCCTGGCCACCGCCATCGGCCCGGTCATCGCGGCCTCGCTGACTGCGGCCACGGGCAGCTGGTGGCCGATCGCGGCCATGCTCATCGTCTACTCCACGATCACCCTCGTCGCCGCGGCGGTGGCGCCGGAGACCCGCGGCCGTGACCTGGTCCGACTCGAGGACGCGGCGTGAAGGCCGTGGTCGTCCACGGCGCCGGCGACGTCCGCGTCGAGCAGCGGCCGGACCCGCTGCCCGAGCCGGGTGAGGTGGTCGTGGCGATGGAGTGGGGCGGGATCTGCGGCTCCGATGTGGCCTACTGGCGCCACGGCGCCTCCGGCACTGCGGTGCTGAAGCGGCCGCTCGTGCTGGGCCACGAGGTGGCCGGCCGGGTCGCCTCCCTGGGCCGGGGTGTCGCCGGGGTCGAGGTCGGGCAACCGGTGACTGTCCACCCCGCCAGCCCCGCCGCCGGGTCGGTCCTGCCGACCCGGCTGGCGGGCCGGACGAACCTCCACTCCCGGGTCCGCTACTTCGGGTCGGCGGCCTTCGACCCGCACACCGAGGGAGGTTTCAGCCAGTTCCGCGCTGTGCCCGTCGACCAGCTGCGACCGCTCCCGGAAGGCGTCTCCACCCAGCAGGGCGCACTGGCGGAGCCGCTGGCCGTCGCCCTGCACGCCGTCGGTCGCGCCGGTGACCTGATCGGCCGCGACGTCGTGGTCAACGGCACCGGGCCCATCGGCGCGCTGGTCGTCGCCGCGGCGAAGCACCGCGGTGCCCGCTTCGTCACTGCGGTCGACGTCTCCGACGTCGCCCTCGCCGTGGCCAAGGAGCTCGGGGCGGACGAAGTGCGCAACCTCGCTGCAGGTGACGCCCTCCCTGAGGACGCCGAGCTCGTCTTCGAGGCCTCCGGCGCCGCTGCTGCGCTCGGTGGCGTTCTCCGTGCCACGGCTCGGGGCGGAACCGTGGTGTCCGTGGGCAACCTGCCCGGCTCTGCGGTGCCGGCCGTGCTCGGCGACCTGGTCACGCGCGAGATCACGTGGATCGGCTCCTATCGGTTCGTCGAGGAGATGACCGATGCCCTCGACGCCCTGGCCGGTGGGCTCGACGTCTCGGCATTGGTCACTCACCGCTTCGACCTCGCGCACGCTGAGGAGGCGCTCGCCACGGCCGCCAGACAGGACAGCGGCAAAGTGCTGCTCCGTCTCACCGACGGTTCGTGCGAAGGGAATGCCTCGTGAGCCGGCCTGCCCACGTCGTCACCCTCGGCGAGACCATGGGGCTGATCGAGATGGAGACCTCGGCACCCGTGACGACCGGCATTGGGCAGTCCCTCCGCTTCGGCGGGGCCGAGACCAACGTGGCGATCGGGCTGAGTCGCCTCGGCGTACGTTGCACCTGGCTGAGCCGGCTCGGTGACGACGCGCTCGGTGAGTACGTCGAGCGGCAGCTCATCTCGGAGGGCGTCGTCGTCCGTGCGGCGAGGGACCACCAAGCCCCCACCGGCCTGATGCTCAAGGAGATGCACGGCGGTCGACCCGTCCGGGTCCGCTACTACCGAAGCAGTAGCGCCGCCTCTCGGCTGAGTGTCGCCGACGTGGCGGAGGCCGGCAACCGGGCTGCGATCGAGGCCGCCGACGTACTCCATGTCAGTGGGATCACGGCCGCGCTCGGCCCAGGTCCCGCAGCCGCCCTCGTACGCGCCATCGAACTCGCGCGAGCGTCGGGCACGACCGTGTCCTTCGACGTCAACCACCGGGCGTCGCTGTGGTCCGACGAGCAGGCGGCTCCGGCCCTTGCCCGCCTGGTCGCCGCGGCGGACCTGGTCTTCGCCGGTCAGGAGGAAGCCGCGCTGGTGCTTGGCACCGTCGCGGGGGAGGCCTCTTTCGAGCGTGCTGAAGAGCTGGCCGACAGACTGCGCAGCCTCGGCCCGGCCACCGTCGTGATCAAGCTCGGTGCGCTCGGAGCGCTCGCGGTGACCCGCGATGCGGTCCATCGGGCACCCACCGCGCCGGTCGACCCGATCGATCCCGTCGGCGCTGGCGACGCGTTCGTCGCCGGCTACCTCGCAGAGTTCGTGTCGGGCCGTGAGGAGGCCGAGCGACTGGCAACCGCGAACCGCACCGGCGCGGAGGTCTGCTTGGTGCATGGCGACTGGGAGGGCCTCCCGACCCGAGCCACCTTGGCCCGGCCCCTCACGCCCCCGCGAGCGTCGGCCGCCGCCGGACGTCGGGCGGAGGTCGTGCGATGACCGCACCACCCGCTGACTCTCTTCCGGCCGCCGACAGGTCGGCTCTCTGCGTGCTCGCCCACTGCCCCGTCGTACCTGTGCTCGTCATCGACGACGCTGGCGACGCGGTGCCGCTCGCGGACGCACTGCTGGCCGGGGGCGTAACAGTGGTCGAGGTGACGCTGCGGACACCTGCCGCGGAGGAGACACTCCGCCGGATGGCAGCCGTCACCGGGCTGCTCGCGGGCGCAGGCACGGTGGTCACGCCCGCCCAGGTAGACCTCGTGGCAGCGGCGGGTGCCGGGTTCGTGGTGAGCCCAGGACTGTCGGTCGAGGTGGTCGACCGCTGCCGCAACCACGGGCTACCCGTCATCCCCGGGGTGGGCTCGGCGACCGACTCGATGGCCGCGGTCGCGCTCGGGCTGGAGGCCGTGAAGCTGTTCCCTGCCGACCTGCTCGGCGGAACCGCGGCGGTACGCGCCCTCGCCGGACCATTCCCCGACCTGCGGTTCCTGCCGTCAGGCGGCATCGGTCCTGACACCATGGCCGACTACCTCGCACTACCGTCCGTCGGGGCCGTCAGCGGGTCGTGGATCGTCGAACCTGAGCTGATCCGTCGCCAGGACTGGCCCGAGGTAACCCGCCGAGCTCAAGCCGCCCTCCGGCTGGCGGCCGACGCAGGCCGGGTCGGTCGGCCGTCATGATGCGGGCGAGAAGAGCTGGTCCAGGTGCTGGTCGATGGCCGCGAGCACGGCCTGGGGTTCGACCACGCCGAGCTCCAGCAACGGCGTGAATCCGGTCAACGAGAGGATGAGGTCCGTCTCGATTGCGACGTTGCGGTCGGCGGGGATGTGTCCGTCGGCCATCGCTTCCCGGATGAGGCGCTCGACCAAGCCGCGACCCTGGCGCAGACCGACGCTGGCCACCTCGCGCAGCTCGGGGTCGTGCAGTGCTTCGAGGACGTACGCGGCGTTCATCCGGCTGGTGGCGCGGGTATCGGGGTGCAGCGGGAGCATCTCGGTGAGAACCACCCGCAGCACGTCGCGGGGGTGTGGCGGCTGGTCGAGACCGGTCAGGCCGCGAGCGACTCGGCCTGACGTCTGTTCAGAGGCGAACTCCATCGCGAAGGTCAGCATCGCGATCCGGGACGAGAAGTAGTGCTGAAGCTGCCCGAGAGAGACCTCCGCCTCGCGGGCGACCTCGCGCATGGTCGCTCGCGGCCAGCCCTGTTGCTCGACCACCCGCCACAACGCGTGGGCGATCGCCTCTCGTCGCTCCTGATGGTCGACCTGCTTCGGCATCGCCCGATCCCTCCCTCGTTTCAATACGCGTGACATAATACACGTGACTTATATCAGCAAGTCGATGGAGCGAAGGTGACGAATGGTGATGGCCCACGACCCGTACGCCTTTGCGATCGACGACGCGGTCGCTGTCGCCCTCCTCGCCGACTTCCAGATCCGGAAGGCGATCGCGCGCGGCGACTTCGACGACCTGCCCGGCAGTGGTGAGCCGATCGACCTGCCGGACCAGCACGACCCGGAGTGGTGGATCAGGAGTCTCATCGAGCGTGAGCACGTCGCGCTGCTGCCACCGTCGATCCAGCTCCGCAAGGACGATGCCGCGCTGGACGCGCGCCTGGATCAGCTGGCAGACGAGAAGGCCGTACGTCGCGAGATCGACGACTTCAACGCCCGCGTGATCAGCGCACGCTATGAACCGCCAGCAGGGCCGCCGCTGATCACGATGCCTCGCGACCCCGACGTCACTGTTGCCGAGTGGGCCGACCGTCGCGCGGCCCGCCGCAGGAAGCCTCGCGAAGCGGAAGCCACGGGTGATCGGCGACGTCGTCGGTTCGGCTCTTCCGTCGCGACTGAGCGCCTCGGCAGGCGTTACGCTCCCAATGTGGCCGACCTCGATGGCGTCGAAGACCGGATCTGGGCGCTCCTCGCCCGTTACCGCAACGAGCTCGAGGACGCGACGATCTACGGGATGCCGTCGTTGCGCTGGCCCGGTTCCGGCGCCCATGACTACTTCGCCGCGGTCAAGCGAAGCGCGCAGAAGGTGAGCCTCTACGCGATCGCCGTCGACACCTGGCCGGAGGCGCTCGAGGGATCGTCAGAGGCGTTCCGCAAGCGGCGTACGGGCAAGGCGACCTTCTCCTTTCCCACCTTGGACGAGGAGATGGCCGCCGAGCTCGAAGGGTTCTTGGAGCGGCTCTACCAGCGCTACCGCGAGCATCACGCCGGCTAGCGGACCGCTCGCTTCACCAGCTCGGTGAGCTTCTCCTCGACGGCGGGGGTCATGGTGGAGACGGCGAAGACGGTCGGCCAGATGTCGCCGTCGTCGAGGTTCGCCCACTCCTGGAAGCCGACCTCGGCGTAGCGCATCTTGAACTTCCCGGCGCACTTGTAGAACGCCACGACCTTGCCGTCGGAGTTGGCGTAGGCGGGCATGCCGTACCAGGTCTTGGGGGCGAGGTCGGTCGCGTGCGTGGTGACGATCCGGTGGAGCGTCTCGCCGATCGCGCGGTCGTTGTCGTCCATCGCCTCGATCTTCTCGAGGCAGTCAGCGAGGTCGGCCTCGGCCTTCTTGCTGCCGGTCCCACGCTTGGCGGCCGTCCTGCGCTCGGCGGCGGCCTCCTTCATGGCGGCCTTCTCTTCCTCGGTGAACGTCGTGCTCTTCGCCATCGATCTTTCCTTCCTATCGGGTCCGTTGAGACGAGCCTAAGGACGCAGAGGCTCCGTACGCTTCTTCGTTCCTGATCAGTCGGAGAGAGGCTTGCGGGCGAAGACGATCGCACCCGGGACCTCGTCGTCGGGCCGCATGAGGAGCTCGGCCTCGATGTCGAACCCGGCCTCGCGAAGCCACCGGGAGATCTGCTCGGGCGTACGGCGGTGGGTGTCGACGCCGATCGGGCGCCCGGTGTATCCGGTGGTCGAACGCTGAGTCTCGTCACCGACGTGGAACCCGACCAGCACCGAGCCGCCGGGCCGCAGGACCCGCCGGAACTCCTCGAACACTCCGGGCACCGCCGGGTCGGGGATGTGGATGACCGACCAGAAGGCGAGTACGCCGCCGAGAGACCCGTCCGCCAGCGGCAGATCGGTCATCGATCCGACCTCGAACCCGAGATCAGGATGGTCCTGCCGGGCGATGGCGATCATCTCGGGGGAGAGGTCGATCCCGAACGCGTCCACGCCGAGGTCGTGGAGGTGCCGGGTGACATAGCCCGGGCCGCAGCCGACGTCGGCCACCGGCCCGCCCTCGCGCACAGCCTCGGCAAACACTGACAGACCCGCGCGCAGGTACGGCCGATCGTCCAGCAGGCCGCGTACCTTCTCGGCGTAGCCGGCGGCATCGGTGTCGTACGACTCGCGGGTCTCGTTCAGCCAGTTGTCGGGCATCGAAAAATGACTCTAGGGCACGGCGAAGCGCGAGATACTGAGGCGAGCCGCGTGGGGGCACGGCATCCAGCCGGTCTGAGATACGAACGGACATCACCATGACCACGCATGACCGCCCGAGCAGGGCTGAGCTCCACGACCGGCCCGGACCGCTGCGGGGCACCCTCCTGGGAGCTCTTCGAGGACCCGTGGCGCGGCACGCCGTCGTTCGCGGACGAGGAGTGCGTGGTGGCCGCGGCCGGTCTCGTCCAGCTCGGCGAGACCTTCGGGCTGGACTACCCGATCAACGCGTTCATGCCCGGGATGTCCAGGGCCGAGAAGCCGGCCGAGCACGTCATCTACGGCAACGATCCGGCTCACCGCGCCGACTACCTCGACGGCTACTACCTCCAGTCCTCGACCCAGGTCGACGGGCTGCGGCACCGGCGGGCCGACGACGTCGGGTTCTACGCCGGCACCGCCGACGAGCTGGTCATCCCGGGGACCGAGGAGATCGGCATCCAGGTCTGGGCCGACCGTCCCATCGTCAGCCGGGGAGTCCTGGTGGACATCGCCGGCCTTCTCGCCCGGCGCGAGGAGATTCTCGATCACGAGGCCGGCCAGTCGATCCCGTACGACTACATCGACCAGGCGCTCACCGCGCAGGCGATCGAGCTGCGTGCCGGTGACATCGTCATGCTCCACACCGGGTGGTGCGAGTGGTTCCTCGAGCTCACCGCCGAGAAGAAGCTGGCTCAGCAGGCCCTCGGCCGCGCCACGGGCATCGAGCAGAGCGAGGAGGTGCTCGACTGGGCCTGGGACTCCGGTCTCGCCCTGCTCGCAGCGGACACCTTCGCAGTCGAGTGCCTGCCTGCCGTGCCCGGTTCGCCCTTCGTCCAGTCGGCGCCGAACGACCGCGGCCTGATGCACCAGGAGTTCCTGGCCAAGCTCGGCATGCCGCTCGGTGAGCTGTGGCGGCTCGGGCCGTTGGCACGCCGCATGGACGCGCTGCAGCGGTGGGAGGCCTTCCTCAGCGTCAAGCCGCTCAACGTCACCGGCGCGACCGGCTCACCGGCGAACGCCGTCGCGATCATCTGACGGCTCGTCGATCGGGTGCCGCCCCGATCCGGTGTGATTGTCTTGCTGGCCACGTACGTTGGACGCAGCCGTCACTGGAGCGAGGGGGTGCCGTGCGCAGCTGGGTGCGCAGGTCCTTGTGGGACGTCGTGCCGCGCGATCACCGTCAGAGCGACGCCGGCCTGCGGCGCCGCCAGTCGGTCACGGTCGGATTCGTGGTGCTCGGTGCGCTGGTGCTCGGCGTATCGCTCCGCATCGAACCAGGCAGCGTCTGGTTCTATCCGGCGACCTTCGCCCTAGCCGGAGTGTGGGCCGTCGGCGCATTCGCGTCAGGGCCGCTGCATCTCGGACGGATCGGCGCGTGGCGGCAGCAGGAGGGCAGGCGGCGGCTCGTCCGCCCGGTGCTGCCGCCGATCCTGCTCGGTCTGGGCCTGGCCGCCATCTTTGTCATCGGCGGTCTCGTCGTGCGCGAGATCCCGTGGCTGGACCGGCAGGTGCGCTCGGTGCTCGACTTCGCCGACCAGGGCTCGCTCCCGATCCTGGTCGTGGTGACTGCCGTCAACGGGGTGGCGGAGGAGCTCTTCTTCCGGGGGGCGGTCTATGCCGCCCTGCCTCGCCATCCGGTCGTCTGGACGTCGGTGGCCTACGTGATCGCGACCCTGGCGACCGGCAACGTGATGCTCGCCTTCGCCGCGATCCTGCTCGGGGTCGTGGTCGGGCTCGAGCGGCGTGCGTCCGGTGGCGTACTCGCGCCGATCCTCACCCACTGTGCGTGGTCCCTGTCGATGCTGCTGGCGCTGCCGCTGCTCTTCGGCTGAGGTCTCAGACGCCCTTGCCCTCGGCCAGCCGCTCGGCCAGGGCGCGTCGCACGGCCTCGCGATAGGGCAGCGGCTCGCCGGGTACGACCTCGAGGATGCGCCGGTCCTGTGCGACCACCTCGGTCGTCATCGAGTCGATCAGGTTGCGCCCCGTCGTCAGGTCGATGTCGGTCACCAGTGCCAGCCAGTACGACGACAGCCGCGGCGTCAGGACCGGCACCGGGACGACGGGGATCGTCCGGCCGGTGGCCACCTTGGAGGCGGCGGTCAACATGTCGAGGTACGTCATCGCCTCGGGACCGCCGATCTCGAAGACCTCGCCGATCGCGTCCTCGTGGTCGATGACACCGGCGAGATAGCGGATCACGTCGTCGACGGCGATGGGCTGGGTCCGGGTGGCGGTCCACCTCGGCACCACCATGGCCGGGAGGTTCTTGACCAGTTGCCGGGTCAGCTCCCAGGAGACGCCGCCGTGGCCGACGACGATCGCGGCCCGCAGCACCGTGACCGGGACGCCGGCCTCGCCGAGCAGGGCCTCGACCTCGCGCCGAGAGCGCAGGTGGGGCGACAGGTCCCCGTCATCGTCGCCGAGCCCGCCGAGATAGACGATCTGGCGCACTCCGGCCTGGGCCGCGGCGGCCCCGAAGGAGCGTGCGGCCCGGGCGTCGCGCTCCTCGAAGTCTTCGTGATCGAGCGAGTGCACCAGATAGACCGCCACATCGACCCCGTCGAGCGCGGCCGACAGGGTGGTGGGGTCGTTGACGTCGGCGCCCACCGGTTCGCCGGGGCCGTCGTAGTCGTCCGGGCGCCGGGTCATCGCACGCACAGTGGTGCCGCGTCGGGTCAGCTCCGCGACCAACCGTCGACCGATGAAGCCGGTCGCGCCGGTGACGAGCACGGTGGGCGAGGTCTCCATGGTTCGAGCCTACGGATCGGACGGGTCGATCGGCCGGCAGTCCTGCCCGCAGCCGTCCTCGGAGACCGGCCCGGAAGCGTGCGATGCCGGCCGATGCAGCACGGCACCGGTCGGCGTCACGACGACATCGGAGCCGTCGAGGTGGCCGGTGCCGTCGACGATCAGCGCATGGTCGCGCGGCGTCAGCGGGGCGTACGTCAGGGTGAGCACCGGGTTGCTGGCGAGATTCGCGCGGGTGCCGCCGCCGGGATCAGAGATCCGCAGTGCCGAGCCCTCCACGACCGGGTCCACGACCACGACCTTGATCCGCTCGCCCGCGGTGGTCAGCAGGAAGCCGCTGCCGAACCGCTCGAGGGTCGAGGCGAGATCGGGCAACGCGACCGGGATGCTCATGTCCCTCACCTTAGTCCGGGCGGGATTTCAGAGCGCTGCTCTGTTACTGTCGGGGGCAGCCAGACCCGGCGGCACGACGTACGGGTCTCGAACGAAGGAGCAGCAGCGTGGTCACCATCTCCAGCGACGGACCGGTATGGACACTCGACCTCGGGGACGACGAGAACCGCTTCTCGCCTGACTGGCTCGAGGCCGTCGGCTCAGCGCTTGACCAGATCGAGTCGACGACCGAGCCGGCGGTGCTGGTCACGGTCGGTGGCGGCAAGTTCTACTCGAACGGGCTCGACCTGGAGTGGCTGGGGCAGAACCTCGACCAGCACGACACGTACGTCGCCCGGGTCGAGGACCTCTTCGCCCGCCTCCTCACGTTGCCGGTCCCGACGGTCGCCGCGGTCAACGGGCACGCGTTCGGCGCGGGCGCGATGCTGGCGATGGCGCACGACTACCGCGTGATGCGTGAGGACCGCGGCTACTTCTGCTTCCCCGAGGTCGACATCCACATCCCGTTCACCGTGGGGATGAACGCCCTCGTCACCAGCAAGCTGACCCCGCGCACGGCGCTCGACGCGATGGCGACCGGGCGGCGCTTCGGCGGAGGTGACGCCGCGGCAGCGGGCATCGTGGACGCCACCGCCTCGTCGGAGAAGCTGCTCGAGACGGCCACAGGCTTCGTACGCGACCTCGCGGGCAAGGACCGCGCCACGCTGGGCACGATCAAGGCCCGGATGTTCGCGGACGTCGTCAAGGCGCTCGGCGCCGGCAACGACGACTCTGCCTGATCCCGTCATGGGGCGTCCACGGCAGTACGACCTCGCCGACCTCCTCGGGCATGCCCGGGACCTCTGGATCGAGCGCGGGGTCGACGGCCTGACGATCCGGGCGCTGAGCTCGGCGTCGGGTGCGTCCAACGGGGCGGTCTACCACGCGTTCGGATCCCGCGACGGCCTCCTGGCCCGGGTCTGGGCCGAGGAGGCCGGGCGCTTCCTCGCGTTCCAGCGCGACCGAGTGGCGGAGGCGATGTGCGAGGGCGACGCCACCGCGGCGATCGTCGCGGCGGCGCTCGCCCCCGCGGCGTACGCGAAGGACGACGAGGACGGCGCCCGGCTCCTGCTGGCCGCCACCGCGGACGATCTGCTGACCTCAGAGCTCGACGAGGAGGGACGTACGCAGCTCCTCCAGCTCCAGAAGGAGCTCGGCGCCCTCCTTGTCGAGCTCGCCTCCGCCCTGTGGGAGCGAGGCGACCGTGCGGCGGTCACGATCGTGCGTCACTGCGTCGTCACGCTGCCGGGAGCACTGCTGCTGAAAGCCGACCGCATCACCGACCCGCTCGCCCAGCACTCGCTCGAGCACGCGGTCCGTGGCATCGCGGCCGCGCCACCAGCCGGACCTACTCCGGGACCCCGATGATCCGCTGCATGCCCTGAAAGGCGCGGTCGGCGGCCCGGGAGTCGCCGTGGAGGAGACGGGCCGGGGTGATGAACGAGGCGAGCGACTCGAGCCCGAACACGACCGACTCGATGTCGGTGTCCTCGGGCAGATCGCCGGCCGCGACAGCGGTGGTGAGGTCGGCCCGCAACGTCTCCCGCCACTGGTTGCGGCCCTCGAGCAGCTTCTCGTGGACGGCGCCGTCGCGCCCGTCGTAGTCGTAGGTCACCTGGGTCATCAGGCATCCGCCGGGGTAGCCGGGGTCGGCGGCGTACTCCGTCCAGGCGTCGCATGCGGCCAGGAGTCGGGGGAGACCTCGCGGGAACCGCTTGACCGTCTCCCAGACCCGGGTGCGGAAGTCGGAGAAGACCAGCTCGACCGTCTCCAGCTGAAGTGCCTCCTTGGTGCGGAACTGGCCGATCACCCCGGACTTGCTCATCTGGACGACCTCCGCCAGCCGCCCGATCGTGACGCTGTCCAGTCCCTCGACCGACGCCAGGTCGGCGGCTGCCTTGACCACGCTCCGTCGGGTTTTGAGTGCCGCCTGGGCGGATGCACGTCCTGCCATGCCGACGAGTTTAGCGCACGATCGAACTCTATTGCATAACGTACGATCGTGCGCTTAATCTGATCGTGTGCCCGGCCCCGTCCATGAAGGAGGCACCCGATGACCGAGACCCGCGAGCTGCCCTGCAACTTCGATCTGGAAGCTGCAGATCCCTACTGCACCGACCCCGAGACCGCCGCCGAACGACTCCGACACCACTCGTGGAGCCGTTTCGCCGTGCTGGGCGACAGCGTCACCGCCGGCGTGCGTGGCCCGCTCGACGGCTACCGCGACGAGTCCTTCGCCGAGCGCCTGGTGAGTGCGCTGGCGAGCACCCGCCCCGGCTTCGAGGCGGTGAATCTCGCCGTCCCGTACCTGACCATCTCCGAGATCCGGGAGGTACAGCTCGAGCCGGCCCTGGCTTTCGCGCCCGACGCGGTGCTCATCAGCGCCGGCGGGAACGACGCCTTCAATCCGTACGACCCGGACCGGCTGCGCACGGAGCTCGAGCTGCTGCTCCGGCCACTGGCTGAGAGCGGTGCCGAAATTCTCACCGTCGGGCTCTTCGACCTCGCCCGGTCCGGGCTGGTGAGGGCCGAGGAGGCCGCGGACATGGCCGAACGGTTCGACACCCTCGACCGGATCACCGCGGAGACCACGCGGAGCCTGGGCGGGATCCACATCGACACGCACCACCACCCGCTGGCCGCTGATCCGGACATCTACGCCCGCGACCGCATCCACGGCAACGCCCGCGGCCACGCGGTCGCGTTCGCGGCCATCGTCGACGCGCTCGACCGGCCGGGAGGGCGAGACCCGCTCGCCCTCCCGTAGTGCTCAGCCGAGGGTCGCGGTGTCGATCACGAAGCGGTAGCGCACGTCGGAGGCCAGAACCCGGGCGTACGCCTCGTTGATCTGGTCCGCCGAGATCACCTCGACCTCGGAGCCGATGCCGTGCTCGGCGCAGAAGTCGAGCATCTCCTGGGTCAGCTCGATGCCGCCGATCATCGAGCCGGCGAAGTTGCGGCGGTTGGTGATCAGCGAGAATACGTTGACGCTCAGCGGCTCCGCCGGGGCGCCGACGTTGACCATGGTGCCGTCCACGGCGAGCAGGCCGAGGTACGCGTCGAGGTCGATCTTCGCGCTGACGGTGTTCACGATCAGGTCGAACGAGCTGGCCAGCTCGTCGAACGTCGCCGGGTCGGAGGTCGCGAAGTAGTGGTCCGCGCCGAGGCGCAGCCCGTCCTCCTGCTTCTTCAGCGACTGCGAGAGCACGGTGACCTCGGCGCCCATCGCGTGGGCGATCTGGACGCCCATGTGGCCCAGCCCGCCCAGGCCGACGATCGCGACCTTCTTGCCCGGGCCGGCGCCCCACTTCTTCAGGGGCGCGTACGTGGTGATTCCGGCGCACAGCAGCGGCGTCGCGGCCGCCGCGTCCATGCCCTCGGGCACATTGAGCGCGAAGTGGGCGTCGACGACGACGTGGGTCGAGTAGCCGCCCTGGGTGAACGAGCCGTCGCGGTCCTTCGCGGCGTACGTCCCGACCCCGCCGCCGGGGGTCGAGCAGTGCTGCTCGTCGCCGTTGCGGCAGTTGTCGCACTCGCGGCACGAGTTCACGAAGCAGCCGACGCCGACGCGGTCGCCGACCTTGTGGTTGGTCACCGACGAGCCGACCTCGGTGACACGGCCGACGATCTCGTGGCCCGGGACGACCGGGAACGGCTGCGGGCCCCAGTCACCGTTGACGGTGTGGATGTCGGAGTGGCAGATGCCGGCGTACTCGATCGCGATGAGTACGTCGTCGGCGCCCACCTCACGGCGCTCGATGGTGATCGGGGCCAGCGGCTCGCCGGCGGAAGGTGCTGCGTACGCGTTGACGCGCATGGGTGTCTCCTGAGTCTGAGATGGGTGGTGGATCAGTGGTTCTCGCGGCTGCGGATCTGGTCCGCCAGGGTGTGTGCCTGCGCGCCGATCTCCTCGGCACGGGCCTGCTCGCCGGCGGCGACAGCGCGCCAATAGTCGGTCTTGAGACCGACGTACCGCTGCCGCAGCTCGAGGTTCTCCGCCTCGCGGGCGAGGTGAGCGGCGTGCTCGGTGAGCATGTCGATCTGCTCGGCGGCACCGTCGCTGCCGAGGCGACTGTTGGCGACGTACGTCCGCATGTCGTCGATCGAGAGGCCGATCGCGGCAAGGCAGGCGACGCCGGTCAGCTGGTCCAGATCGGTCTCGTCATAGACCCGATGGCCGCTGCTGGCGCCGCGGCTGACCGGCGAGATCAGCCCGATCGTCTCGTAGTAGCGCAAGGTGCTGGCCGGAAGTCCGGTCAGCGTCGCCACCTCTCGGATCGTGTACGTCCGAGTCGTTGATGCAGTCACGCCAATGACGCTAAGAACTTCAAGTACTTGAAGTCAAAGGGATGATTTATCGACATGTGTATTTGGCTTGCCGGGCGCCTGCGGGCCGGGCGTACATTGCGATCATGGCCATCCGCACCCATGCCGGCGTCGACAGCTACCTCGACGGTCTGCCGGAGTGGCAGCGCGACATCTGCCGCGATCTGCGCGAGATCATCCACGACGCCGACCCGGAGATCGAGGAGACGATCAAACGGACGGTCCAGCCCTACTTCGTGCTGCAGGGCAACGTGTGCGCGCTGCTCGCCACCAAGGACCACATCAACCTGTTCCTCTACGACCCGACCGTCCCCGACCCGGCCGGGATCATCAACCAGGGTCACGGCAACGCCACTGGGCGAGCCATCCAGATCTACCGGGACGACCCGATCGACCGTCCGGCGCTGACCGAGCTGCTGCGCGCCATCGTGGCCAACAACCGGGCCGGTGGCTGGCGCCGCCTGCAGAAGGGCTCCTGAGACCGGCGGCGCCAACCGTGGTCAGTGCATGTGCGACCCGCCGTTGACGTCGTACGTCACGCCCGTGATGTAGCCCGACTCCGGCCGGCACAGGAAGGTGATCAGGTCGGCGACGTCCTCGACGCGGCCGTTGCGCCCGACCGGGATGCCCTCGATCAGCTTCGCCTTGCGCTCGCCCTCCAGGGCGCCGCCGGTGATGTCGGTGTCGATCAAGCCCGGGGCGACCGAGTTGACCGTGATCCCGTGCGGGCCGACCTCGCGGGCGAGCGCCTTGGCGAAGCCGAGCTGTCCGGCCTTCGCGGCGGAGTACGCCACCCCGCCGAAGACCCCGCCGCCGCGCTCGGCGGAGACGGAGGAGAGGAAGACGACGCGGCCGAAACCGCGCTCGACCATGCCGGGGGCGACCCGCTGCGTGATGTTGAAGGCGCCGCGTACGTTGACCGCGAAGACCCGGTCCCACTCGGCGGCGCTGACCTCGAGGAAGGGGATCGGCGAGGTGATGCCGGCGTTGTTGACCAGGGCGCCGACGGGTGCGGCGGAGCGCTCCAGCTCGGCGACGGCGACCTCGACGGAGGACTCGTCGGTGACGTCGCAGGCCAGGCCGTGGGCAGCGACCCCGTGGCGGTCGGCGATCTCGGTGGCAGTCTCCTTGGCGGCGACCTCGTCGAGGTCGAGGATGGCGACGTCCCAGCCGGCAGCGGCGAGGGCGTGGGCGGTGGCGCGGCCGATACCGCGACGGGAGGCGGCTCCGGTGACGATGGCGGTGCGGGACATGGGTTCTCCTGATCAGTGGGTGAGCTCGGTGCGTACGCGGTCGACGATCGAGTCGGTCGACAGCCCGTAGCGGTCGTGGAGGGTGGGCAGAGCGCCGGCGGCGAGGAACTCGTCCGGCAGCGCGATCGGCACGATCCGCCGACCGACCCCGGCGAACGCGAGCGTGGAGGCGACCGCCTCGGCGAGCCCGCCGACGACGGTGTGGTTCTCCAAGGTCACCACGAGCCGGTCGCCATCGGCCGCGGCGATGATCGCCTCGCGGTCGAGCGGCTTGACCGTCGGCACGTGCAGGACCGAGACGTCCACGTGGTCCTTCTCGAGCCGCTCGGCGGCCTGCAGAGCCCGCATGGTCATCAGCCCGGTCGAGATGAGGACGACATCACGACCGGCACGCAGCTCGGCGGCCTTCCCCAGCCGGAAGGTGTAGTCGTACTCGTCGAGCACGCGCGGCACAGCCCCGCGCAGCAGCCGTAGATAGGTCGGGCCGGCATGGGAGGCCAGCTGCGGCACCGCCTGCTCGATGTCGACGGCGTCGCAAGGGTCGACCACGGTGAGGTTCGGGCAGGCGCGCAGGATGGCGAGGTCCTCGGTGGCCTGATGGCTGGGGCCGTACCCGGTGGTCAGGCCGGGCAGCGCTCCGACCACGTTCACGTTCAGGCCCGGCTCGGCGATGTCGAGGCACAGGAAGTCGTAGGCGCGACGGGTGGCGAAGACGGAGTACGTCGAGGCGAACGGCACCAGCCCCACCTCGGCCATCCCGGCGGCCGCGCCGAGCAGGGCCTGCTCGGCCATCCCCATCTGGAAGAACCGCTCCGGGTGCGCCTCCCGGAAGATGTGCATGTCGGTGTACTTCGCCAGGTCCGCGGACAGCCCGACGATCTCGGGCCGCTCCTCGGCCAGCCTGGCGAGCGCATGACCGAACGGGGCGGGCGTCGTCTTCTGCCCCGGGTCGGCGAAGGACGCGATCATCGCCGAGGTGGTGAGCTTCTTCTTCGCCGGTGCGGGAGCAGTGCTGGTCATCGGGTGAAACCTTCCTCGAGCTGGGTGCGGGCGATCTGCCACTCGTGCTCCTCGACCCGCATGAAGTGGGCCTTCTCCCGGTCTTCCAGGAGCGGTACGCCGCGTCCGATCCGGGTGTCGCAGACGATCACGCTCGGAGCCCCGCGGTGAGAGGCAGCGGCGTCGAAGGCGTCGACGAGAGCGCCGATGTCGTTGCCGTCGACCCGGATGGCGTGCCACCCGAAGGCGCGCCACTTGTCGGTCACCGGCTCGGTGCGGAGCACGGTCGCGGTCGGGCCGTCGGCCTGCAGGGCGTTGACGTCCACGATGGCGGTGACGTTGTCGAGCTCGTGGTTGGAGCACTCCAGCGCGGCCTCCCAGGTCGACCCCTCGTCGAGCTCGCCGTCGGAGAGCAGGTTGAAGATCCGCGACTCGCTGCCGAGCCGGCGCAGCCCGAGAGCCATCCCGGCCGCGACGGTGAGCCCGTGGCCGAGCGACCCGCCCGAGATCTCCATCCCGGGGGTGTACGACGCCATCCCCGACATCGGCAGCCGCGACTCGTCCGAGCCATAGGTCTCCAGCTCGGAGACCGGGATGGTCCCTGCCTCGGCGAGCGCGGCGTAGAGCGCGATCGCGTAGTGGCCGATGGACAGCAGGAACCGGTCGCGGCCGGCCCACTCGGGATCCTCGGGACGGAAGCGGAGCTGGTCGCAGTAGGCGACGGCGAGGATGTCCGCCACGCCGAGCGCCTGCCCGATGTAGCCCTGGCCCTGCACCTCGCCCATCAGCAGCGCGTTGTGCCGGATCCGGCGGGCGGACTCCCGCAGGCGCGAGATCCGCTCCTGCCGGGTCGGTGCCTCGGTCAGCATCTCGGTGGAGGTCATCGGTCACTTCCTTCGAAGGTGGTGGTCGCCGACCCGGCGACCCGGTGAGTCGGAGCGGAGGGAGCGGCGCCCCGCGAGGCGAGCGCGAGGCGCTCGAGCTCGGCCACCTCTCCCCGCTCCTTGGGTCCCCAGGTCTCCGCGGTGACGACCGAGGCGACCAGGCCGAGCAGGCCGTACGCCGAGAGCAGCAGCGCCGGTCCGATCCAGCCGACCCCGGCGTAGAGGGCGGTGGCGATCAGCGGCGTGAAGCCGGAGACGACGGCGGAGAGCTGGTAGGCGAGCGAGGCTCCGGACGTACGCGTCTTGACCGCGAACAGCTCGGAGAACCAGGCGCCCTGGACGCCGGCCAGCGAGTTCTGGCAGATCGTGTAGCTGATCACGAATGCGATCACGATGAGCGCGGCGGTCCCTGTGTTGACCAGCAGGAACAGCGGTACGCCCCAGGCCAGCGTCACGATCGTGCCGAACACGTAGACCGGCCGGCGCCCGACCCGGTCCGTGAGCGCGCCCCACAGGGTGGTGGCGGCGATCCCGATCCCGGCCGCGAGCAGCAGGCCGGTGAGGATGACCGGCCGCTCGGCGAGATCCTCGCTCTCCAGGTAGGAGAGCATGAACGTGACCGACACGGCATAGCCCGCGGTCTCGGCGATGCGCAGGCAGAAGGCACGCAGCACGTTGCGCCAGTCGGTGCGAAGCACCTCGAGGAGCGGGTTCTTGGCGACCTCGCCCTCGCTCTTGATCTCCTCGAACTCCGGCGACTCCTCGACCTTGAGCCGGATCACGATGCCGACCACGATGAGGACGGCGCTCAGCAGGAACGGCACCCGCCACGCCCACTGGTCGCCCAGCGGCACGCTGGCCAGGAACGCCAGGTTGGCGAGGAGCAGGCCGACCGGGAAGCCGGCCTGGGTGATGCCCGTATAGAGCCCACGCCGCCGCCAGGGCGCGTGCTCGAAGGTCATCAGGATCGCGCCGCCCCACTCGGCTCCGAAGGCGAGGCCTTGGACGACGCGGACGGCGACCAGCAGGATGCCGGCCCAGACGCCGACCTGCTGGTAGGTGGGCAGCAGGCCGATCATCACCGTCGCGATGCCCATCAGGAGCAGCGAGCCGACGAGGACCGGCTTGCGGCCGATCTTGTCACCGAGATACCCGCCCACGATCCCGCCCAGCGGTCGCACCGCGAAGCCGACGCCGAGGGTGGCGAAGGAGAGCAGGGTGCCCGAGAGCGGATCGTTCGCGGGGAAGAAGACGGTGTTGAAGTAGAGCGCCGCGGCCGTACCGAAGCCGATGAAGTCGTACGTCTCGATCGTCGCGCCGATGGAGGAGCCCATCGCGACGCGCTTCTTGGCGGGCGTCCCCTCGACCGGGTGCCAGCTGGCGGCCTCGGCGAGGTGGGGGTCGGGGAGCGGTTTCCCGTCCATCTGAGTCTCCTGGGTCACGGAGAGGTGCGCCTCTCCTCGGTCAGTTGACTGTTAACAGTCGACATAGAGAGTGACTCCCGTCACTCGATTCTGTCAAGGGTTCGTGTGTATAAATGTTGACAGTCGCCATTCCGACAGTGGGCCGCGTACGATGAACCGCGCCGACCCACAGGACGCCGGCACCGATGGAGGAGACGACCGTGGCCACGACCGAGCCGTTCGCTCAGCTGGACCGCAGCACCCTGCGTGAACGCGCGCTGCAGACGCTGCGCGGGGCGATCACCTCGGGGCAGTACCGTCCGGGCGACCACCTGGGCGAGGTCGAGCTCGCCACCCGCCTCGGGATCAGCCGCGGGACGGTCCGCGAGGCGCTGCGCCACCTCCAGCAGGAGGGTCTTGTCGAGCCCGGAGTCCGCGGACGACTGCAGGTCTACAGCATGACCGCCGAGGAGGTCCGCGGCCTCTATCAGGTGCGCACGGCCCTCGAGGGCCTCGCCGTGAAGACGATCATCGCGTCACCGCGGCGTGCGGAGGCGGTGGCGAGGCTTCGCGAGGAGCTCGAGCGCCTAGCCGACGAGAAGGCCGACTTCGCCGACCGGCTCGAGTCCGACCTGGGCTTCCACCTGCTGATGTGCCAGCTCGCCGACAACCCGATGCTCGTGGAGAGCTGGCGCCACCTCGAGGGGCGCATCCGGGTCTCGATCATGAGCAACAAGGCCGACGAGCTGCCCGAGATCATGTCCCGCGACCAGCACGCGCCCATCGTCGACGCCATCGAGCGTGGTGACATCGAGGCCGCCCTCGGTGTCGTCGAGTCGCACATGCAGGCGGCGGCGGACGTCTACGCCTGAGGCGATGAATCGGGCCTCTGTCGGGGCCCTCGAAAAAAGGTCAGAACTTCTGCTTGACCTTGACCCAGCGTCAACCCTCGACGCTATTCGACATGAACCCGACACCAGCAATCGAGATCGCCGGACTGACCAAGTCCTACGGCGACGTACACGTCCTCCAGGGCGTCGACATGAGCGTCGAGAAGGGGAGCATCTTCGCCCTCCTCGGCTCCAACGGCGCCGGCAAGACCACGACCGTGAAGATCCTGACCACGCTGCTCAAGGCGGACGGCGGCCAGGCGACGGTCAACGGCTTCGACGTCGCGACTCAGGCCAACGACGTACGTAGTTCCATCAGCCTCACCGGCCAGTTCGCCGCCGTCGACGAGATCCTGACCGGTCGCGAGAACCTCATCCTGATCGCCAAGCTGCTCCGCCAGAAGAACCCGGGCGCGGTCGCCGACGAGCTCCTCGCCCGGTTCTCGCTCACCGAGGCGGGCAACCGCAAGGTCGCGACGTACTCCGGTGGCATGCGCCGCCGCGTCGACATCGCGATGAGCCTCATCGGCAACCCGTCGGTGATCTTCCTCGACGAGCCGACCACCGGCCTCGACCCGGAATCCCGGCTCGAGGTCTGGCACACGGTCAAGGAGCTCGCCGACAGCGGCACGACGGTCCTGCTCACCACCCAGTACCTCGAAGAGGCCGAGCAGCTCGCCGACCGGATCGCGATCCTCCACGAGGGCCGCATCATCGCCAACGGAACCCTCGCCGAGCTCAAGGCGATGTTCCCGCCGGCCAAGCAGGAGTACGTCGAGAAGCAGCCGTCCCTCGAGGAGATCTTCCTCGCCATCACCAGCAAGTCCAACGGCAGGTCCGCCAGCACGAACAACGTGAAGGAGTCACGATGACCACCCGATTCTTCGGCGACACCGCCGTCCTGCTCGGCCGCTCCCTGCGACACATCGGCCGCAGCCCCGACACCATCGTCACCACCGCGATCACACCGGTCGCGATGATGCTCATGTTCGTGTACGTCTTCGGCGGCGCGATCGACACCGGCTCCCATGAGAGCTACGTCAGCTATCAGCTACCCGGCATCCTGTTGATCACCATCGCCTCCGGCATCGCCTACACCGCCTACCGTCTGTTCCAGGACAAGAACGGCGGCATGTTCGACCGGTTCCAGTCGATGCCGATCGCCAGGTCCGCGGTGCTGTGGGGTCACGTGCTGACCTCGGTGGTCGCGAACATGATCTCGCTGGTCGTGGTGGTGCTCGTCGCCCTGCTGATGGGCTTCCGCACCGGCGCGAGCGTGCTCGACTGGCTCGCGGTGGTCGGCATCCTGGCCCTGTTCACCCTCGCGCTGACCTGGCTCGCGGTGATCCCGGGCCTGACCGCCGGCACGGTCGAGGGAGCCAGCGCATTCTCCTACCCGCTGATCTTCCTGCCCTTCCTCAGCTCGGCTTTCGTGCCGACCGACACCATGCCCGGCCCGGTGCGAGCCTTCGCCGAGCACCAGCCGGTCACCTCGATCGTCGACTCCATCCGGGCGATCTTCGCCGGTCAGCCGCTGGGCAACGAGCTCTGGATCGCACTGGCCTGGTGCGTCGGCCTCCTGGTCGTCGCGTACGTCCTGGCCACCGCCGCCTACCGCCGCAAGTTCGCCTAAACCACGCGACAAACCCGGGCGTTCCCGCCACTATTCGGGGATGCTCACGATCAGCCAGGTGGCTTCCGCCGCCGGAGTAACCGTGCGGGCAGTGCGTCACTACCACGCCAAAGGTTTGCTGGTGGAGCCCGAACGCGACCACTCGGGCTACCGACGCTACGACGCCGCCGCTGTGGTCGACCTGATCAAGATCCGCATCCTCGCCGACGCCGGCGTCCCGCTCTCCCGTGTCAAGGAGCTGCTGGACGCCGGCGACGACGATTTCAAGAAGGCTGTCGCCGAGATCGACAAGCGCCTCCGTCTCGAGATCCGCGAGCGCCAAGGCCACCGAGAGCGGATCGCCCGGCTCGTCCATGGCGACGGGCTCGCCCTCCCGCCGGAGGCGGTCGCCTACCTGGAGCGGATGCGGGAGCTCGGAATCCCGCAGCGGATCATCGACGGCGAACGCGACGCCTGGATCATCGTCGCGGCCCAGCAGCCACAGAGCATGGAGGCCTTCATCCGCAGCAAGGTCGGCCAGCTCGACGACCCGTCGGTCGTCGAGACGTACAAGCAGATGGAGGCCTTGCTCGACTGGAAGCCCGGTGACCCGCGTCTGGATACCATTGCCGACCAGATCGTCTCCCAGCTCGAAGCGATCTCGCCCGAGGACTGGGCCGCCTACGTCGAGAACGACCAGGCCATGCCCCCCGAGCTCGTCGCCCTGCTCGACTCGATGTTCGTCGAGCAGGTCCCCGTCGCCGGCGACCTCATGCGCCTGGTCGAGAAGCGCGGCTACACCGGCTGGACCAAGCTCGAGCGGATCCAGAAGTAGGAGACGTACGCCGGCTGGAGCCGATCTGCAATCAAAAGGTTGCAAGTGGATGATGGAAGTGCAACACTGAGGTTGCACTTCCGCTATCCGAGGAGGACCCATGGTTCACAGCACCGAAGAGCTCGCCGAGCTCGACAGCATCCGACGCCAGATCGACATCGACGCCAGTGCCGAGAAGGTCTGGTCCCTGATCACCCGCCCCGGGTGGTACGTCAACGACGGCACCGTCCTCGATGACCCTGACACCCGCGTCGAGACCGCCGATGACGGCACCGAGGTCGCCGTGGTCACCCACCCGACGATGGGCGAGTTCCGGTTCCGCACGATCGAGCTCGACGAGCCGCGCTACGCCGCGTTCCGCTGGCTCGGCACGCCCTACCGCGACGCCACCGAGGGCACGCTGGTGGAGTTCCGGATCGAGGAGAACCCGGCCGGCGGCGTGACCCTCGAGGTCCTGGAGAGCGGCTTCTCCACCCTGTCCGAAGACCCCGCCGTCTGGCTCAAGGAGCGCGAGGGCAACGACAACGGCTGGGCCCAGGAGCTCGAGGCAGCCAAGACGTACGTCGAGGCGCGCGCGTGACCGCGACGCCCACCCTCCCCGAGATGTGCGCGGCGCTGGGCGACCAGACCCGCTGGGACATCCTCACCCGGCTGGGGCAGGAGACCATGTCCGCCTCCGCCCTGGCCCGGGTGCTCCCGGTCAGCCGCCAGGCGATCGTCAAGCACCTCGACGTACTCTCCGAGGCCGGCCTCGTCACCGCCGAGCGCCGCGGCCGCGAGATCGTCTACGCCGCCCTCGGCTCCCGCCTCAACGCCCTCGCCCACGAGCTCGACCGCATCGGCAACGCCTGGGACACCAGGCTCCGCGCCCTCAAGTCCCTCGCCGAGTCTCCGGACGGAGATCTCACTTGACGAAGACAGCCCGCGCTGTCTCATCGGGGTCGGCGCCCGCTTCCGCAAGCAGTTCCCCGTCGGCCGACCAGATGCCCGAATGGCCGGATGTCTGGTCGAAACCGCCGCCGGTGGGCCCCGCGAATGCTGCCGTGGCGACCCATACCCCGTGGTCGGCCGCGACTCGGCAGGCGCGCTCTCCGAGGACCTCGGCTTCGTGGTCGGCGTGGATGACTCCAGCCACATACCCGTCGATGCCCAGAGCTGCGGTCCGTGCGGCGTGCTGGGGGATGCCGGTGTCGCGGCAGATAGCGAGCCCCAGCCGCCACCCATCCACCTCGATCACGGCTGGCTCGCCGGCGATGAAGCGGTCGGCCTCGCTGCCGTGGAGGTGCACCTTCCCGTACGCAACGCGTACGCCTTCACCGTCGATGGCGAGGACGCCGATGTACGGACCCGGCACAGGCGCGCCGGCCAAGGCAAGCGCCCCGTTCTCGGCGCACGCGGCGATGATGGGAGCCAGGCGTTCATCGTCCGGGCGGACCGGCGCCGCCTCCAACTCGTATCCCGTCAACGACATCTCCGGGAAGACCACCACCCGTGCATTCGCTGCCCGGATGGCTTCCGCATGCGCCATCGCGTTCGCCTTGACGTCGAAAGGCGTGCATCTCGGCTGTGCCACCGCGATGCTCAACAGCTGATCCACCTTGACTCCATCCTCGACTCGCATGATTGCCTCTCATCTGTTGCAGGTGAGCCTCGGGCAACAGGCGAAGATCTCGCAGGGCAAGACCCTAGACAGTCGAGACCCGCAACACGATGTCGTTCCGGCGAGCGGTGCGGCCACCGTCTCAGGCGCCCCAGCGGATCGCGAGCTCGACAGCCCGCCGCCAGCGTAGGAACTCCGCCTCGCGGAGCTCGGCCGACATCGCCGGCCGCCACTCGGCAGCCCGGCGCCAGTGCCGCCGCAGGACCTGCCGGTCGGGCCAGTACCCGGCGCCGAGCCCGGCGGCATAAGCGGCACCGCGGGAGACCGTCTCGGCGACCATCGGACGTACGACGGGGATGTCCAGGAAGTCGGCGATGGTCTGCATGAGGAGGTTGTCGGCGGTCATGCCGCCGTCGACGGCCAACCGCGTCAGCGGCGCAGCGGCGTCGGCGTTCATCGCGTCGATGACCTCGCGGGTCTGCCAGGCGGTGGCCTCGAGGACGGCGCGACACAGATGCGCCTTGGTGACGTACGACGTCAGCCCGACGATCACGCCGCGGGCATCGGGCTCCCAGTGCGGTGCGTACAGACCGGTGAACGCCGGGACGACGTAGCAGCCACCATTGTCGGCGACGGTCAGCGCCTGGGTCTCGATCTCTGCCGCCGAGCGGATCAGCCCGAGGCTGTCGCGGAACCACTGCACTAGCGAGCCGGCCACGGCGATCGACCCTTCCAAGGCGTACGCCGCCGGCTCGCCCTCCATCGCGTGCGCCACCGTCGTGATCAGCCCATGCTGTGAGCGCACCGGGGACGAGCCGGTGTTGAGGAGCAGGAATCCGCCCGTGCCGAAGGTGCACTTCGCGTCGCCGCGGTCGAACCCCGCCTGCCCGAAGAGGGAGGCCTGCTGGTCACCGATCACCGCGGTCACCGGGATCCCTGCGATCGGCGCGACCGTGGTCCCGAAGGAGGAGACCGTCGGCCGGATCTCGGGCAGCATCGCCCGCGGCACCCGCATCGCCGCCAGCAGCTCCGGGTCCCAGTCGAGCGTGCCGAGGTTCATCAGCATCGTGCGGCTGGCGTTGGTCACGTCGGTGACGTGCGCCCCGCCGGACACTCCGCCGGTCAGGTTCCAGACCAGCCACGAGTCCATCGTCCCGAACAGGAGATCCCCGCGCTCCGCCCTCTCCCGCAAGGATGGAGACGAGTCGAGCAGCCAGCGCACCTTCGGCCCGGAGAAGTACGTCACCAACGGCAGCCCGCACCGAGCCTGGATCTCCGACTCCGCCATGTCCGCGGCGACGGCGGGCAGCACGGCCGACGACCGGGTGTCCTGCCACACGATCGCGTTGTGGACCGGCCGGCCGGTGTGCCGATCCCATACCACCGTGGTCTCCCGCTGGTTGGTGATCCCGAGCCCGACCACCTGGGACGGAGAAGCCCCGGCATCCGCGAGCGCCTCCGGCACGACCCGGCAGACGATGTCCCAGATCTCCATGGGGTCGTGCTCGACCCAGCCCGCGCGCGGATAGTGCTGGCGGTGCTCGCGCTGCGCCAGCGACACCATCCGGCCCTCGCGGTCGAAGAGCATGCACCGGGTCGAGGTCGTGCCCTGGTCCAGTGCGGCGACGTACCGCGGAAGACTCATGCCGCCCGGCCGTGACCGAGCGCCCGCGAGATCGATCTGGAGACGCCGACGACCTCCTCGACTAGATCGGAGCGAGGCAGGCCACGGGCGTCGCACAGCCGCACCACCGGTCCCGCGATGCCGACTGCCGCCACCACGTACCCGCCCCGGTCACGCACCGGCGCCGCGATCCCGGCCAGCCCCGGCCGCGCCTCGGAGACCGCCGACGCCCACCCGGTGTCACGCGCGTCTGCCAATGCCCGCAGCAGCGCCGAACGGTCGGTGATCGTCCGGAAGGTCAGCCGGTCGAGCCGCTGCCCGACGACGCTGCGGGCCGCGCCCGGATCGAACGCGACCAGCACCTTCCCGAGCGCGGTGGCGTGCAGCGGTAGTGCCTTCCCGGTGTCCATCACCTGCGCTCCCGGCCCCGCCCGGAAGACATGGTGCGCCACGACCGCGGAGCCGTCTCGATAGGCCGCGATCCGCGCCTCCTCGCCCGTGCGCGCCGCCAGCGTGTCCACCCAGTTGAGCGTCTCCGAGCGCAGCTCGTTGAGGTCCAGCGTCACGGACCCGAGATGGAGCAACCCCGACCCCACCAGATAGCGCCCGGTGACCGGCTCCTGGTCGACGAACCCCGCCCCCGCCAACGTACGCAGCAACCCGTGCGCCGTCGGCTTGGCCAGCCCCACGGCGGCCGCCAGCTCGCCAAGAGGCATCGGCTCACTCGCGGCAGAGAGCACACGCAGTAGCGCAGCCGCCCGCTCGACGGATTGCACGGTCCGAGACATCGGGTAAAAGCGTAGAGCCCGAACAAACCCTCTAACCGGGGTTCGGCCATCGAGAGACCCGCCGGTGCCGCCCGGCGAAACACGCGTGCGTTCGACCATGCCGAACGCACGCCGTTGTGACGCGCGTCACGCGTCCCTACGGTGCAGAGGTCCGCCAGACCCCACACGGCAGGAGCAAGCGCATGACAACAAGAAACGCCTCGGGCTCCGTTTCACCAGCACAACGTCGAACCCTCATCGGAGAGCTCAGCGCAGAGTTCGCCGGCACGATGATCTTGATCCTCTTCGGAGTCGGTGTGGTCGCGCAGGTCACGACCGGCGACGGCGGGCTCGGCGACCACGACTCGATCGCCTGGGCCTGGGGGATCGGGGTGATGCTGGGCATCTACACCGCGGGACGGATCAGCGGCGCCCACCTCAACCCGGCCGTCAGCCTCGCGATGGCCGTCTTCAGCGACTTCGAGTGGCGCAAGGTGCTGCCCTACAGTGTCGCCCAAGTCCTCGGCGCCTTCGTCGGCGCTCTCATCGTCCGCGCGGCCTACGGCGACGCGATCGCCAGCGTCGACCCCGGCCACACCCACGCCACCCAGGGCATCTTCTCCACGCTTCCGGGCAACGGCGACGCAGCGCTCGGCGTCAGCCTCACCACCGCCTTCGCCGACCAGGTGATCGGCACCGCGATCCTGCTGTTCCTGATCATGGCGATCACGGACGCGAAGAACTCCGCGCCGATCGCCTGGTTCTCGCCCGTCGCGATCGCGTTCGTGATCGTCGGCATCGGCATGGCCTGGGGCACGAACGCCGGCTACGCCATCAACCCTGCCCGTGACTTCGGGCCGCGGCTGGCCTCGTTCGTCACGGGCTACGACGGAGCCTGGGTGACCGCGGCCGGCGACCTCTACTTCTGGATCCCGATCATCGCCCCGCTTGTCGGTGGACTCATCGGTGCCGGAGCGTACAAGGTGTTGATTGCACGCTTCTTGCCCGCCGAGAAAGAGGCTGAGGAGACCAGCGACCTGCCTGCCGCTGCCTGACCACCGATCCCCCGACTGAGACACAGAGCAGAGAAACCGAAAGGACCGACATGCCCGACTACGTCGCAGCCGTCGACCAAGGCACCACGAGCACTCGCTGCATGATCTTCGACCACGGTGGCAACGAGGTGGCCCGCCATCAGTTGGAGCACCAGCAGATCCTGCCCAAGGCGGGCTGGGTCGAGCACAACCCGGTGGAGATCTGGGAGCGCACCAGGGCGGTGATCCAGATCGCGCTCGGCAGCAAGGGCCTGACGGACAAGGACATCGCCGCGCTCGGCATCACCAACCAGCGCGAGACCACCGTGGTTTGGAACAAGAGGACCGGACGGCCCTACTACAACGCGATCGTCTGGCAGGACACCCGCACCGACCGGATCGCCTCCGCTCTCGACAAGGACGAGCGCGGCGACATCATTCGTCGCAAGGCCGGACTCCCGCCCGCGACGTACTTCGCCGGAGGCAAGATCCAGTGGATCCTGGAGAACGTCGACGGCGTCCGCGAGGCTGTGGAGAGCGGCGACGCCATCTTCGGCACCACTGACAGCTGGATCGTCTGGAACCTGACCGGCGGCCCCAACGGCGGCGTACACGTCACCGACGTCACCAACGCCAGCCGCACCATGCTGATGAACCTCGAGACCCTCGACTGGGACGACGAGCTGCTCGGCTTCTTCGACATCCCGCGCCAGATGCTCCCCGAGATCCGGCCCTCCTCCGATCCCAGGCCCTACGGCACCACGCTGGAGAACGGTCCGCTCGGCGGCGAGATCCCGATCACCGGCATCCTCGGTGACCAGCAGGCCGCCATGGTCGGCCAGGTCTGCCTGGACGCCGGCGAGGCCAAGAACACCTACGGCACCGGCAACTTCCTGCTGCTCAACACCGGCGAGGAGCTCGTACGCTCCGAGAACGGCCTCCTCACCACAGTCTGCTACCAGTTCGGCGACCAACCCCCGACGTACGCCCTGGAGGGCTCGATCGCTGTCACCGGCTCCGCGGTGCAGTGGCTGCGTGACCAGCTCCGGGTGATCAGCAGCGCCGGGCAGGTCGAGAACCTGGCCAAGGAGGTCGAGGACAACGGCGGGGTCTACTTCGTCCCGGCCTTCTCCGGTCTCTTCGCCCCCTACTGGCGCTCGGACGCCCGCGGCGTGATCGTCGGCCTGTCCCGGTTCAACACCAGCGGCCACATCGCCCGCGCGGCCCTGGAGGCGATCTGCTACCAGAGTCGTGACGTCGCTGAAGCGATGGAGAAGGACTCCGGCGTACGCCTCGAGGTCCTCAAGGTCGACGGCGGCATCACCGCCAACGAGCTGTGCATGCAGATCCAGGCCGACGTCCTCGGCGTCGAGGTCAGCCGTCCGGTCGTCGCCGAGACCACCGCGCTCGGTGCCGCCTACGCTGCCGGGCTCGCCGTCGGATTCTGGAAGGACACCGACGAGCTTCGCCAGAACTGGAACGAGTCCAAGCGCTGGAAGCCGGCCTGGAGCGACGAGCAGCGCGAGATCGGGTACGCCGGCTGGCGGAAGGCTGTCGACCGCACGCTCGACTGGGTCGACGTCGACTGACGGCGTCGTTTCAAAAACGCCTGTTTGGGGTATGTGCGCGGCGACCCTTCGGACGTACGTTGCGAGAGGGCCTGGCCGGGGCCCGGCTACTGCCTCGACCGGTCCGTTGGCACACCAACGACCGAGGAGGCAGCATGTTCATCCAGATGATTCAGGGGCCCTGCACCCGGCAGGACGAGGCTCACCAGTTGCTCGACGAGTGGCGTCGAGACCTGGCGCCGAGCGCGACCGGGTGGCTGGGCGGCACCTACGGATTCACCGACGACGGCCAGCTCATCGGGGTGGTCCGCTTCGAGTCCCGCGAGGCCGCGATGGCCAACTCCGACCGTCCCGAGCAGGGGGAGTGGGCGGCGAGGATGGCCGAGGTCATGGACGGGCCGATGGAGTTTCACGACTGCGACGACGTCACGCTGCTCTTCGACGGCGGCTCCGACGACGCCGGGTTCGTGCAGATCATCCGTGGCCGCGTCGACGACCCGAGCCGGCTCAAGGCGATGATGACGACCGACACCACCCAGCTGCACGAGATGCGCCCCGAGATCCTCGGCGGCACCCTCGCGATCGAGGCGGACGGCAGCTTCGTCGAGACCATCGCGTTCACCAGCGAGGACGAGGCCCGCAAGGGTGAGCAGATCGAGCCCCCGGCCGACGTACGCAGCGAGCTCGACTACGCGATGCAGGGCGCGACCTACTACGACCTCCACCGCCCCTGGTTCGAGAGCGCCTGAGGAGGCCTGTGATGTTGACCAACAGCAGTGTGATGGCGAACATCCCGGCCGCCGACCTCGAGCGGGCGCGTCGGTTCTACTCTGACAAGCTCGGGCTCGAGCCGAGCGGTGAGGACCCCGGCGGCCTGCTCTACACGACGTCCGGCGGGACGTCCTTCCACCTCTACGAGACCGAGCAGGCGGGCAAGGCCGGGCACACGATCGCCCAGTTCCACGTGGCCGACGTCCGCAAGGAGACCGACGACCTGCGCGCCAAGGGAGTCAGCTTCGAGCACTACGAGATGCCCGGGATGACCTGGGACGGTGACGTCGCCGGTATGGGTGAGGCCGGGCACGCAGCCTGGTTCAAGGACAGCGAGGACAACATCCTCTGCATCGACGACGCGGTGCCTGCCTGAGGGGGAACAAGGAGGGGCCTGGCTCAGCCGGGTCCCTCGCCCGCACCGACGTGCTGAGCCAGGAACGCCTGGAGGCCCACACGATCGATCGCGTCGAGCTGCGCCTCGAACCAGTCGGCGTGCTTCTCCTCGTCGCGGACCATCTCCTCGAAGACGGCCGCGGTGCCGTGGTCGCCGAGCTGGTGGCACTCCTCACCGCCGGCGTTGAACTGCGCGACCGCGGCGCGCTCGCTCGCCAGGGCCAGCGAGAGCATCTCCTCGGCGGTCTCGCCGACCTGGATGGCGTTGAGGCGCTGCACGTTGGGATGGCCGTCGAACATCAGGATCCGGTTGATCAGGTCGTCGGCGTCACGCATCTCGTCGATGGAGAGGTCGTAGAAGACCTTGCCGAGCTTGGGCAGACCCCAGTTGTCGAGCATCCGAGCATGCAGGAAGTACGTGTTGGTGACCGTGAGCTCGAACGTGAGCGCCTCGTTGAGGAGCTCGACGACGCGTGGATCGACTGGCTGCATGACGTACCTCCGGTAACGGGATCTGTCCCGATACTCGCACGGCACCCCGGGAGTGAGGACAGACTCAGTTTGTGACCGGTTGCGTACGTCAGCTCGCGGCGCCGTCGGCCACGAGGTGTGAGCACTCCTGCTCGAGATGCCGGCTGACCTGCTTCTTCACCGAGAAGATGCACGAGCCACAGTCCTGAGCGGCTCCCGTGGAGCGGCAGATCGCGCTGACCGTGCGCGCCCCGTCGGCCAGCGCGGCGTCGACGTCACGGTCCGTGACGACTCGGCACTGGCAGACGATCATGGGATTAGGTTAGCCGACCCTAAGCGCGATGACGAGCGGGCGTCCCACTTCTTACCTTTCGGTCCTCTCGCGGCCATTCACATTTTGCCGGTCACATTCTCCCGGTATGGTCCAGGTCACACCGTCGCTCCCGGCACTCGGAGGATCTCTTGCGCATCGCAGTCATCGGCACCGGCTTCGGCGGCCTGGCCGCCACGATCGAGCTCAAGAAGCGCGGCCACGACGACATCGTCGTGTTCGAGAAGGCCGGAGACGTCGGCGGCGTCTGGCGGGAGAACACCTACCCGGGCGCCGCCTGCGACGTACCTTCCAGCCTCTACTCCTACTCCTTCGAGCCCAACCCGCACTGGCCCCACAAGTTCTCCCGCCAGCCCGCGATCCTCGACTACATCCACCGGGTCGTCGACAAGTACGACGTACGCCGCCACATCCGGTTCCACACCGAGGTGACCGCCGCCCGCTGGGACGACGAGTCGAAGACCTGGCAGCTCGACCTCAGCACGGGTGAGACGGAGACGGTCGACCTGTTCGTACCTGCCGTCGGCCAGCTCTCCCGGCCCTCGATCCCGAGCATCCCCGGCGCCGACACATTCGCAGGAGAGGCCTTCCACTCCGCCGAGTGGAACCACGACCTGAACCTCCACGGCAAGCGGGTCGCGGTGATCGGCACCGGCGCGAGCGCCATCCAGTTCGTGCCCGAGGTACGGAAGGACGCGGCGCAGGTGCTCCTCTTCCAGCGCTCGGCGCCCTACATCGTCCCGCGCAAGGACTTCGAGCGCACCGACCCCGCCAGCCCGATGCCGCAGCTCCTCAACCGCGCGAAGATCTGGGTCCAGGCCGAGTGGCTCACCACGTCCTTCCACGTCAAGCCGTTCGGTGCGGTCATGCGGGCCTGGTCCAAGCGCCACATGAAGGCGCAGACAGCGGCGAAGCCGGGGCTCTTCGAGAAGGTCTGGCCCGACTACCCGTTCGGCTGCAAGCGCATCCTCTTCGCCGACGACTACCTGCCGGCTCTCGCCCAGCCCAACGTGGACGTGATCACCGACGACATCGTCGAGATCACCCCGACCGGGGTGACGACCGCCGACGGGCAGCAGCACGAGGTCGACGTGATCATCTGGGGCACCGGGTTCAAGGCCACCGACTTCCTCGCCCCGATGACGATCACCGGCACCCAGGGCCGCGACCTGCACACCCATTGGAAGGACGGCGCCCACGCCTACCACGGCATGACCGTCCCGGGTTTCCCGAACCTGCTGATCATGTACGGCCCCAACACCAACACCGGTGGCGGCTCGATCATCTTCTTCCTGGAGACCCAGGCCCGCTACCTCGGCCGGTACGCCGATCACGTCGCCGATGCCGGCCCGCTCGAGGTGCGCGCGGAGGTCGAGGAGGCCTACGACGCGCGGATCCAGGACAAGCTGGCCGACAGCGTCTGGAGCAAATGCACCTCCTGGTATCGCGAGCGGAACGGCCGCATCACCACCAACTGGCCCAGCATCTCGGCCCACTACCGCCGCAGCGCCAGCTACGACAAGGCCGACTACACGCGGGCCTGAAACGATCTGATAGGCCATTGTGACCAACCTGTGCATTCCCTTATTCGTGTCTGAGGCCACATACTCGAAGGGATGACTACCTCAACCCCCCGGCGGCGACACTTCGCCGCGAGTCCTTTCAAGGCAGATCCCGAGCCGGTCATTGAGCAGTTCGAGTCAGGGGACCTGGTTTCCCACGACTCCTTCGGCCTGGGTCGGGTCGTCAACAAAGAAACGGCCGCAGTCACTGTCGACTTCGGTCCCCGACTGGTGCGCATCGCCAGCCCCTTCCCCAAGCTTTCCAAGCTCTGACCTCGGTCTGAGCTGCACGAGAATCGCCCTCCCCGAGCACTGCTCGGAGAGGGCGATCTCGTTTTCGAGGGTCTACTTCTTCTTCACCGGATAAGCCGCGTCGACCTCCACCTCGACAAGCCATCCGTCGACGGGCAGGTTCTCGATCTCGAGCGCGAACCGCGACGGACGGGCGGGGTTGACGACCATCGGAGCCGCCGGCGCAGCAGTGCCCAGCGGCACCGGGACGGCCTCGCCGGTCGAGACCGACGTGTTCGCGAAGAACTGCCGATAGGCCCGGTTCCAGCCCGCGAAGTCCATCTTCGCCTCGCCCGCGGGGTTCTGCAGGAAGACGCGCATCGTGATCACGTCGTCGTAGGAGAGCCCGGCCGCCTCGAGGTTCTCCCCGATCCGGCGCAGCACGTTGATTCCCTGGGCCTCGGTGATGGTCACGCCCGGCGGCAGCTCACCACCCGGGAACACCGCGGTGTCGATGTAGGCCGCCTCGCCGCTCGCCCCGGTGTTGAGCCGGGACGGACCGAGCCCGCTGGTCTTGTAGATCGCCGCCTCCGGCCCGATCGCGACGCCGTTGGCGATCGACGGGTTGTCCTGTCCCGCGGGCAGCACCGAGATCGTCTCCCCACCACGCGGCGGGAAGGCCGACCATCTGCTCCCGGCGACTGCCGCCGTCGGAGCGACCAGAGCTGCGGTCAACCCGACCACAGCCAGCACCTTCGTACGCGGCGACATCATGCCGTCACCCGCGCGTGCAGCTTCTCGACGGCTGCCCGGGCGGCCGTGATCGCGCCGTGCTGCCAGGCAACGGAGTGACTGAGGTGGTCACCGGCGAAGTACGTGTTGCCGGTGGCATCCAGCAGCCGCGTGTAGAGCGGATCGGTGTCGGCCGTCGTCGAGTACGCCCAAGCTCCCTCGGAGAACTTCTGCGACTTCCAGTCCTGGCTGTAGGAGGCGGTGATGCCCTCGCCGTAGACGTCCCCGAAGATCTGCTTGCCCATGTCCACCGCCCGCGAGAGCCGCTGCGCAGGGCTGAGCACGCCGTAGGTGTCGGCCGCGCTACCGGTGTTGTAGTAGCCGATCATCGTGCCCTTGTCCCCGTTGAACCCGTACGACGGGTGCCACATGTTGCGCAGGTCGAGGCGGGTGTTGGTGATGCCGCCGTAGATCCGGAAGTCCTCCTCCCACCAGCGCCGGTCGTACTCGATCCCGATCTTCCCGGCGTTCGAGGGCCCGAAGGACTTCAGGCTCGCGGTGATGTCGGCGCCGAGGTTGTGCTGGACCTTGGCTGCGATGTTCGGCGGCATGCAGTTGATCGCGAAGTCCGCCTTGATGGTCTCGGTCCTCCCGCGAGCCTTGTAGGCCACGGAGACACCGGTCGAGGTGTTGCTCCACTCGACGACCTCGGCCCCGTAGCGGATGTTCCGCGCCCCAACGGCCTGGGCGAAGGCGTTGGGGATCGCGTCCATTCCGCCGACCGGCTGATACATCATCATCGCCTGGTCGTAGCCGAACTCGAAGGAGAAGTACTGCCCCAGCCCGGCGGCGAGGACAGCGCTCATCGAGTTCGGGGCCACCTCGGTGCCGGACTCCTGCCCGGCACCCGGCTCGACCGTGTAGCCCGCGCGGCTGGAGCCGGTGTAGGCGTACCCCTCCGCCTTGGAGCCGAGATCGCCGAAGTTCCTCAGGAAGGCGATCAGCGCGTCCTTGTCGGCGGCGGTCAGCTCCTCGTCCAGGGCCCCCTTGTCGGTCGCCTTCGCGAGCAGCTCGGAGACATAGCCGTACGTGTCCGCCTTCGCCTGACGCATCTGCACCGCGCCGATGCCGTGATCGCCGGGGTAGTAGAGCAGTGCGTTGGCGTTCTGGTTGGTGAACGCCTCGATCGGGACGCCCAGCTCCTTGCAGTAGTCCAGCGTGATGTGGCTCTGCGGCAGCCGCCCGGGCCCCGCGTTCATGTACTGACCCTTGGAGAACCCGGCCACCTGCGTGACCCCGTTCAGATCGGTCACCCGGGTGCCGCCACGCACGGTGAAGTTGCGACCGCCCGGCCGCTCGCGTCCCTCGAGCACGGTGACCTTGTAGCCACCCTTGAGCAGCTCGTACGCAGCGGTGAGCCCGGCGATGCCGCCGCCGAGGATGACCACGGACTTGCTGCCGGCCCGGGCGAGATCGGAAGGCTTGGGAGGAGTGAAGCTGGGGGTCTCCGCGGCGTGAGCCGAGGTGAGCCCGAGAGCACCCATGCTGTGCAACATGACTCCCGCGCCGCCGGCGAGGCCGACGTTGCGCAAGAAGTTCCGACGTGACTGGGTCTGAGTCATGTGGGGGTATCCAATCTGTTGGGGACGCCCCGAAACGTAGGAAGCCTTTGTTGCACCGTGATTGCGATTGCGTCTCACTGGAATGCGCATTCCCGAACTGGCGAGTAGCCTGAGAGGTCGCGCAGGTAGGGCCGCCTGCTGCGCGCCGCGATACGGGCGCGCTGGCTGCGCGACCTCCTAGGATCGACCCGTGACCGTCACCATCCGCGATGCAGCTCCCACCGACGTACCCGAGATCCTCCGTCTCGTCCACGCCCTGGCCGTCTACGAGAAGGAGCCCGACGCCGTCGAGGCTACGGAGACCGACTTCACCGCGGCGCTCTTCCCTGAGTCCGGCACCCCGACCACCCGCTGCCTCATCGCCGAGAACGACGGCATGATCATCGGCATGGCGGTCTGGTACGTCACCTTCTCCACCTGGACCGGCCGCAACGGCATCTGGCTCGAGGACCTCTTCGTCGACCCCGCGCACCGCGGTGCCGGCGCCGGCAAGGCCCTCCTCGTACGCCTCGCCGAGATCTGCGTCGAGAACGACTGGCGCCGCCTTGAGTGGTGGGTGCTCACGTGGAACGAACCGTCGATCGCCTTCTACCGCTCCCTCGGCTCGGTCCCGCAGAACGAGTGGGAGGTCCACCGCATCGACGGCGCCGCGCTCAAGGAGCTCGGCGCCGCCCGCGGTAGCTGACCTCGGGCCCCGAACTCAGGCCTCGTACGCAGCGGCGAACCGCCGAGCCCACTCCCCGAAACCGCGGGCCGGCCTGCCCAGCACCTTCTCGACGTGCGGGCTTACCGCCTGCTCCTCGGCGGTCGGGTGCCCGAGGATGGCCAGCGTCCCCTCGACAACAGGCGGCGGCATGAACTCAGCCATCTGGCCGCGCGCCTCCTCCGGGGTCAGCTCGATGAACTCCAGCGGACGCCCGACCGCCGCGGCGATCTCCTCGACCCGTTCCCGCGGCGTGGTCGCGTTAGGCCCGGTGATCTCGTACGTCCGCCCCGCGTGACCGTCCTCGGTCAGGGTCGTCGCGGCGACCTCGGCGATGTCGAGGGGATCGACGACGGGAAGCGCGACATCTCCGTACGCCGCATGGACAGCGTTCATCTCCTTGATCATCGGCACCCAGGCGAGCGCATTGCTCGCGAAGCCGCCGGGGCGCAGGATCGTCCACTCCATCGCCGAGCGCCGCACCGCCTCCTCGAGCTCGGCGAGCGGTGCGTGCGACGGTGTCCCCGGCCGGGTGCCGACGGCCTGCGAGGACAACAGCACAACGCGGCGTACGTCTGCCGCCTCGGCATGCTTCATCAGTGCAGGCCCGTCGACATGAGCGCCGGCGCCGCTGACGATCAGGAACAGCGCGTCGGCGCCGGCCAGGGCTGGGGCCAGGGTCGCCGCGTCGGCCAGGTCGGCCACCGCGGGGACGACTCCCGCCCGGGTCGGCAGCGGCGCCGACTTCGCGCGCGAGACGGCGGTGACGGTGTGCCCGGCGTCGGCCAGCAGCTCGACGAGCGGCTGTCCGACATTCCCCGTCGCTCCGGTGATGACGATCATCGAGGTCTCCATTCATAGGTCGTGATCTGCGTTCGGAACGACGTTAGATCCCTAGATACAGTGGGTTCCCCAAGGTAAGTATTGGAGCGATATGACCTGGCGACCGAGCACTGACGAGCCGGTGGCGGCCTGTCCGATCACCCCGGCGGTGGAGCTGATCTTCAGCCGATGGACCACCCCGATCCTGTGGACGCTGCACGAGTTCGGCACCCAGCGCTTCGTGGAGCTGGAGCGCCGCCTCGGCACGATCTCCTCGAAGGTGCTGACCCAGCGCCTGCGCCAGCTGGAGCGCGACGGCCTCGTCGAGCGCCGCTACCACGCGGAGGTGCCACCCCGGGTGGAGTACGACATCACCGACCTCGGTCGCAGCCTCCAGCCGGTCTTCGCCGCCGTCGGCAACTGGTCGGAGGCGAACATGCCTGCCGTGGAGACGGCGCGGCAGGCCTACACCGGCCCGCTACCCCGCTGAGGCCGGCTCCGGCGCAGCCCCCGGCCCGGCCAGCACGTCGATGTCGTCGGCGTGCATCGGCTCACCGCAGTGTGAGCACCGCAGATCGACCCGCCCGATCTCCCCGCACGCGTGATGCCGGTAGAGCACCGGCGGCCCCGCCTCACCTGCGAGCCACTTGTCACCCCAGCCGACCATCACCATCAGCACGTCGACGAGCTCACGCCCCTTCTCCGTCAGCACGTACTCATAGCGCGGCCGGTTGTCGTATGCCCGCTTCTCCAGAACCCCGTGCTCGACCAGGTGCCCGAGCCGCTCGGTGAGCACCTTCCGAGAGATCCCGAGATCCGCCTGGATCTGGTCGAAGCGGTTCATGCCCACCCAGATGTCGCGCAGCACGAGAGGCGACCACGGCTCCCCGATCACATCGAGCGTCCGCGCGATCGAGCAGGCCATGTCGCCGAAGTTCGTACGTTGCATGCCCCGAATCTACCATTTAGGGTTCCCTGAAGGAACTCACAATGCTACGGTCGCAGAGTCTCTTCAGGAAACTCCGACCCTCAGGGAGCGATCATGAGCAAGGTCCTCGCAGCACTCTCGGTCTCGGTCGACGGCTTCATCACCGGACGGGATCCGGGCCCCGGTCGCGGCCTGGGGGACGGTGGCGTCCTCTTCGACTGGTACTTCGACGGCGACACCCCCAGCCAGGTCTTCGACGGCTTCAAGCTCTCCGAGCCGAGCGCTCGCGTCTTCGACGCCCTGGCCGCACGCGACGGGGTCAGCCTCGCCGGCCGCAACACCTACGACGACTCCGGCTGGGACAAGGGAGGAGCGCCACATCCCACCGCTCCGCTGGTCGTCCTCTCCCATCGTCCCGCTCCCGCGGTCCACGACCGCCAGACCTTCGCCACCACCATCGAGGACGCGATCGCCCTCGCCAAGGAACAGGCCGGCGGCAAGGACGTCGGACTCATGGGCGGCGGCGTCGTGACCGAAGCACTGAGGGCCGGCCTCGTCGACGAGATCGTCCTCCACCAGGTCCCGGTGCTCCTCGGCGCTGGCCGCCGCTTCTTCAACGAGCTCCCCGAGCACGTCTCGCTCGAGATCGTCGACGTCGTCCCCGCCCCCGGCGTCACCCACCTCCACTACCGCGTCATCCGCTGACCGCAGCAAGGAGAAGACCGATGATCAACCCTGACGTACGCCCCTTCCTCGAGGGGACCGCCCTGGCCCATGTCGCCACAATCGGACCCGACGGCGCCCCGCGTACCTCCCCGGTCTGGATCGGAACCCACGGCGACCACGTCGTCTTCCTCACCGGCAACCGCGGCCGCAAGTACCGCAATCTCCACACCGACCCGCGCATCGCGCTCTCCCTCGCGCCGCAGGAGAACGACTTCATGCCGGTCATCCTCCGCGGCCGCGTCGTCGGCTGGGTCGAGGACGAGACCCGCTGGGGAATCATCGACGAGCTCGCCACCCGATACACCGGCGCGCCCTACCCGCGCGAGGTCGACGCGTACGGAAATCGTGCTGTCGCCTTGATCGACCTCGACTACCAGCACATCGGCGTCGGTTGAGTCGGCCGCCCGATCACTTTTCCCCGAGAACTGTCGCCACCAAACCCTCGACCTCGTTCGTACGCAGCGGCACCGGCGTCATCAGTCGCCGATAGAACACCGCCCCCGCCAGTGCTTCCGCCGCCCGCTCCGGATCACCGACAGCGTGCCCCGACTCCCGCAGCCGGGTGAGCGCATCAATCAGCCGCGTACGCCGCTGCGCGCTGTAGCGGTGGTGCAGCTCCCGCAGCCCCGGGTCGCGCTCGGCGCCGTCGAGCACGGCGGGGAGACAGTCGGACATCAAAGACGACTGCATGGCGGAGGCGAGATGGGCGACGATCGCGACCACATCGCCTCGCGGGTCCTGTCCGCCGGCCTCGGGGCGCGGCTGCACGTTGAGCGTCTCCATGGCAGCCGCGACCAAGCTGAGCCGGTCGTGCCCGAGTCGGTAGATCGTGCTCCGCGCGACACCGGCACGTGTCGCCACCCCGTCGATGCTGAATCCGCCGTATCCCCGCTCGGCGAGCTCCGCAAGCGCTGCTTCGAGCACTCTTTCCCGGCTGCGCACCACACGGGGGTCCGTACGCCCTTGACGAGAAGCCATGTCTGGAGCCTACTATGCAACAGTAGTGTTGCAGAGAGGAGAGACAGATGATTCCAGGATTCCGCTACATCGTCGACGACATCACTGCCGCCGTCGCCTTCTATCGCGAGCTCGGGTTCGAGGACATCGGTCCGAGAGCTGGCGGCTTCGCGATGCTCGAGGGCCACGGCCTTCGGCTGATGCTGAACACCCCTGGTGCCGGCGGCGCAGGACAGGCCGCCGACGACGGCAAGGTTCCGAGCCCCGGTGGGTGGAGCCGTATCCAGCTCGAGGTGAGCGATGTCGACCAGGAGCTCCGGCGCCTGAGCGAAGCCGGCGCTCGGGTACGCACCAGCCGCATCGACGGCCGAGGTGGCGCCCAGGCCGTGATCGAGGATCCGGCCGGTAACCCGGTCGAGCTCTTCGCGCCCGCCTGACCGGTGGGTCACGAGGCCCCTGGCGCCGGGTGAAGCAAACGGCCCATGGGCCTTGTCTCGGGGGTCTAGAGTGGAGCCCAGAACATCGCACGAAAAAAGTTGCCCTGGCGATTTGAAACGGCGTCAGGGTGTGTGTAGTGTTCTCCGAGTCGCCAGGGTGCGGCGGGAAGCAAGCGCGAGTCTTCGGGCGGGCTTCCGGCCCCGGAGCGGCCACCTCCACTCTTTCGAGCATCGCTCGATCCAGGGTGTTCTGGCAGCGGGTCTCAGGATCCGCCGAAGAACTCAAGATCTGATTCACGTCAGATCGTCATGGCTGTGTAGGTGTGGATATTGCTTTTATCCGAATGCGGTGTGAATACGCCGAATTGGACAACAAAGCGAGATCCGATAAAGTCCTCCAGGACGAAGCGGAAACACAGCTGCTAAACCATGGAAAGCGCGAAACGCGCCGAATTGGGAAAGCGAAAGTGAGTCTGATAAAGTCTGGCAGGCAGGACCGGAAGAAAGCT